>NZ_JBQYLI010000005.1:0-322323 GCF_052690465.1 Sunxiuqinia sp. A32
AAGATTGATAACTTTCAATCTTTTTCCCACTCTTCGCTGAAAATAAAAAGAGGCCATCTCTTTTGAGACAGCCTCTTCAAACTTAACCTCTGTATCACTCGGAAACTTTTGTATTCATTTCAACAGGCATTGACTCTCGCCATTCAAATACTTTCTCCTTTAGCTTCTGAGCTATCTTTGGTTCCTGTTCAATCAAATTTATCTTCTCAACAGGATCATTCTTCAAATTGTATAGCTGTCCAGTGCTGCCGTCGGTATTAATCAGCAATTTCCAGTTTCCATCACGGATTGCCAGGTTCGGGGAAATATTATTTCTATTTCCCGGCAATATAGAACCACCCGGGTTACTTGCATATTCCCACATAACCGGTGGAACCTGCTCCATTTCATTACCGCCGAAAGCCATACTTTTATCAGTTCCATCCAAATTATCCGGATAATCGATTCCCAACAAGGTACACACAGACGGAAACAAATCGATTGCTGAAATGATGGTTTCATTGTCCGTTTTTCCTTCAGGGAAATGGCCTTTCCAGTAAACAATGAAAGGCTCTCTGATTCCACCCTCATACAAACTCCACTTACGTCCTGATAAACCTCCGGTAAAACCAGGAGCATATAGTTCTCCATCATAGTTCTCCGGATACCTCGCTGCATTGTAATAGTGCGGCCAGTCTGTCGGACCATTGTCACTTGCCAATAATACAATCGTATTTTCGAGCTTGCCCATTTCGTCAAGTTTGCTCAGGAAGCGTCCAATTTGAACATCCAGTTCTTCAAGAACAGCAAAAAATTTCTGTTCATAGGGGTTCTTGGTCACACTCTTCCACTTCTTTACTTTTTCCGGATCGGGAAGGTGTTCGTCATGCACATCATTGGTACACAGGTTTACATAGAAAGGTTTGTCTGTGCATTTTTCAATAAAAGCAAGTGCGCTATCCACATAAATTGAAGATGAGACACACTTTTCAGCCCAAATGATTTTTCCCTTTCCCAGTTTGGCACTTTGCTCACACAAGCCATCATTGGGGAATAAAACCCGATCACCAATTCCTTCAAACGCAACCACAGACTTGTCGAATCCATATTCTGTAGGATAAGGAACATTTCCAAGGTCACGACCTCCACCCATGTGCCATTTCCCAAAATGACCGGTTGCGTATCCGTTGCTGTGCAAGGTGCGAGCTAAAGTTGTAACTGATGGGTCAAGATAGTTAGCCATTGCCCGCTCGCTGTTTTGTTTTGAGCTGGCAATGTACGAATGGATCTTATGCCGCATCGGATAGGTACCGGTATTCAACGCAACCCGTGAAGGTGAACAAATGGGTGAGTTTACATAGAAATTTGTAAACCGAACTCCCTTATCTGCCAAGGCATCAATATTTGGAGTCTTCACAATTGTATCTCCATAACAGCTTAAATCGCCATAACCCATATCATCAATGAATATGATGGCGACATTGGGAGTAGTAACTTCTGTTGTGTTTTTTTCTTTTTGATTGCAGCCATAAGCCAAAAAGAATATAAAACTTATTATTAGTATCTGCTTCATTTATATAGGTATTTAATGATAATTATCGAGCCTTGTACTTAAACCAGGTATCAACATCCATGTTTTCATTTTTTGTTGGGAGCTTTGCATTTACAGAGTTTAGCCAGGTTTTCAACTCACTAAGAAGGCTGTCTGCCAGTTGAGATTTAGCAGTTGACAAATCATTTAACTCTCCGGCGTCAGACTTAATATTAAATAATTCGATTCGTTCCCCTAATATGAGCTTACCATAAGGTTTGTCCTGCACGGGTGAAAAACTATCCGTTTCCAGGTAATCTCCATAATAGTAGATTAGTTTATAGTCTCCTTTTCTTATAGCACTGGATGGGGTTTTGCCGTAATCATGGATATAATGTGGATGATGCCAATAAATATTCTCACGTTTTAAGCTTGAATTTCCAGTAATTGAAGGTAATATACTTTCACCATCTACTATTTTATTCTCTGGAGTTGTTCCACCAGCTAATTCCATAAAAGTTGGAAACATGTCAACAATATGAATAGGTTCACTGCACTGTTTTTTATTAGATTTCAATCCCGGATAAGAGACTATTAGAGGCACACGTATTCCACCTTCATATAACAATCCTTTTGCCCCTCTTAAAGGTGCATTATCCCAAGCTCTGTTGAGGGCACCATTATCAGAGGTAAATATTACAACGGTATTCTTATCTAATCCCATTGATTGTAAGCTATCTTGCAATTTCCCAACCTGACTATCAAGTAAGTCTGTCATTGCCAAATATTCTGCAGTGGGAACTTCGGTTACATCACCAAACCGGTTTGTTGATTTTTTATACCCCATGCTAGCATATTTTTCAACTAAACTATCCGGTGCTTGCAATGGCGTATGAATATTGAAATAAGATAAAAATGCGAAAAAGCGATGATCTTTGTTGTTTTTTATAAACTTGATTATTTCATCTGTTTGTTCGACTGTTGCTTTTCCCTTATCAACCTGATCCCATGGTTTTTCTTTGGCAACACCTACAAAATCAAACCCATAAAATTCTTTCTTCTCAATATCAGTAGAATTTCCCACATGCCATTTCCCACT
This sequence comes from Sunxiuqinia sp. A32, assembly GCF_052690465.1. Taxonomy (NCBI): domain Bacteria; kingdom Pseudomonadati; phylum Bacteroidota; class Bacteroidia; order Marinilabiliales; family Prolixibacteraceae; genus Sunxiuqinia; species Sunxiuqinia sp. A32. The sequence continues at coordinate 2,610 of NZ_JBQYLI010000005.1, forward strand.
GATAGCAGTAGCGTAGCCAGCATCTTTGAGCATATTAGCCACCGTGTAATTGTTTACAGGCAGCTTTTTTACTGGATTAGGGGTTAGCAAGGGGGCATTAGGGTAAACACGGGTGGTGTGGACTTGCGTTATGCCTGTCCTTGCACTGTATTGCCCAGATAAAAACTCCGCCCTTGTTGGCATACACTCCAAAGAAGTATATGCTTCTGTAAACCTTACGCCATTCTCTGCTAATCGATCAATGCTTGGAGTTGGGATATGCACATTCCCATAGCAACCAGGCCCATTCCATCCCATATCATCTGCTAAAATAAAGACAATATTGGGCCTGTTATCTTCCTGTTTGATATTCTGTTTTGTGTTTTGTGTTTTATTTCTGCATCCTGCAAAATAAAATGTTACTGCAAAGATTGCCAATAAAACATATATACTCTTACTTTTCATATTAGTGTAAAAAATAGGTGGATTTAGAATCCACCTATTGCTTATTATTAATAACCAGCGTTTTGTTCCAATAACGGATTGGCATCAGTTGCCGATGAAGGAATTGGAAACCAAAGATGATTGTCTGTAGCATTGGATATTCCTCTATCGTGGGCATATTCAATGAACTTTCCATTTCTTATCAAATCTCTTCTTCTTTTACCTTCGTACCAGAATTCCCATCGTCTTTCCTTTAAAATTTGCTCAATTAGTGCATCTTTGGTACTAAAATCAGCTAACTGAATATCTTCCAGACCAGCCCTGTTTCTGATTTGGTTAATCAAATTGATTGATTCTGAATTCGGACCGCTCAATTGATTTAATGCCTCTGCTTTTGATAGCAAAATATCAGCATAACGAATCATTGGAAAATCATTACCGTGCGCATCACCCGAAGCCTCAGGATCCGGTGGATATTTTAACGCACGTGTAGCATCCGTATAGTCCGTTAATAGATTGACGATATTTCCTGAAGTGTTAATATACTTGGTAAGAATCCGCTTTCTTCTGTCATCATTTTCATCAAAACTGTAATAGAATTCATCATACAAACGATACTGAGATGCGTAATTTGCCCATTTCTCATTTACAATTCCTTCCAAACCTCCATCTAGGCCTTCCTTGTAGCCCCAAGGTAAAGTCGTAGCTAAAAGGTTATTTTTATTTCCCTGATTGGCCAATTTTGCTTTAACCAAAATAAACTCGCTGTTGTGTTCATTTTCAAGCGCGAACAAGTCATAATAATTAGCGAATAATTCAAATTCATTGCTAGTAATAATATCCTGGGCAACATTTGCACATTTTTGCCATTGCAATGTATTAAGATACCATTTGCATAATAATGCTTGGGCTCCACCGGAGTGCACACGGCCATAGGCTGGTTCATTTCCCGGATCGGGAAGATCTGGAATCACAGCCAGCAGCTCAGTCTCAACAAAGGTGTAAAATTCTTCTTTTGTTGGTCTTGCAATTTCAAGTGGATCATTTTGGCTTGTTCTTAATGGTAATGGCCCGTATTGGTTCCATAACTGATAATATGCCCAGACCCTCAAGAATCTGGCTTCAGCAAATATCTGACTTTTATCCTGATCACTGCTAAAGTCAGATACATTCTCGACACTCTCCATTATAATGTTTGCATCCCGAATCATCTGCCAATATTCCATCCAACAAAAAGCTTCCAGCGTACTTGAAGGATCCCATCTAAAACCGATTAATGGAGCTGCCGTTCCGTTTTCACCACCTCCGGTTTGCCACAATTCATCGGTGGTCATTTCTTCTCTCTTGACAATATTTCTGGTTCTGGCAATGCCTCCATTCCTGGCATATGCATCTGCAAGTACAGACTCCAAGCCTTTTTTTGTACTCAATAGATTTCCTGAGGCAAATTGCGATTGAACGGGCTCTTCCAAGATATCCTCGCATCCATGCAATACAAAAATTGCGATCAGGGCTAAAATTGATATTTTAAATTTATATAATGATTTCATTTTAAATTACTTTTAAGTTAATACGATTAAAAATCAACCTTTATCCCAAATATTAAAGTTTTCGCCGTTGGATAGGCATTGAAATCTATCCGGAAATTAGGATTATCGTTGGGGTTCACTGCCGGATCTAATCCAATATAATCAGTTAGTGTATAAAGGTTCTCTCCAGTAACATAAACTTGGGCAGACTTAACAAATCTATTTAATCGAGGTAAATTGTAACTTAATCTTACCGTTTTAAGCCTTATGTATGAAGCATCAAGTAAGGTTTGAGTATTGGCAACTCTACGTCCAAATTTCAGCGGGTCAACAAATGAGGGATATTCGTTGGTTGGATTGTCAGGTGTCCAACGGTTCAAATAAGGCTCTGCAAATTTGTTTCTCCTAAAGTTAATTGGGAAATAATTGTCAATCAGGTTCCCGTTTAACATGTCAACACCTTGAACCCCCTCAATAAATACGAATAAACTAAAATCTTTATAGGAGAATGTATTTGCCATTGACCATTGATAGTCTGGGAATGAATTTCCTAAAACGACTCTGTCTTTGTCCGTAATTACTTTATCTCCGTCCTGATCTACATACTTTAAATCACCGGGCTGATAGTCTTCTGTAAACTGGCTAAAATCGTCTCCTTGCTGCCAAATTCCGTCAACTTCCCATCCATAGTATGAATTTAGTGGTAATCCAGGTTTAATGATTGCTACCTGTGTAACGTGAGTGTATCCTGCACCAACAATAATCTCCGAAATATCACCCAAATCTTTTACTTCATTTTTCATTGTAGTAAAAGTAATGTCAGTTCTCCAACTAAAATCTTGGTTAGTAATATTTACTGTGTTCAACGATAATTCAAATCCACTATTATCTATACGTCCAACATTTGATAAGATACTACTAAAACCTGTTGATTGTGGAACGGGTAGGTTCAGAAGCATATCAGTTGTTTTTTTGGTAAAATAATCGATGCTTCCACTTATTCTACTATTCAAAAATCCATAATCTACGCCCACATTAATTTGTTCAGTGGTCTCCCATTTCAGATCTGGATTTGGAATTCTCAACGGTGCAGTTCCTGTAACCGGACTTTCATTCCAAATTGCCGTACCTCCTGAACCAAAAGTACTTAATGAAGGAAAATTGCCAATTTCCTGGTTACCCGTTTGTCCCCAGCTTGCCCGAACTTTCAAGTTGCTTATATAGTCTGCACTTTTAATGAATTCTTCATTAGATACTTTCCAGGCAAGAGCAGTAGAAGGGAAAAAACCAAATTTGTTGTTTTTACCAAAACGAGAAGAACCATCTGCTCTTATCGTCGCAGTAAGAAGGTATTTGTCATTCAATGAGTAATTTACACGACCAATATAGGAAGCCAGCCTATTACCAGTTAGGTAATTACTAATGTCAAAAGTGGATTGATCCCCGATTCCAAGGCTGTTCGCTCCAAGTGATTCATTCGGAAAGCCACTTGCCTGATTACTAAGGCCATTGGCAACAAACCGTTGGTAAGTTGCCCCAGCCATAGCACTGATTGAATGAATATCGAAAGTTTTACTGTAATGAACTGTCCCTTCAACCAGGTAGTTGCTTTTCTCTACATTTTGATTTGCAGCGATTCCTGCATTGTTCCTACCGGCTTTAGTCAGGCTGGAAATAAAACTTTTACGACTTTCGTTTACAAAATCACCACCAACATTCAGTTTTGCAAATACGTTAGAAGTGAAATGATATTCACCATACATCGAAGCCATGATTCGATTCGTATTTGATACTGAGCTCATGCCTTCTGAAATAGCAACAGGATTGTCTACCGTCAACAATGGGGATAATGCATAATCACCATTATCGTCAAATACAGGCAACGTAGGATCAAAATTATATGCGGAATACAATGGTCCTGCCCATTCGTTAATTCCAAAACCGTTTGCAATGAAATTATCTTTCGTGTAAGTACCGGTAGCATTAAAGCCAATATTGAATTTATCTGAAAGGTCTGATTTTAGGTTTATTCTTGCTCCATACCTGCTAAAGTCAGTATTCTTCATAATCCCTTCCTGATCCATATAATTTAAAGAAATATAGTAGGAAGTCTTTTTAGTACCGCCTGAAAATGCCAGTTGGTGGTCGTGAACTAAAGCATTTGCGTTATTCAGTTCTTCCTGCCAATCCGTTCCTTTTCCTCCGTTTGCTATTTCACCTACCAAAGATTCTTCGCTTTCTCCACCTGCTGCAATAATTTCATTAATAACTTTTTTATAATCTTCAGCACTTAAAAGATCTAGTTTCCTTGCTCTGTTTTGCACCCCAAGGTAACCTTGATAGGTCACTTTCATATTTTCATTTTTTCCAGACTTGGTAGTAATCAAAATTACACCGTTCGCCCCCCTGGAACCATAGATAGCAGTAGCAGATGCATCTTTCAATATTTCAATTGATTCAATATCAGAAGGGTTTATCGAAGCGAGTGGGCTTCTAGGGCTTCTGTTATTACCAAAAGCATTTATCGATCCGTTGCTTACAGCCCTTGAATTGTCAATTGGTAATCCATCGATAACGTAAAGTGGACTGTTCCCAGCATTTATTGAACTTGCTCCCCTGATATTAATGGAAATACCGCCACCTGGCTCGCCACTATTCTGAACAACATTTACACCAGCACTCTTACCAATCAGCATCTGGTCGACCGAATTTGTCACACCTTCCTGCAATTCGTCTATTTTTACCGACGAAACAGATCCGGTAATATCACTTTTCTTTATCGTACCGTATCCAATAGCAACCACTTCTTCCAATCCAATGGCATCTTCATCCATCACAATATTTATGGATGATCTTCCATCAATCAGTGTTTCTTGAGTTTTCATTCCAACAAATGAGAAAACAATTGTTGCATCAGCTGGAACATTCTGTAATTTATAGTTACCCTCAAAATCAGTGATTGTTCCTTTAGTAGTCCCCTTTATTAGTACTGTAACACCTGGGAGCGATTGCCCTTCTGAATCTGTCACTTTACCCGAAACTTCTTTTTCTTGTTGATTTTGATTATTACTCACGGATGATGACAAAACAATCTGTCGATTATAAATTTTATAGGCTACATCCGTTTCTTTAAATAGTTCCTTTAAGGTATTTTCGAGATCTTGATTTTCAACCTTAATATTCACTTTTTGAGTAACATCAATCAATTTACCATTGTACAAAAAATAGTAATTTGACTGGTCTTCAATGGTTTTCAATACATCTTCGATTGTGGTATTTTCCTCCGTCAGAGTAAATCGCGTTGTTTGAGAATACACTCCATTTGCAAAAATCTGAACTGCAGAAAACAAAACAACTAATAGTGTGATCTTCATTTTAAGAAAAATTTTTTTAGGAGAAATACATGTTCTCTCCCCCCAATCGTGGGAATGATTTTTTTTCATAAATTTGTACGTATTAGATTAATAAATTGATTAATCCTGTGCAACCAGGATTTTTCGAAAGGGAAGTGTCCAGCTTCCCTTTTTTGTTAGTTTAATTCATATTCTTTTCTGTTTTTTCAATAATTACTTTTCGTTTAGTATAAGTTGAATCATCCAATTGATAATTGTTTATTATCTTATATTCTATAGGGGATGTATACGAGAGTAAACGAAGAACTTCTTCTAATGATTCATTTTCAAATGTTGCAGTGAAAACGTATTCATTCAACGCAGCATCTTCAATAACAAATTCAGCATTAAACCAATGTCCCAGTTTATTAGCTACATCCAGCATATTATCATTATTAAAAATTAGCTTCCCTTCAATCCAACTAAGATATTTTGTACCATCAACTTTTTGGATGTTAATTCTTTTTTCAGCTTTATGCACAACAACCTTCTCTCCACTATTCAGTTTAGCGCACCGCGTCTCCTTATCATTTCGCATTTCAACTAAAGAGACGACACCGGATTCAAGGTAAGTAGTTGTTTTACAATCATCTTTATAATTGCTGATATTGAATTTTGTACCGGTTGCTTTTATCATAAAATCTCCCAGATCAACATAAAATGGATGTCTTTTATCAGATTGAACTTGAAAATAAGCTTCCCCGAGCAGCTTTACCTGCCTTTTATTTCCTTTAAAGTTTTCCGGATAAAATAATTTACTGCCAGAGTTCAACCATACTTTGGTTCCATCGCTCAATTGAATTTGAGAACGCACTCCAAATGCGGTTTCGGTTGATTTTACAATGCCATTTCCATCATTCAATATTGAATGTCCTATTATTGAAAAGGCAGTATAAATAATTAAGGGAACAACTATGACAGCCGCAACTTTTTGGAAATTAGAATAGATTTTTCGAACTACTCCACTGGAGCTAATTTTCGATTTCATGGTTTGCAGATCCTTCAAAGTATCTACTTTTCGCATCGCCTGCAACCGTTGCGAATATGTCAGAACTTTATGTATCTCGTTATACTCCTCAACATTGTCAGAAGATTCATCCACCCATTTACGTAGGGTCTCTCGCTGTGAATCACTCAAAGAGTTTTGATTCTCCATCTCTATCAATTGGTATATATTATTATTTTCTTTCAATTTCTGGTGTATTTACCATCAAGACGATAATTTTTCAATTTCCCCCTATGCCTAAATACGCTAAATTGAAAAAAATGATCTTTTTATTTGAAGAAATGGAAACTTTCGAATAAAATAAGAAGAGGAAGATATTCTTTTAATTCTGTTTTTAAAAAACGAAGTGCTTTGGTCATTTGGTTTTCAACCGTTTTTTCTGAGATATTCAATTCAACTGCAATCTCCCTGTTTTTAAGTCCTTTAAATCGACTAAGCTCAAAAACTTTACGGCATCGTTCGGGTAATTTATTCAGGCTATGAGAAAATAATTCTTCCAATTCTGACAAAACAAAAGTATCTAAACTATTATCCGCAATTTCAAGTCCTGCAATTTCTTCGTTAAGCTTAAAATGCATCTTATTCTTTTTCAAGAAATCAAGACACTTATTTTTTACTGATACAAATAAATACGCCCGCACAGATGTTTCAATAGAAATTTTCATACGATCATTCCAGAATTTCAAGAATACATCCTGCACGACATTCTTCGCATCATCTTCTGAAAGAGAAATCAAATTTTGAGCATATACACAAAGACCCGGATAATAATAATTGAAAAAGAAATCAAAAGAGTACTCTTTCCCTTTTTTCATTTCTTCAAATAAAAACAGTTCCTGAGTATGTTCTTTTAGCTTCATATCGATTTGCAAAAATTGGCTGGATAAAAGTAATTTATTTTACAGACAGTCAAAAAAAACGTTTTTAATTAGCTTTTTTTTTATGCTAAAGCTTGATATAATATCTCAACGGGGTGCAATACCTTTCGACCTGTTCCCTCCTCAATATGATGACGACACGATGTTCCCGGAGCAGAAATGATTTCCTCTTCTGTTGCCTCACGCACAGCTGGAAATAAAACCATCTCTCCAATCTTCTGACTTAAGTCATAATGCTCTTTTTCATATCCGAAAGAACCTGCCATCCCACAACAACCACTTGGTATTTCCGACACGTGATAATTCGCTGGTATCTCAAGCATTGTTTTTGTTGATGCAGTTGATGCAATTGCTTTTTGTTGACAATGTCCGTGAAGCCTAATCTCTTTGTGCTTATCTGTAAAATCATCTTTTACAATATTTCCCTTTTCAAATTCCGCTGTAATAAATTCATCAAACATGAATGTATTTTGTGCCAAAACTCTAGCCTTTTCCTGAAATTGTTTACTTACCAAGTCCGGATATTCATCCCTAAATGTAAGTATTGCTGAGGGTTCAATTCCAATCAATGGTGTTTTTTCACAAATCAATTTTTCAAGAAGTAGTACGTTTTCCTCCGCTATTTTTTTTGCTGTTTTTGCCAATCCTTTTGAAAGGTATGTTCTTCCACTTTCCTTGTGCTTTGGAATAGCAACTTCATAGCCCAACTTATTCAGCAATAAAATGGCTTGTATTCCAATCTCACTTTCATTTTGATCGGTAAACTCATCAGCAAATAAGTATACCTTTCCTTTGGGAGCTCCTTGTAAAGTGATTGTCTTTTTATACCATTTACGCAAACTTAACTTCGAAAGAGCAGGCACCTTTCTTTCTCTCGCAAAGCCAATCACCTTTTTAAACAAGTATGAATTAGTGATTTGATTCGTGAATGGCCGGGTTATTCTTCCAATTTTATTTAATCGGGGTAGATATGCTATCAATTGAGCTCGAAAAGGAATTCCATGCAACTCGTAATAATGTTGCAGAAATTCAACTTTAAACTTGGCTATATCCACGTTAGACGGACACTCTGCTTTACAGGCTTTACAGGAAATACATAAATCCAATACCTGGTAAATTTCCTCATGATTGAATGGATTTTCCTTTTCTGAACGGGTCAAAAACTCACGCAAAATATTTGCACGTCCCCTGGTGGTTTTATCCTCATCACGGGTTGCCATAAACGTTGGACACATTGTTCCTCCAATCAATACGCTTTTACGGCAATCACCCGAACCATTGCATTTTTCTATTGCTCTTAAAAAACCTGCCTGATCTGAAAAATCAAAAGTTGTTTCATATTCCTGAGTTTCACCCACCATTAACCGAAGGTTTTCTGTTATGGGTGGTGTATCGATAATTTTACCTGGATTTAAGATATGGTTTGGGTCCCAGGTATTTTTTAATTCCCTAATAAGTTGATAATTGTGATCGCCCAACATAAAAGGTATAAACTCTCCCCGCAGCCTGCCATCACCATGCTCACCACTAAGCGATCCTCTGTATTTTTTCACCAATGAAGCGATTTCTTTAGCAATGGTATGATATAACCCGACATCATTTTCATCTTTCAAATTCAACAGAGGACGAAGATGAATTTCCCCGGTTGCAATGTGCGCGTATTTCACGCAACTCAATCCATATTTTTCCAATACCTGATCAAACTCCGCCATATAATCAGGTAAATACTCTGGAGCAACAGCAGTATCTTCGATGACAGTTGTGCTGCGTTTATCTCCCGGAATATTGGAAAGTAATCCCAATCCGGCTGTTCGCAAGGTCCAAACCTTTTTTATGCTATCGTCACCCAAAACCAGTGGGAAATGATAGCCCAAGCCAGCTTCTCTAAAATCTCCTTCCAGTTTGCCTGCGATCTCTTTCAGCTCTTCTTCAGAATTTCGGCTAAACTCAATCATCAACATTGCTTTCGGATCACCATCAATAAAAAAGCGATTTTTACGCTGTTCAATATTCTCCTTAGTGCAATTCATGATGATGTCATCCATTAGTTCGATGGCATCGGGTTTGTGTTTCAGCGCAACCAAATTTCCGAGATATGAATCCTGAAGACTTGAAAAATGCGCACAAACCAACCCCTTATATTTGGGAGGGAGTGATATCAGGTTTAATTTGATCTTGGTTGTAAATGCCAATGTTCCCTCACTCCCAGCTAATAATTTACATACATTTATTTTCTCACTGTTTCCGGTAAATGGATCTGTTTCCAACAAAATATCAATGGCATATCCGTTATTTCGACGTTCCACTTTTGGATCAGGAAACTCAGCACGAATTGACTCCTGATTTCTTGGATCAGAAAGTATCTCTTTTAGGTTTCGATATATTTTTGTTTCGAGAGAATCCGGATTCCCTTCACACTTTGCATTAAACTCTTCAGTTGTCAGTTCCTTAAAAGTTATTTCAGAGCCATCGGACAAAATACATTCTGCCTCTAAAATATGATCTCTGGCACTTCCATAAACCAGTGAATGTAATCCGCACGAATTATTCCCGACCATTCCTCCAATGCAGCATCGATTCGCAGTTGATGTTTCCGGCCCGTACATCAATCCATGAGGAGCAAGAAATTTATTTAGCTCACTCAAATTTACTCCAGGCTCCACCCAAATCCATTTTTCATCAAGGGAAAAATCAAGCGCGTGATTCATATACTTCGAAATATCGACTACGATACCCGGTCCTACAACCTGCCCTGCAAGTGAAGTTCCTGCTGCCCTCGGAATAACAGAAGTATCATTCTCCCTAGCAAATCGAATAATGTCAATAATGTCATTTTTTGTTTTAGGTCGACAAACTGCTTGTGGAATTTCCCGGTAGGAAGATGCATCTGTGGCATACAAAATCCGTTGTACATTGTCTGTAAAAATGTCTCCCTCCAGCTTTTCTTTGAGTGTTTGAAAGATATCTTGCATTCCTTCCTGATTACTTTTAATGTAAAAGTATTAAATAAATCTGTTTGAATGATTGAAATTTGATTAGGCGGTAAATTGAAATATTATAAAAATTTAACTTTCTGACTCAAAGTCTCTACAAATAGAGATAATTAGATACAATCGATTGCCTACACCTTTTTATCCCCCTGTCAAAAATTACTTATAACGCCTAAAAATAAGTTGCAACATCAAATATTATCTGTTTTCGAGTAGAACAACCCCATATTTTCTGTACTTTTGCATTTAGAATCTTTTAACCAAAAAGTTTAAAAGCTTAAACTTTGACAATGAGATTATCTGGTTGCAGTTATTACTGATATTGTATAAAACAAGACCAAATTTAAACTAAAAACGGTCGGTTGCAATCTTGAATATTTCATTTGGTAAATGAAAAAATAGGTGTATACACATGAAACTACTTGAACGTGTCATTTTAAATGCACAAAGCTATCAAAAACGTATTGTTCTCCCTGAAGGAATTGAACCAAGAACACTGCGAGCCACAGAGATCATTTTGAACGAAAACATAGCAAGGATATTCTTGCTGGGAAATCCAGTTGAAATTGTTCAGGCTGCAGAAGAGTGTGGTGTAAATATTAAAGGTGCAGTTTTGGTTGATCCAAAAACAGACAGTCGTCGCGACGCTTATGCTGATGTAATGGTTGAAATTCGCAAATCAAAAGGCCTGACAAAAGAAGAGGCACTTGAAATGCTTAACGATCCGTTAGTTTTTGCCCCAATGATGATTAAGTGTGGTGATGCTGATGGTGAAATTGCAGGAGCAATCAATGCGACAGGAGATGTTTTACGACCTGCTTTCCAGTTTGTTAAAACTATGCCAGGTGTAAGTGTTGTTTCCGGAGCGTTTTTGATGTTTGTAAATGATCCACATTTTGGACACGACGGTATTTTAGTGTTTGCGGATTGCGCAGTGATGCCAGATCCTACCGATCAACAACTAGCAGAAATTGCAGTAAGCACTGCAAAAACAGCAAAAGCAATTGTTGGTTTGGATCCCCGCGTTGCGATGTTGAGTTTCTCAACAAAAGGCAGTGCGCAACACCCGCTTGTAGATAAAGTAGTTAATGCAACAAATATCGCTCGACAACTTGATCCTGATTTAATTATTGATGGTGAGTTGCAATTAGATGCAGCTCTCATCCCTGAAGTAGGTAAATTAAAAGCTCCTGAAAGTGAAGTAGCGGGTAGAGCAAATGTATTGGTCTTTCCGGGGCTTGAAGCTGCAAATATTGGGTACAAATTGGTTCAACGTCTTTCACAGGCAGAAGCAATTGGCCCCGTATTACAAGGGATGGCAGCACCAATTAATGATTTATCAAGGGGATGTTCGGTAAGCGACATAGTAAATATGGTAGCAATCACCTGTAACCAGGCAGCTGCCCTTTTCGATTAAAATAAATCAATATGTCCAGTGAATTAATTTATGAACCCATTGAAGAGTTCGGCTTAAGCAAAAAAGATGTAAAGCGGACTCTTTTCTCTAAAATAGGTATAGTGGGATGTGGTTTGGTAGGACAAAACATTGCCCGCGTTGCCAGTTTTTACGGCATTGAAGTCGTATTTATTGAAGTTAGTGAAGAGAAGATCAGGGAAGCTTACCGTAATATTGGTAAAATTCTTGATGACCGGATTGAACATTGGGGACTCACAGAAAGTGAGAAGCGCGCGATACTTGCGCGTATTAAAGGTACTTTAGATTACAAAGACCTTGCAGGATGTGACTTTGTTATTGAAGCTATCCGAGCAGTTGATCGTGGTGGAAAAATCAAAGAGCGCAAGCGCATCTTCCACGATATTGAAAAAGTAGTTGACCCTGAATGTATTATTGCAACCAATTCTACAACCATTGTCGTGACCGAGCTTTCGTCAGAACTTGAGCACAAAGATCGTTGTATTAGCATCCACTTCTTTGTCTCATCACCTGAAGCACGAATTATTGAGGTTGTTAAAGGCCTTTATACTTCGGAAGAATCCTACGACAAAGTCTGTAAGTTCGTCAAACTCATAAACCGAAAAATTGTCCCCGTTGAGGAGTCTGCCGGCCTTGTTAGTGTCCGGCTTTTTGTTGTCTTATTAAATGAGGCATGCGGTATTTTGATGGAGGGCGTTTCAACCATTGAAGATGTGGACCAAACACTTCGAATTGGATATGGAATGCGTTTGGGACCTTTTGAAATAGCTGATAAAATGGGCCTTGATAAGATCGTTCGTTGGATGGAGAACATCCATAGCGAATTTGGGGATATTCGATACAAACCGTCTCAATACATTAAAAGATTGGTTCGCGCCAAGCAACTTGGACTGGAAACAGGAAAAGGATTTTATCGCTATGATGAAAACGGTAACAAATTGTTATCTCATGGTGAAAAGTGTTAATTAGAATTTATTATACATACGAAATATACAGGAAATGAAAGTTCTTGTACTCAACTGCGGAAGTAGTTCAATCAAATATCAGCTTTTCGAAATGAAAGACCACCGGGTAATTGCCAAAGGTGGAGTAGAAAAGCTTGGAATGAAAGGTTCATTCCTGAAGCACAAACACGAGGATGGTCGACAAATTGTTTTTGAAGGCGAAATTCTGGATCATAAAAGTGGAATAGAATACATATTAGGTATCCTTACCAGTGAAAAATATGGGTGTCTGAAAAATATGGAGGAAATTGATGCCGTAGGACACCGTGTTGTTCACGGAGGAGAGCACTTCAGCGGTAGTGAATTTATCACCAATGAAGTTATTGACGAAGTCGCTAAATGCATTGACTTGGCACCCTTACACAATCCACCGAACCTGAAAGGTATTTATGCTATGGAAGAGTTAATCCCGGGCATTCCACAGGTTGGGGTTTTTGACACAGCTTTCCACCAAACAATGGAACCATATGCATATATGTACGGTATTCCTTATGCATTATATAAGAAATACGGAATCCGTCGATATGGTTTCCATGGCACAAGCCACAGATACGTTAGTAAAAGAGCTTGCGAATTATTAGGGCGCGATTATGAAAGTCAAAAAATTATATCTTGCCACCTAGGAAATGGCGCCTCTTTGGCAGCAATTAAAGACGGAAAATCTATTGACACCAGCATGGGATTGACTCCATTGGAAGGGCTAGTTATGGGAACCCGTTCTGGTGATCTTGATATTGGTGTAGTGACTTATATCATGGAAAAAGAAGAGCTTGGTTTGCGCACAACTAATACCTTGTTCAACAAGCACAGTGGAATGCTAGGATTATCTGGTGTTTCATCTGACATGCGTGAAATAGAGGAAGCTAAAGCAAGCGGAAATGAACGCGCAAAAATGGCTTTAGACATCTATAATTATCGAGTAAAAAAGTACATTGGCTCTTACATTGCAGCCATGGGAGGATTGGATATCTTAATCCTTACCGGTGGAATTGGCGAAAATGCAGACACTACCCGAACTGGAGTGGCCAGTGGTCTTGAATATTTTGGAATTCATTTAGATGAGTCAATAAATAAAGGATTCAGAAGTGAAGGTGAAATTAACACCAAAGATTCGCCAGTAAAAATAATGGTGATTCCAACGGACGAGGAATTAATGATCGCCTTGGACACTGAAAAAATTGTAAGAGATCGAGTTGGTTTATTATAATTTTAAATCCAATAATTTCAATTTATAAGAAATTGAAAAAACATATTTCTACATTGAAACATCCGATGTTATTTAGCATCGGATGTTTTGTTTTTCAAAGGTTTAAAAACATTTTTTAGTTTGACTTTTGTTATGTAATTTAAATTGATCAAATCATATTTTCAACTAAAAATTTAAAATGAGAATAGAACGACTTTCCCAACTTTTCGATCTCATAAAAAAACAACCAGCGAAAAGAATGGTCATTGTCAATGCCATTGACAACCACAGCATTGAAGCAGCAAAAATGGCATCAGACATGGGATTAGTCAAAGTCATTCTTACTGGAAATACAGAATTAATTAAAAAAATCTGCTCCAAGCTTAATGTAGATGATACGATTTTTGATTTGGTTGATTCCACCTCTGAGGATCATGCTGCACTAATAGCAGTGAAAATGATAAAAGAGGGCAAAGCTGACTTTCTGATGAAAGGATTGATTAATACCGACAAATACATGCGTGCCGTTTTAAACAAAGAATCTGGACTTACCCCAAAAGGAAATGTATTAAGTCATGTTACGGTTATTGAAAACGAAAATTATCACAAACTACTCATAGTTAGCGATGTGGCAGTCATCCCCTATCCCACACTTGATCAAAAAGTTCTGCTTTGCAAATATTTGATTCAAACAGCAAAATTATTGGGCATTGAAACTCCCAAAGTGGCTTTAATTGCTCCAACCGAACAGGTACTGCCCGCGATACCCGCTTGTGTTGATGCTGAACAATTAGTAAAGATGGCGGAGGCCGATAAAATTAAAGGGGGAGTACTTGCCGGTCCAATGGCGCTGGATGTCGCAATTGATAAAGAATCGGCTGAGATAAAAAAAATAGATTCACCAGTTGCTGGTGATGCGGATTGCCTGCTTTTTCCAAATATTGATGCTGGAAATGTTTTTTATAAAATGAACACAAAATTGTGTCATGCCAAACAAGCTGCGGTTGTTGTAGGAGCCAAAGTTCCTGTGGTATTATCATCCCGTGGTGACAGTTCGCAAACAAAACTAAACTCAATAGCGTTAGCTGCTTTGTTAAGCAAATAGGAATATGACCGAATATCGAATATTAGCGATCAACCCGGGCTCAACTTCAACCAAGTTTGCAGTTTATTTTAATGAAGAATGCAAGCTATCAAAGACATTGCGTCATTCATTGCAGGAATTGTCGCGATACCAAAATGTCAATCAGCAATTTGACTACCGTAAGGGGATGATCATTGATGCACTGGTTGAAGAAGGTTTCGAGGTGGACAGCATCAAATATATCATTGGTCGTGGTGGGTTGACCTATCCTTTAGAATCAGGGGTCTATCGAGTTGATAACAATATGATCGCTCATGCCCGTGAAGGTGTATTTGGTCAGCATGCAAGTAATCTTGGCCCAATGATTGCCGATTTTATAGCATTGCAAATCCCTGGTGCAAAAGCATTTATAGCAGACCCAGTTGTTACCGATGAATTAGACGAAATTGCGCGAATCACCGGACACCCCAAATTCATTAAACGATCCATTTTTCACGCACTGAATCAGAAAGCAACAGCAAGGGTTCATGCAAAAAAGATCGGGAGAAAGTACCCTGAATTAAACCTGATTGTTGTCCATCTGGGAGGTGGGGTATCCGTAGGAGCACATAAAAAAGGACGAGTCATCGATGTAAACAATGCACTGGACGGAGATGGCCCTTTTAGCCCTGAAAGAAGTGGTGGACTACCGGTTGGACAGGTCATTGATTTATGTTTCGACAGTGGCCTTTCAAAAGAAGAAATCAGACGAATGGTTGTCGGAGAAGGTGGCTATGTCGCTTATCTGGGGACAAACAGTGCGCTGGACGTTGAAAAGATGGTTCAACGAAATGACGAAAAAGCCAAATTAATTCAGGATGCCCTCGCCTATCAGGTTGCTAAGTCAATTGGAGAGATGGCTGTGGTTCTGGATGGAAAAATTGATGGCATTCTTTTAACCGGAGGGATGGCATACAGCGAATACCTCACCAACTACATCCGCCAACGAACAGAGTTTCTGGCTAAAGTGTTCATCTATCCCGGGGAAGACGAACTGGAGGCCCTTGCGCGAAATGCGTTGAGAGTAGCTCGTGGCGAAGCAGAAGCCAAAGTCTATCAGCCCAAAATGTAAAACAGAAGTCATTTCAGACTTGCTTTGAAAACTCTTCATAAAGCATAAATACAGAACCAAGTTCAGAATGTCGTATCCTTTTTCACAAGGGTATCCAACTCAACGAGAAAACCATTCAAGTCAGCGAAAAAATTTCGTCAACTCTCTAAGAAATTGTTGATTTGGATTAAAATCAAAAACTCAATGTTATGAAAGCACGAAATTTTTTATTCGTTTTTGGAATTACACTTTTACTTTCAAGCTGTATTGTTTTTTCATTTTACCCACTTTACACGGAGGATGATTTATTTGCAAACGACCTCTTGCTGGGTGAATGGGTTGATGATGATTCTTCCATTTGGAAATTTGATTTCAATTACAAAGGAAAAGAAATTCCAGAAAATATTGACAGCACCGCTTACATACTCAGAATCAAAGAAAAAGATGATACTGATTTTGGCAATTCCTCATTTATTGTCCATTTGATTCAGTTAGATGAAACATATTTCCTTGATTTCTATTTAGACGAGTATTTCGAAAGCGATGACCTTACGCTATTTGATTTTCATGTGATGCCTGTGCACAGTTTTGCTAAGCTGGAATTTATAAATGGAGAAGCTCAAATTCACTGGTTTGATCCGGAATGGCTGGAAGATTTGATCAAAGAAAATCGCATCCGCATTCACCACGAGAACAATGGTGAGCAAATTCTATTGACTGCCAAACCGCAGGAATTGCAGAAATTTGCAACAAAATATGTACATTCAGAGGAAGCTCTTGATGGTATCGATGCCATTCTGAAGAAAGTAAATGAATGATTGATCAACTTAAAAATATAATTGTTTGGCTGGCAACCCGTAGGGTTTTGCAACACCTTATGTTTTGGGCGTTATCGTTTCTCGTACTTGTCAATATCTTACGGGTTTCAGCCGAAATCAAATTAATCGATGTCATTTACACGCTTATCTTTCACCTGCCAATTATCCTGGTGGTATACTTAAATGAAGCATTTTTGTTCTCCCGCTTTCTGGTCAAACAAAGGTATCTACAGTATGTCATTTCTGTAATTATTCTATTAACTAGTGGAGCTTTTTTTTATTTATACCTGTTTGAACATTGGATTGATCTAATATTTCCGGGTTACTATTTTATCGCCTACTATACCTTTTGGGACATTTTATTATTTCTGAGTGTTTACCTGGTGCTTACTACTTTAATTAAACTTGCCCGGGGTTGGTTCAAGTTGAATCAAATGGAACAAGAAAAAACATCGACAGAATTAAAAGCTTTGCGCTCTCAGCTAAATCCACATTTTCTTTTTAATAGTTTAAACAGTATTTACAGTCTTTCCCGTAAAAAATCAGATTTAACTCCCATAGCAGTTTTGGAGCTTTCGGACGTTCTGCGCTATGTTATTTATGATGCCGAAACAGAATACATATCGCTGCGAGACGAGCTTGATTTTTTAAATAAATACATCAAATTACAAGAATTACGTTTGGAAAAATCGCTAAGAGTTTCGGTTAATCAAACGGGTGAAATACATGATCACCGCATTGCCCCCCTCCTGTTTTTACCTTTTGTTGAGAATGCCTTTAAATATGCACCTCAAAGCCAACTGAAAACAACATTCATCAATATTGAATGGAACATTTCTAATTCTGAAATCCATTTCAAAATTGCAAACTCACTGGGTGACTCCATGCTAACGGAAAATGAAAAATATAAAGGCCTGGGAATTCAAAATGTAATGAAGCGCCTGGAATTACTGTATCCAAATCAATACAATTTGAAAATTAATAAACAGGAAAATCAATTTGTTGTAGATTTGACTATTCAATTGAAATGAAAACCTATTCGTGCATAATAGTTGATGACGAGCCTCTTTCACGAGAGATAATTGCTGATTATGTCTCGGATTGTCCGGAGCTTAATTTAACAGGACAATTTCCAAATGCTTTTGAGGCCCGGGAATTTCTTCAAAAGGAATCCGTTGAACTCATTTTTCTGGATATTAATATGCCCCGAATGTCTGGTGTCAGTTTTCTGAAAAGTTTGAATCAACCACCAGCCGTTATTTTTATTACCGCCTATCCGGAGTATGCAGTGGAAGGCTTTGATTTAGAAGCGGTAGATTACCTCTTAAAACCAGTTTCCCAGGAACGTTTTATGAAAGCTGTTAACCGCTTTTTGGAAAAGCAACAGGCAACCAATTCCATAGACTATCTCATGGTAAAAGCTGATAAAAAGCTACACCGAATAGAGCTGGATCATTTATTATATGTGGAAGCAATGGGCGATTATATCCGACTAATTACAACCGATAAAAACCTCACAGTTTATGAACGGCTGTCAAATTTTGCAGAGAAACTTCCCGCTGATCAATTCTGCAGAATCCATAAATCGTATTTGGTATCACTTTCAAAAATTGAATATATTGAAGCAAACCAAGTTAAAATTGGAGAAGTAAAACTACCAGTTAGCGCTACTTACAGGGAACAGCTATCCAAACGGTTATCAAGATAGCTCGAACCAATCTTTCACTTGCTCCATGTAGTCTTTTTCCTGTTTATGCCTGAAAGTATTCGTTCTGGGAACTTTTTCATAATCCTTTCGGTAGGTTTCAATATTGTGGATGATATCTTTTAGCGCTTTAATAAACAACTCAACCTCTTCATTCGTCATGGTTGGATGAAGTGACCAGCGAATCCAGCCGGGCTTTTCAGAGAGATCTCCATGATTAATCTTTTCCGTGATTTCCTGTGATCGATCGGCGTCTACTTGCAATAAAAAGTGCCCATAAGTTCCGGCACAGGCACATCCCCCTCTTACCTGAACTCCGTACTTGTCATTCAATAAACGAACCACCAGGTTATAGTGAATTTGCAAAATATAAAACGAAATAACTCCCAGGCGGTCACGCTGATTATTCGCCAGTATATTGACTTCAGGAATGGTGTCCAATCCATCAAAAGCAATCTTCAGTAATTCTTCTTCTCGCTTGCGAATATTATCAATTCCCATTTGATCCTTTAACTGAAAACACAAGGCTGTTTTTATCGATTGCAAAAATCCGGGAGTGCCACCATCTTCGCGAGCTTCAATATTATCCACATACTTGTATTTTCCCCAAGGATTTGTCCAGTCAACCGTTCCACCTCCCGGATGATCGGGAACCAAGTTGTGATACATCGATTTATCGAAAACCAACACACCACTGGAACCCGGCCCACCCAAAAACTTATGAGGTGAAAACATTACTGCATCCAGCTTTTTCATCAGATCTTCCGGGTGCATATCAATTTCATCATAGGGAGCAGAAGCAGCAAAATCAATAAAAACTACGCCGCCATGCTCGTGCATAATTTTCGCCAACTCGGTATAAGGTGTTCGGATTCCTGTAACATTGGAACATGCAGTGAATGATCCAATCTTGAAAGGTCGATCTTTATATTCTTCTAACTTCTTACGCAAATTATCCGGATCGATTAACAGGTTTTCATCGGGTTCAATAATAACCACATCGGCATTGGTTTCGTACCAACTGGTATGGTTCGAATGATGCTCCATGTGCGAAATAAAAACGACTGGCTTCTCTTTATCCTGTTCCTTAATACACTTCGTTCCTGATACCTTACCACATAATTTTAACCCAAGAATGCGCTGAAACTTGTTGATGACGGTCGTCATTCCAAAACCTGCAGTAATTATCACATCGTTGGGGCCGGCATTTACATGCTTTTTAATGATTTGATGAGACAACTGATAGGCATTGGTCATTAGTGCACCGGTTTCACTCGTCTCGGTATGTGTATTCCCCACAAAAGCGCCGAACTCTGATTGTAGCTTTTCTTCAATAGGTTGATACAATCGTCCACTGGCGATCCAATCACCGTAAACAATTGGCTGAGTACCAAACGGACTATCAAAAGTTTGATCAATCCCAACAATGGCATCACGAAACGGTTTAAAATAGGATTCCAGCTTTTTCACAACGTGGTTTTCTCATTCATTTCTACAAAGTAAGCGCATCGAACTGACATAAAAACAGAAAAAAGTCAGCTTTCCGGACGATATAAAACCATTCAATTTTTGAACGGTGACAATTCGTCATTTTTACGGAATGGCATGCCCTTTGAAAAAAAGAGTCTCGTAAAAATGATGTCAAACTAAAATTTATATAGCGATGCAAAAAGGTAAAATTGGCGTTTCAAGTGACAATTTATTCCCAATCATCAAAAAGTTCTTGTATTCAGATCACGATATTTTCCTTCGTGAAATTGTATCGAATGCAGTAGATGCCACCCAAAAGTTGAGAACATTAGCCAACAGGGGCGAAACAACAGTTTCGGTAGAAGAAGCTAAAGTTAGAGTGAGCCTGGATAAGGAAAACAAAACCATCACCGTTTCGGATAATGGTATTGGAATGACTGCTGAGGAAATCGAAAAGTATATCAATCAGATTGCATTCTCAGGAGCGAACGAATTCCTTGAAAAATATAAAAATGATGCCAATGCAATTATTGGTCATTTTGGTCTGGGATTCTATTCTTCATTTATGGTTTCTCACCAGGTAGAAATTGTAACTAAGTCTCACAAAGAAGGATCACAAGCGGTAAAATGGTCATGCGACGGAAGTCCTGATTACACCATTGAAGACACCGAACGCGAAGTTGTTGGAACGGATATCATCATGCATGTAAATGAAGAGTCTGAAGAATTCCTCGAAAAAGCGCGTTTGTCTGAAATCCTAACAAAATACTGTAAATTCTTACCGGTTCCTGTTGTATTCGGAAAGAAAACAGAATGGAAAGATGGAAAGGAAGTTGAAACAGAAGAAGAAAATCAAATCAATAATGTTGCTCCGGCATGGACCAAAAAACCAGTTGATTTGAAAGACGAAGATTATACTTCTTTCTACCGCGAATTATATCCATATGGAGAAGAGCCACTTTTCAATATTCATTTGAATGTAGATTATCCTTTCAACCTGACTGGTATTTTATATTTCCCAAAATTGAAGAATACTGTTGAAGTTCAGAAAAACAAGATTCAACTATACAGCAACCAGGTATTTGTAACTGATTCAGTTGAAGGAATTGTGCCTGAATTTTTGACCCTGCTTCATGGGGTGATCGATTCACCGGATATACCATTGAACGTATCACGCTCCTATTTGCAAAGTGATTCGAATGTGAAGAAAATCAGCAACCACATCACCAAAAAAGTGGCTGATCGACTTCACCAGATATTCAAAGACAACCGCGAAGACTTTGAGAAAAAATGGGACGACCTGAAAATATTCATCGAATATGGAATGCTGACTGATGAGAAGTTTGCTGAAAAAGCAATGAACTTCTTCTTGTTTAAAAATACCGATGGTAAATATTTCACCTTTGAAGAATACGAAACGTTGATTAAGGAAAACCAGACGAACAAAGAGAATAACCTGGTTTACCTTTATACAACAGATAAGGAAGAACAATATTCATTTGTACAAACTGCTACAAATAAAGGCTACGATGTTTTGGAAATGAACGATGTTCTTACCACTCCATTGCTGAACAAATTTGAGCAAAAATATACAGACAAACGATTTGTTCGAGTAGACTCGGACGTTGTTGAAAACCTGATTCAAAAAGAAGACGAAAAAGATGAATTGAGTTGGGATGAAAAAGATGAATTGAGCCCGGTTTTCCAGGCAGTTTGCCCGGATACTCAAGGCATCAACTACATTGTTGATTTTAAAGATTTGGGTGAAAGCGGAAAACCAATTGTAATTACCCGTAACGAGTTTATGCGCCGCATGAAGGACATGGGGCAATTGCAAGGTGGAATGAGCATGTATGGTGACCTGCCAGATAGCCTAAACCTGGTAGTTAACACAGCTCACCCATTGGTTAAAAAAGTATTGGAAGCAAAAGATAAAAAGCTGGGTGAAAAATTTTCTACTTTGAAAGCCGATCTTGATGCTCAAAAATCGGAAAGAGAACAGCTTGAAAAAGCGAAAGAAGGAAAGAAAGAAGAAGAAATTCCTTCGGCTGATAAAGAAAAGCTGGAAGATTTGCAAAAATCAATTGCAACACTCGAGCAAGACAAGCGTGCTAAACTGGAAGATTTCGGTAAGAAAAATAAGCTTGCTAAACAAATGGTTGACCTTGCTTTACTTGCAAACGGCATGCTAAAAGGTGAAGCGCTTGACCAGTTTGTAAACCGCAGTGTTGAGCTTATCAAATAAGCACTATCATATACCTATTTACACCAGAAAGCATCCTTATTTAAAGGGTGCTTTTTTTATGTGTTTATTTAACCGCTGACAACCTTTCAAAAAAACATGCTTATGAAAATAAATTTCATAAGCATCGGTTGAGAAAAACATAAGCATAAAAATTATTTTCATGCTTATATTTTTTTAGCCTTCACTTGAAATTCAAATATTTCCCTTTTTGTAACTAAGAAATCCTCACACAAAACCATACTTACATAATTATTGATTAAGTTTTATTTATTACCTTGTGAACTTAATTTCAGAACAAGACAAATGCCCCAAATCAAAATGTCAAAATTAAAATATAAGGTATAAAAGGTACGTAGATGCTAAGGCAACAAACAGTGAAACAACTAAAAAGATACATTATGGCTAAAAAATTGACCTTTGGATTCGTTCTATTATTACTGGTTTTGCATGGAAATGCACAAGAAACACCAGACTTAATAATAGCAAATTTTTTTAAAACCTACAAAGTAGAAGGCTCCTCAAAAGCTTTAGATGATCTTTATGCTACAAATCCTTGGACATCTCGAATCCAAGATGCTATAAACAATGTGAAAAACCAACTTGGCAGATTTGATGAGGAATTGGTTGGTAAGTATTACGGATACGAAGAAATAGTATCTAAAAAGCTAGGAGATTCTTTTATGCTAAAATCATACTTCTTAAAATTTGATAGACAATTTTTGAGGTTGACTTTTCAGTTTTATAAACCAGAAAATGACTGGAGGCTTTTCAGCTTTAAGTTCGATGACACTTTTGATGATGAAATTGAAGAGGCCGCAAAATTGTATTATTTAGATCTTGAAAACGAATAACACCTCAGTAAAACAATATGAAAAAAATATTTTACGTAATCATCCTAAGTCTACTTGTAGGATGCGCTGTAATGCCAAGACCAAGAGAAGTACTACATTTCAATTATGATTTTAGAGAATATTCGGAACAAGGTTTTTTCATCTCCCCAAATCCATACATTGGAGAATATAAACCTCTTGGACTGATTAAGATTGAAGTATTCCCAGGGCAAGTAAAAGAATTAAATAATGAATCAGAAAACAAATTGGACACACCATATATCTCTAAAAATTCTACGTTTTATGTAGACGAAGAAATAAGAACGGATGAGTTATTGGATATCCTTGTTAAACAAGCAAAAAACATGGGTGCAAATGGAATCGTAAATTTTAAGGCATATGAAGATTTTATTGTTAGCTTCCACAAGGGGGTAAAATATTCTCGTTTCGAAAAATATAGATTAGAAGGTTTTGCAATTTTTAGAAATAACTAAAATATATTGAGAATCTGGATTAATTCTTATTTGATTAAAGTATATTAAAAAAAAGAGGACTACCCCAAACCTTACAGCACATAAGCATATCCTCAACAACAAACGAATACGATGAAGATTCACATTTTTACATTAATTGCCATTACTCTATTACTGACTAGTTGCGCCACTTTTTTTAGAGCGATTAATTACAGTCCTTCCAACAAAATGAAAGAAATTACATTTACAGAAGAGTCGCCAAATACAGCCTATCACTTTTATTATTCGGACACTTTAAATCATTCTTATTTAAGGGAGTTGCGCCAGAAATATAAGCTAGACAATCTCGCAGCAACAGCGAGTAGCGAAATGGAGAAAATCAAAGCTATTTTAAATTGGTCGAGTTCGCAATGGAGTCACAATGGAAGTAATTCGCCCTCAAATGCCGACGCCTTAACAATATTGAAAGAGGCAAAAAACGGAAGTCAATTCCGCTGTGTTGAATATGGAATTCTGGCCTCTGCCTGTTTGAATTCGGTTGGATTGCGATCACGAGTACTGGGGCTCAAAACAAGAGATGTAGAAAAAGTTAAAAAAGGTGCCGCCCACGTTGTAACAGAAGTTTATTCCAAAAAGTACAATAAATGGATTTTTATCGATCCTCAATTTAACATACTCCCAACAAAGAATGGAACTCCATTAAACGCTGTTGAATTTCAAAAAGCAATATTAAGTGGTAAGGAGGATATAGAACTTGTAAATATCAACGGTGCGGTTGATGCAGATTTTTCGGAAAACTATCTCCAATGGATTGGGAAATACTTGTATTATTTCGATGTTCTATTTGACCAAAGAATTGGTTATGAATTAGATTATAAAGACTTCGATGGAAAAACGAAACTGATGTTGGTACCTGCAGAAGCTGAAAATCCAACGGTTTTTCAACGAAATAACAAAATAAACTATTGCATCTATACAAACTCAATAAGCGACTTTTACAGAAATCCCATGAACTAAAAAAATAGATGAATAGGTAGTTGGTCTGAATTTTGAGGTAAAACAAAAAGTTTACCAATCTCAAGCCCAAATCCATCAATAATGAACAAAGGAAAAACCTGGATATTTGGAATATTATTTGGCTCCATACTGGCATTTACAGGATGGAATGGTTTCAAGAATCCAATTTTCCTAATGGGCGATACCCAAAAAGTAAAAGGTAAAATAATTGAGGTATTTCCATCTAAAGAGGTTCAGAATTATAGCCGTAAAATAAAATATGTATACGCAGTTGATAACAGCTATTACTGCGACTTTAAGAAGCTGGGAACCAGTGCAGAGCCTCAAGCAATTGGCAATGATATTGAAATTGTATATTCAATTAATAATCCGAAATGGAATAAAGTCACAAAACTGTTAAACAATTACAAAAATTCCGATGGTGAAAAATACTATTCCAACAAGGATTCAGGCTATATTGAGATGCACCTGATCAATGGAATTTTTAAATATAAAGAGTTTGCTGAACAAGGAGTTAACATTCATGATTTTGTTGGCGAATATTCTATCCTCAATGACTCAATAAAACTCAAACACTATCACCTTCATAACGATAGCATCACCTCACAACATCCTTTGATATTTGTATTTGATACCGACAATAAGAATCATCTAAAAGAACTTCAATCCGATCGAATCTTTATAAATTCAGACTACTAGTAAAAAGAAATTTGGCAGGATCAAATAGAAACGAATGGCCATTTATTCATGAGTTCAATCGTTAAATTTTAAGTTTTATAAATTTGGGTGAGAATTTAAGACAAAAAAAACCGCCTCGAGGGGCGGTTAAAAGTCTTTCATCTATCCAAGATATGTTTTTAACAACTTACTTCTGGATGTGTGCCGCAATCTGCGGATAGCTTTTTCTTTAATTTGCCGAACCCTTTCGCGGGTCAGCCCAAATCTTTCTCCAATTTCTTCCAGGGTCATCTCCTGGCAGCCAATACCAAAGAACATCCTGATGATGTCACTTTCTCGTTCCGTAAGGGTAGCAAGAGCACGTTCGATTTCCCGTGCAAGGGACTCCATCATTAAGCTGCGGTCAGCATTTGGGGAGTCATTGTTTATAAGAACATCAAGAAGACTGTTGTCCTCACCTTCAACAAAAGGTGCGTCTACTGAAATATGACGGCCAGATACTCTCAAAGTATCGGCAACCTTTTCAGGAGGCAACTCCAGCGAATCAGCAAGTTCTTCTGGCGAAGGCTTGCGCTCGTTTTCTTGTTCGAATTTTGAGAATGCCTTGTTGATTTTATTCAACGAACCAACTTGGTTCAAAGGCAAACGAACAATACGAGACTGCTCAGCCAAAGCCTGAAGAATAGACTGGCGTATCCACCAAACGGCATAAGAGATGAACTTGAAACCACGCGTTTCGTCAAATTTCTCGGCGGCTTTAATCAAACCAAGGTTGCCTTCATTAATAAGGTCGGGAAGGCTCAATCCCTGATTTTGATATTGCTTAGCCACAGAAACCACAAAACGGAGGTTTGCCCGTGTCAACTTTTCTAAAGCTGCCTGGTCACCTTTTTTGATACGCTGTGCTAATTCAACTTCTTCTTCAACGGTAATAAGTTCTTCTTTTCCAATTTCCTGCAGGTACTTGTCAAGAGAAGCGCTCTCACGGTTGGTAATCGATTTTGTAATCTTTAATTGTCTCATACACCCTTCTAAAAAAATCGTGCAAATATAGACTTTTATAGTCAATAATTCAAACCCAACGCCAGCTTTATTCCAGTGTAACTTAATTGTTAATTATAACGATACATATCGTTAGTTATTTACACCAAAAACGTAGTAAGCTAGCTCTCCATTGGGATACATTCCTTCAATTAATATTCCTCCTTTGGCATTTTTTACAATGCCCCTCAAATCATTAACCCCACTAACCTCTTCCTTGTTCACATGGGTAATGATAAATCCTTCTTTTAGACCAGCGTCCTTTAATTTACCTTTATTTAAATTGGAAATTTGAATTCCATGGCTTATTTGTAGACGATATTTCTGGTTATCTGTTATTTCCTTAAACTCAGCTCCAAGAAACTCAGCGTCGCTTGCAGTGAGGATTTCTGTATCTCCGTGCATGTTACGGAGTGTTACGTTAAATTGTTTCGGTTTATTATCTCTTTTTATCAAAATTTTTACAACATCGCCTGGACGGTGCTTTCCAATCTGTTCCTGAAGCTCTGCAGATGAGTTTACTGGAATACCATCAATATTTATTACAACATCTTCAGCTTCAATACCTGCCTCTTCTGCCGCACTATTCTCAGTGACGCCACCAATGAATACACCTTCAATTTTATCAAGTCCAAATTCTTCTGCAACTTTTGCATTTACATCACCAATTCGAACACCTAACAATGCACGTTGTACCTGTCCAAATTCTTTTAAATCGCCAACAACTTTTTCGACAATATTGGATGGAACGGCAAATGAGTAACCAGTGTAGGATCCGGTTCTGGATGCAATTGCAGTATTGATGCCCACCAAATCACCATTCATATTCACCAAGGCACCTCCACTATTTCCAGGATTTACAGCTGCATCTGTCTGAATAAAGGCTTCAATACTCATGTCTGCACGGTTAATACCAATATTCCGGCTCTTTGCACTAACAATCCCTGCTGTTACAGTTGATGTTAGATTAAAAGGATTACCAACGGCTAAAACCCATTCTCCCAATTTCAGTGCATCAGAATTTCCAAAATTCAAATGAGGCAACTTCTTTTCTTCAATTTTTAGAAGCGCAATATCTGTTGTTGGATCTGTTCCAACTAACTTCGCTTCAAACTCACGCTTATCGTTCAAAACAACTTTAATATTATCCGCACCATCAATAACGTGGTTATTCGTTACAATATATCCGTCTTCGGTTAAAATTACTCCCGAACCTGCACCTTCTCGTATTTGTGGTTCCTGGTTGCGATAGCGGTCTCCGTAAAACCATTCAAAAAATGGACTATTGTATGAGTCTACCTGAGCCTTTGACACTACTTTTACGTGGACAACAGCATGTACAGAACTTCCAGCGGCATAGGTCAGGTCTGGCGCTTCACCCTGCGGGGCAGAAGGAAGGTTAGCATATTTCATCGCCTGGCTCTGTTCAACGGTCACAATTTGTGGTTCCTGAACAAATTGTGTATAAGCCCAAATCGCTACAAATGCACTGAATAATGCAACCAAAATTGTAAAGCTAATTTTCCTTAAATCTTTCATGATATTCGTATTTTAAAAGTTTCATCAACAATTATGACGTAAAGGTAACGCATAAAAAATGCCAGTGTTTTTCAATTTTTCATTCATTTAATTTGTTTAACAAGTTTTAACAGCCCACTGACAAAAATTCAACATCCAAGCCATATTGTTCAATATATCGTCCTCTTTTTTACATTTCAATCTGTAATATTTTCAAATTAAAGCAGTCCAACCTGACACATTTTCATTCTTTGTATATAAATTAGAGGCATCAAAAAAAACCATTCGTTGATGAAGAATAGTCATCTGCAGAAAGCATATAAAGTCAACAGCATATCTTCATACATTAAGTTATTGGTTATTGTTTCTACAGTGCTTACGACTATTGTAATTGCTGTCGCTTATTCTGCGCATGAGATTACTACATTTAAACGAATCAACGAAGACCTAAAACAATCTTATTTAAGTGAACAAAAAGAATTTATAAAAGATCTCATTGACGGAGAAGTTCAATATATTCAAGAGCAGAAAAGTCACTTTGACATTAAAACAAGAGAGAGATTCCGGCAAAACGTATTGAATGCCTGCAAACTGGCCGAAAACTTATATACCGAATACAATGACAAGCTCACAACACCCGAATTAAAGAAACTGATTATCAACGCCCTGTCATCACTTGAACCTCAAAATAAATTTTCAAAAATTTTTATAAATACAACCTCCGGATACGGCGTTTACTATGCCGGAAGGCCGGAATATAGCGGAATTAATTTGACAGATCTGGAGGATATAAATGGGAACCGCGTTGTGCAAGCTGAAGTTGATTTCTTAAAATCGAATGATGAAGGATTTTTAGCGTATTCACCAAATGCGAATTTTGACAGCATCCCTCAACAGAAAGTCACCTTTGTGAAAAAATTCGGACATTTTAACTGGTACATAGGCTCGAAAGGATACCTTGAAGATTATTACAATGACTTCAAGTTACAAATTGCATCAAAAACGAGTTCGATGCGATTTAGACATGGCGGGTATATATTTCTAAATGAAACTGATGGAGATCCCATTGCGATGAATGGACAGATATTCTCCGGAAGTTTTAATTTTTATGATGGCAGCGATTTAAAGAAAAAGGAAATTTTCGAATTACAAACAAATACGGCAAAATCGAATTACCCTGACGGTGGCTATTTCACTTATGAATGGAAAAAGATTGATGGATCTGCCCCAAGTCCAAAAATTTCATATGTCAAATTATTTAAACCTTGTAATTGGTTTGTTGGAGCCGGATACTATCTGGATGAAATCGACAGTGTTTTAGCCATTCAACAGAAAAATCTAAAAAAAGCACTAATTGAAGACCTTCTACAAATAATCCTAATTCTTATTCTGATTTTATCAATCCAATTTTACGTTATTCTGCGATTCAATAAAAAGTATACTGCAGATTTTTCGCACTTCAACCACTTCTTTACAATTGGGAAAGGGAAATATAAAACGATCGAAACCAATGATTTAAACTTCAATGAGTTTAAACAGATGGGGACTATTGCCAATGAAATGATTAATGAGCAGGAGAAAACTCATAAGAAACTATTAAAAGAACAAAAGAAAGCTCAGGAATCCGACCGACTAAAAACTGCATTTTTGGCAAACATGTCACACGAGATTCGAACACCGATGAATGCAATACTGGGTTTCTCCGAGTTGATTAATGATCCATCCCTGAATTGCGATTCGAAAAAAGATTTTACACAAATCATTATTGACAATGGACAACATTTGCTCGGACTCATTAATGATATTATCGACATTTCAAAAATCGAGTCTGACCAACTAAATATCTCAAAACGAAAATTCAGGCTTGATTCATTAATTGAAACAATTGAGAAGCAATTTCAGGAACAATTAAACAAAGATGGTAATTCAGCCATAAAGTTTGATGTGAAAACAAAAATCCCAGTTAACTATCTCTTAAACTCTGATGAATTTCGTATTAAGCAGGTTTTGGTAAACTTAATTGGGAATGCGATTAAATTCACCCACCGTGGATCGATCAAACTAAACGTAACTAAAACTGAAAATAAAATTCGATTTGAGATTTCAGATACTGGGATTGGCATATCAAAAGAGGATCAAGAGACAATCTTTCAACGCTTTGTGCAAGCAAAAATAAACACTAAAAACAATTACGGTGGTACTGGATTGGGATTAGCTATTTCTAAAAATATTGTCAACATTCTGGGAGGTGAAATTGGAGTGACTTCAAAACCTGGCAAAGGTTCCGAATTTTACTTTTACATTCCGATTTAACAAATTTGCCGAGGAAACCAGAACCTATTAAAATAAAAACCCATTTTAAATTGATTTGTAATTGAAAAATGTATTTTTGCATTCGTAGCTATTCAGAATGAGGCAAATAAAAAAAATAATTGGAACTGTTATGCTTTGGTTGGCAGGAATAATCCTGACGGCTCATAGCTTTATACCTCATCATCACCATATAGGATTCGAACAAACAAAAGAAGCATGCCACCAGGAATGCTGCTCTTCACACGATCAAAAACTTGAGAATGTAAAAATCAATATCATCGAACTACTTGCTGCGGGGAACCAGCATGAGCACGATGCATGTAATGGATGTGAGTTTAATGCAAAAACAACTTCACCGCTTAGCAAACTTAGTCTGGATATTCTCAATTTTTCGGAGCAAAATTCAAAACCAATCATTTTTTCAGCAAAATCAACAACTATTTGTCCGTTACAAATAGATCATTCATCTCCCCTACTTTCTGAAATTGGTGCCCTGCGTGGGCCCCCGGCACTTGGATAAATCCGTCTGTACAAATTCAACATTTATTTGATAGCGTCTAAAGTGATCAGAATTTTCCATTTTAAAAATTGATAACAATGAAACGAGTTTTATTATTGACCGTTTTGTCAACATATATCTTTGCTGCAATTTCTTGTGGCGAACACAAACACAATGAAAACAATGAACATCAGATCGAAATTCATGAGCATAACGAGAACCACGATCATGAACACGAGCAAAGTGCACATATTCTTGAAGAAAAGGAGCATGAAGGTGAAGATCATCTGCATGAGGAATTAAGCGAACACGAACATGATCTAAAATACGGTGTCATTGAAGTAGATCCAGTCGGTTTTCAGGAAGTCATCCATACAAGTGGTGTGATTATACCAGCCCAAAGTGATGAGCAGACCCTAACAGCCATTCACGATGGAATCGTAGTTTTTGGGACAAAATCATTGCTAGCCGGGAAAGAAGTAAAAAAAGGAGAAATTCTTCTTACAATTTCAGGTAAAGGACTGATTCACGACAACATTGAAAATACTTTCCGCGATTCAAAATCTGAATTTGAAACTGCTCAGTCCAATTATGAGCGAGCGAAAATTTTGAATGAGGATAAGATTACTTCCGACAAAGATCTGGCTGATATTGAAATGACTTTTCTAAAGGCTAAGAACAACTATGAAATAGTCAAACAAAACTACTCATCGGGGGGGCAAAAAGTGGCAGCACTCTCAAGTGGTTATATTAAAGACATAATTATCACTGAAGGACAATACGTTACTACCGGCCAGCCACTTTTGAGAATAACTCAGAATAAGCGACTTGTTGTAAAAGCAGATGTTCCTCAACGGTTCTTCAGCAAACTCAAGGAAATTAATACTGCTAATTTCATCACTCCCTATGATCAACGTCTTTACAAAACCAGTGAACTTAACGGGAAATTTATCTCTTATGGGAAAAGCACGCTATCCAACTCGTTATTCACCCCAATTTATTTTGAAATTGATAATGTTGGAAGTCTGCTTTCCGGATCATTTGTTGAGATATTTCTAAAAACAGCATCGGTTCCCAATAGCATTGTGATACCTAAAACAGCCATACTTGAAGAAGCTGGAAATTATTACGTTTACGCTGAAGGTCATGACGGATTTGAAAAACGAATGGTATCTATTGATTGCCATGATGGTGAAAGTTTTCACATTAGCAGCGGATTAAAACAAGGAGATCATATTGCCACGAAAAATGTTTACCAAATTAAGTTGGCCTCTCTTTCATCATCGCTGCCTGCCCATACACATCAACATTAACCAAACGCCTTTAATCACATGCTAAATAAAATTATTGAATATGCGCTAAAGCATAAGGTGGTGGTTCTTTTAATCGCTTTCCTGATTATTGGAGCCGGCTCGTGGGTTGCCTCCAAAATGGAAATTGATGTTTTCCCTGACCTAAATGCTCCCACAGTTGTAGTTCTCACAGAAGCCCATGGTATGGCTCCCGAAGAAGTTGAACGTTTAGTTACGTTTCCTATTGAAACGGCCGTCAACGGAGCAACCAATATTCGCAGGGTTCGTTCGTCATCCGCAATGGGGTTTTCCATTGTCTGGGTTGAATTTGACTGGGGAATGGATATTTACGATGCCCGTCAGATTGTTAGTGAAAAATTATCAGCAATCTCCGGACAAATGCCTGTTGGAGTTGGTGCTCCCACCTTGGCTCCACAATCATCCATTATGGGAGAAATCATGATGATAGCTTTAACAGCTGATGAGACTTCTCCAATGGATGTACGAACAATTGCTGAATGGAACCTACGTCCTAATTTACTTTCGGTTGGAGGTGTTGCCCAGGTGGCAATCATTGGAGGTGAGTTTAAAGAATACCAGGTACTTGCCGATCCACTGAAGATGAAATTCTTTGAAGTTTCATTTGATCAATTAATACAAGCGTGCACATTCTCAAATGAAAATGTGTCGGGAGGCTTTATCAATGAGCACGGTCAGGAATACCTAATTCGCGGAACAGGAAGAAGCAGCAAGGTTGATGAAATTGGAAACACCCTTGTTAAAATGATTGATGGTCATCCGGTAAAAGTAAGTGACATTGCTACGATAAAAATTGGTCCTGCCCCTAAAATTGGAGATGCCTCCTACCGTGGAGAACAAGCTGTAATTCTTACGATCACCAAACAGCCCAATATCAACACGCTCGATCTAACAGAAAAAATTAAATCTTCCCTAAATGACCTAAAAAAAACACTTCCGGAGGATGTTGAAATTCACACCGACATTTTTGAACAGGCTAACTTTATTCAAACAGCCGTTAATAATGTGAAAAAAGCACTTTTAGAAGGCGGACTTTTTGTCATCATCATACTTTTCATCTTTCTGATGAACTACAGGACCACGATCATTTCAGTTATAGCAATTCCACTTTCGCTGCTTGTTGCAATACTTGTCATGAAATTTCTGGACATCTCGATCAATACGATGACTCTTGGAGGAATGACGATTGCCATTGGCTCGCTGGTTGATGATGCGATTATTGATGTGGAAAATGTTTATAAACGGCTTCGGCAAAATATACAACGCCCCTTAGAAGAACGGAAATCAAATTTTCAGGTGGTTTATGAGGCTTCAGTTGAAATCAGAGCCTCAATACTGAATGCAACTCTAATTATTATTGTTGCCTTTCTCCCACTTTTCTTTCTTACCGGCATGGAAGGAAGGATGTTGAAACCTCTGGGAATTGCTTACATCGTATCACTTTTTGCGTCATTGTTTGTTGCTGTAACAGTTATTCCTGTACTATCCAGCCTTCTGTTATCCAAGGAAAAACAACTAAGGAAGCAGGAATCAGGTAGTCGCACGGAACAATTCCTAAGAAAGCATTACAGCCAAAGTTTAAGTAAAACGATTAACCATAAAAACTGGGTAATTGGAATTTCAGGCGTACTTGTTATCCTGTCAGTCATCCTTATTAGCAGTTTCGGCCGAAGTTTTCTACCTCCTTTTAACGAAGGCTCACTTACGATCAATACTGCGACGATGCCCGGCATCAACCTCAAAGAATCGAATAAAATTGGAATCAAAGCAGAAAAAGCATTGCTTTCAATACCAGAGATTAAGGCAGTGGCACGGCGAACAGGAAGGGCTGAATTAGCAGAACATGCATTTGGAGTAAATGTATCAGAAATTGATGCACCGTTCCAATTGGAGGATCGTTCGCGTAGTGAGTTTTTAAAAGAAGTACGGGAAAAACTTAACAGTATCGAAGGAGTGATTGTTGAAGTTGGCCAGCCAATTAGCCATCGCATAGATGCCATGTTATCCGGCTCAAAAACAAACATTGCCATTAAACTTTTTGGAAGTGATTTGAATGAAATGTTTCGAATTGCAAATCAAATTCGGGATGTCATACAAAGAGTTGATGGAATTGGAGATTTGTCAGTTGAACAGCAAATAGAGATTCCCCAAATACAAATTAAACCAAACCGAGAAATGCTTGCCCGATATGGGATTCCGGTTAATGAGTTTTTGGAATTTGTTGAAATAGCCTTGGGTGGCGAAAAAATATCGGATGTCTTCGAAAATGAAAAAGCTTTCGACATGGTTCTTCGTTTGGATGATAAATATCGTGACAATCTGGAAGCAATAAAAAATTCTCTAATCGACACCCATGATGGTCAAAAGGTGCCTCTTTATTATGTGGCTGATATAAAGTCAGACTTTGGCCCAAACACCATTGGACGCGAGAATGTGATGCGTAAAATTGTCGTTGCTGTGAATGTTGCTGATCGCGATGTACGCAATGTGGTTTCTGACATTCAGCAACAAATCAATACCAATATTGAGTTACCGGAAAATTACAGAATTGAATATGGAGGACAGTTTGAAAGTGAAGCACAGGCATCGCAAACATTAATGTTTGCCTTTCTAGGAGCTCTGCTGGTAATTTTCATTTTACTGTTTATTGAATTTAAAAAGACAAAGTTAGCATTAATTGTACTGGTCAATCTGCCACTGGCTTTAATTGGTGGTGTAGTTGCTGTTTGGTTCGATTCCGGAGTAATAAGTATTCCTGCAATTATTGGGTTCATAACTTTGTTTGGAATTGCAACACGCAACGGAATTCTTCTAATTACAAACTACGAAGCCCTTGCAGCAAATGGGGAATCTCTAAAAGAACGAATCATTAACGGCTCAACGGATCGGCTAAATCCGATATTAATGACTGCTCTAACAGCAGCATTAGCTTTAATTCCACTTGCATTTGCAGGCGACAAACCAGGAAATGAAATCCAAAGTCCAATGGCCATCGTAATTTTAGGTGGTCTGCTAAGTTCAACCTTATTGAATATTTATGTTGTCCCTGTAATTTATTATTTGCTCAACAAAAAGAAAAATTAAGATGAAATACATAATTACGCTTGCTCTGGTGTTTATTTCAGCAATTTCACATGCCCAAATGGGAGTTGATGAGTTTTTAGAATTGGTTGAAACCAATAATAGCGAAATGCTTGCTGCAAAGAAACTCACTAAAGCAGAAAAACTAAATCAGCAAACTGGAGTCACTCTTGACAACCCGACAGTTGAGTATGGATATTTACCCGGAAATAATTCAGCAATAGATCACAAAACCATTTATAGCATTAAACAGTCGTTTGAATTTTCAACGATTCTCGGTACCCGTAAAAAAGTTGCCAATCAACAAGGAGAATTATCAAATCTCGAGTTTGAAATCTATCGCATGGAGAAACTATTGGAGGCCAAAAATCGATTTTATGATTTCATTTTCCTGCTAAAAAAGGAACATGAATATAAAAAGCGACTTGGTCATGCTACTAATTTAATAGAGTCCTATCAAAAGCAATTTGATAATGGAAATGCCTCTATCCTGGATTTGAATAAATCGAAAATTCAGTTCTTAAATATAAAAAGCAGCTATGAACTTTTGCAACAAGATTTAAACTCCATTCGAAAAGAATTAGCGCTATTGTGTGGAACAGAAATTCCGGAAGCCATCAAAACTGAATTTCCACTTGTTTCATTTGCAACACAAGATTCAATTATATCCGAGTTACAAAATTTGCATCCAGAACTTCAATTATTAAAACAAAACATAAATCTGGCTGAAATGCAAGTAAAACTCGCCAGGCAAAGTTGGATTCCGGATATTGAATTAGGCTACCAGGGCGAAGTAGAACAGGAAGGAACTTTCCGGGGATTTGTAGGAGGCGTTTCCATACCGCTTTGGAAAGACAAAAATAAAGTAAAGTATGCTTTGGCATATGCGGATTTTAAGGAGAATCAATTTCAAAGCCGTCAGGAAATTATATGGACTGACTTTGTGAAAAAGTACAACAAAGTCAAAGAATATGCTAAAATTCTTGATGAGTTTGATCAAACTCTCAAACAGGCAGCAAATATTAATTTTCTCAATAAAGCATTGGAATTAGGCCAATTGTCGGTTATTGAATATTTTAATGAGCTGGCGTTTTATTATCAATCCATGGACAAGCAAATGGAAATTGAATTGGAATATTACAAAACACTGAATCAACTTCAGGCATACAAATTATAAAAAACAAAAGTGGCTCCCAGATGGGAAGCCACTTTTTAAGTAAATGAAATTTATCGGGTTTAGAAATGGGCTGAAATTTGTATTCCTATAGAAGGAGCTAGTCGGTAACCATGATCACACCTTTCGAACATTAAATCTCCATGACGATAGTATGTGTGATGTCCAACTCTGTACGCTTCGCAATTGAAAGGCAATCTATCAAATACCAAGTGTCTGGGTAGTTCAACTCTTACATAACCTATCCTGCTGTAGTAGCGATAGTAATGTCCTCCATAAAAGTAATAATCACCACGAGCGTGTCTCAACTTTAAGGGCGCTTTGTGGAATTTCCTGTAAACGGTCCCGTATTTTGGATGGTGATATCTGTAATCGTGATGGCGGTCATAATATTTATAGTCAAAATGACGATCATTGTGCTTGTATGCGAAATCACGGTTCTTTTTATCGTATTTCTTGCTTTTCTTAACATCTCCCCAACCTTTATAGTTTCTTTCCGATTTTTTATACTCTCTCTTTTGTCTGTTCTCAGTCTGATATCGTTTCCCTTTATTGTTATCATTTTTGTTTGAACGATATTCTCTTTTTTGTGCCTCTGCGTTAAATCCTGTTAGTACTGCTGCAAGTGTAATCATCAATGCAATCAGCTTAATTCTTTTTGTTTTCATGGCTTCCAGTTTTTAAGTTTAAAAATGTATTTTTCTGGTGCCTGCATTTACCGGTAATCAGTTACTCAACACATTGCAAAGCGCATGCCAAAATCACAAATTTTTATCAATCAACATCTTACAAGATGGTTCAGAATAATATTTTTTAAAATTCAGGCAGAAAAATGGTGAAGAATATTATTTTTGCAGAAAAATTATTCAGTGGGAAGAATATTAGCGATTGATTTTGGAAAAAAAAGAGTTGGAATAGCGGTTACCGACCCCATGCAAATTATTGCCAACAAACTTACAACTGTTTCAAGTCATTTGATCTGGGATTTTTTGAAAGATTATTTTCAGAAAGAAGATGTTGAAAAAGTTGTTATTGGCTATCCTCGACAAATGAACAATGAACCTTCCCAGTCCGTTTTGTATATCAACCCGTTCCTGAAGCGATTTCAGAAGTTATATCCTGATATGGAGATTGAACTGGTAGATGAGCGGTTCACATCAAAAATGGCATTTCAAACCATGATTGATGCTGGATTAAAGAAAAAAGACCGTCAAAATAAAGCAACTATTGACGCGGTTAGTGCAACAATAATTTTGCAGACATACATGCAACAACAAAGATTTAAACAATGATTTATCCAATTACGGTATATGGCGATCCTGTTCTAAGAAAAATATCAGAACCAATTGAAAAAGACTATAAAGAACTTGAGGTACTCGTTGAAAACATGTTCGAAACCATGTATCATTCCGATGGTGTTGGTTTGGCAGCCCCTCAAATCGGCAAAGCAATTCGTATTTTCGTAATTGATGCCTCTAGTGCTGCAGAAGAAGAACCCGAATTGGAAAATTTCAAAAAAGCATTTATCAATCCCGAAATTCTGGAACGCTCCGGAGATCCATGGATTATGAACGAGGGCTGTTTAAGTTTGCCTGAAATACGAGAAGATGTTTCTCGACCTGAAAAAATAAAAATCAAATACGTTGATGAAAACTTCAACGAATATATTGAAGAATATGGTGGTTTTGCTGCGCGAGTTATCCAGCACGAATATGACCATCTTGAAGGCATTCTGTTAACGGATCACTTGAACCCGCTGAAAAAGAGATTACTTAAAGGGAAACTGTCTGCAATTACAAAAGGGAAAGTTAACACTTCGTATCGGATTCGTATTCCGGGGAAAAAATAACACTTTAAAGTCAAACTTTACTTAACAGTAGAACTTTATTTTATTTGTTACGTACATAGCCAAAACCCCTGGCTGTGAATGTATATAAAAACAATCCATTTTTACGAATCGTATGCCTGTGGATAACAGGCATTTTGGTTTCCACATTTTTGCCAATAGCCATCTATGTAATATCCATTTTTTGTTTGGTTATTGGAACTTACTGCATTTTCTTATCTCGTAAAAGAAGCTATCCTTTTGACTAAACTTTTTCACTCTTTTTGAGTTCATTGATAATACTTTTGGCCTGCTATTTTACAGATCAAAATAGAATAACAACAGTTCATGAAAACTATCAGGGCAATATTTCTGCAATACTATTGCAGCCCCCTCTTGAAAAGAATAAAACATACCAGCTATCAGTAAAAATTTGTATCGCTGATTCTTCATCCTGTAATAATTCAAATGCGCTATTATATGTTCGGAAAAACAATCGCAACAAAAACATCGAGGTGGGTGATAAGATCGTAGGTCGTGGCACATTAAATCGAATTGAAAACAATGGAAATCCATTCGAATTTGATTATGCGGGATACATGGCAAAACAAGGATATTACTTTTCAGCATTCCTAAGCGACGAGGATTTTAGGCTTACAGGAAAATCAAACCTAACACCAACCATACTCGCTGAAAAAATCAGATCCAAGCTACTTGACAGACTTAGATCGCATATAAAAAACAATGACTCATTTCAAGTTATCTCAGCCCTTACTTTAGGCTACCGGAAGGAACTTTCAAAGGAAATCAAAACATATTTTGCATCAACAGGTGCGATGCATGTTCTGGCAGTTTCCGGTCTACACGTAGGCATGATTTTCCTGTTATTAAGTCGGATTTTATTCTTCCTAAAAAGATCAAAGAGCGGACGTTTTGCTTATGTATTGAGCATTGGCACAATACTTTGGTTTTATGCTCTGCTGACAGGTTTTTCACCATCGGTACAACGGGCCACTGTAATGTTTAGCTTTCTGCTGATTGGGAGTAGCTTAAAACGCCCGGCATCCATTTATAACTCGCTAGCCGCATCTGCTTTTATTCTATTGCACTTCAATCCAAACCTCTTTTTTGAAGTTGGATTTCAATTATCATATATGGCAGTAATTTCTATTGTCTTCTTCTATCCCAGATTCGAAAAAATACTTTCGCCTAAATCATGGTTGATAAATAAAATATGGCAGTTATTTTGTGTTTCAGTTGCAGCACAAATCGGTACATTTGCATTAAGCATCTTTTACTTTCATCAGTTTCCCGTTTATTTTTGGCTCAGTAATTTTATCGTTATCCCTGCGGCCTACTTAATCCTTGGGTTAACTATTATTTTATTGCTATTCATCTGGCTTCCAACTCTAGCCTCAATTATAGGGTTTCTGTTAGAGTTAGTCACAAATTCAACGATATCTATTCTAAAACAAATTGAACAACTCCCCTATTCTCTTATCGAAGGTATTTCTATTTCAACATTACAATTGATTTGTTTAATCTCCTGTTCATTTTTGCTGATGTTCTTTATTAAGTGGAAACGGAAATCTTATTTATTCGCGGCTTTATTGCTTTTATTCATATTTCAAATGAATGGCATAATCAATAAATCACAGCATTTTAACCAGCACAAGATCATCGTTTACAAAGCTGATTCGTGGACGATTCATCTTATCAATGGAAGAGAAAATTATTTAATTTATGATGCGAAAAATCAACCTTCTAGTTATACTTATCACAACGTGATTACTAAACTTGAATTAAATGAGCCAATACCAATTGAAAACAATCACTTCAACCAATTAAAAATCCCACATTTACTAATCAAAAATGACTTTATCCAATTTTCAAATACAACTATTCAAATAATATCAGACAATCAATTAAAACTCTCGACAGCTGAACAAGCTCAACCACAAGTTGTTTTCCTTAAAGAAGAAACAAACATTTCTACCAATCCAACCTTGCACAATATAGATGCGGAAGGTGCATTTATAATTGATCTATAATAAAATATGACTTTAACTGCGTTTAACTTATCATGAATAATGCTAAAAAAAGAGCATTTAAGCTATGGAAGTTCATATTTTTATACTTTACTTTGCTTGGCTAATTTTACTGAAAAAGGACAGAAATGAAGGTTGTTATTGTTGGTGCTGGAGAAGTTGGAACCCACCTTGCAAAAATGCTCAGCAGGGAAGACCACGACATCGTACTTATGGACGATGATAATGAGAAACTTCTCAAGTTATCCGCCCAAGTCGATTTGCTGACTGTTACCGGATATGCAAATTCATTCAAGGATTTGAAAGAGACCGGAATATCTAAAGCTGACTTATTTATTGCAGTAACTCCTTATGAGGAACGAAACATTGTTGCATGTATTCTTGCCAAAGACATGGGAGCTGAAAGAACAGTTGCCAGGATTAATAATGGAGAATACCTTTTTGAAAAGAACAAAGAGAAACTGCGCAATCTGGGAGTTGATGAGTTAATTTATCCTGAAAGCCTGGCTGCAAAAGAAATTGCCTCTTCTGTTAAACAAGTTGGAACACGGCAATTAATTGAGTTTTCGAGTGGAAAACTTCAGTTAATGGGGATAAAGATTCGTGAAAATGCACCTCTACTCAATAAATCATTAGAAGAATTATCATTCCTTGAACCGGAAATTACTGCTGTTGCAATTAATCGTGAAAACACCACGATCATACCTTCCGGAAAAGACTATATAAAAAATGGAGATATCGTATTCTTCACCACAACAAGAGCCCATCAAAACAAAGTATTTGAATTATCTGGCAAAGAAATTTTCCCGGTAAGAAACATTATGATTCTTGGTGGTAGTCGTATCGCTCAAAAAACGGTTGAAAGACTAGGTGACCAATACAATATTAAAGTTATAGAAGCGAGCAAGGAGCGAAGCCAAAAAGTTGCAGACCGATTCGAAAATATTTTAGTGATTCAAGGTGACGGAAGAAACCTGGATTTGCTAAAAGAGGAACGTATTGAGCGAATGGACGCTTTTATTGCAGTAACAGGTAATGCTGAAACGAATATTTTATCCTGCCATTTAGCTAAAAACCTCGGAGTTAAACGAACGGTCGCTGAAGTTGAAAACATTGATTTCATGGGAATTGCCGAAAGCATGGACATCGGCAGCTTGGTAAATAAGAAATTAATTGCAGCAAGTTATATTTATAAATATACGCTCGGTGCTGAAGTTGCACAAGCGAAATGTTTAACGGCTTCAGAAGCAGAAGTTTTTGAATTGATAGCCAGAGAAGGAACCAGAATTACGCAGCACGCTGTTAAGGATCTTGATTTTCCTCAAGATGCAAAAATTGGTGGTTTAATTAGAGGATCAAAAGCATTTGTTGCAAAAGGTGATACTGAAATTCAACCTGGTGACAAAGTTGTGGTTTTTGCCTTACCTTCTGCTATAAAAAAATTAGATAAGTTTTTTAAATAGATAGTTTTCACTATTCCATGATAAACTTCCGCATAATATTTAAGATTCTTGGGTTTCTTTTAATAGTTGAAGGAGTATTTATGCTTCTTGCAACGGGAGTATCTGCAATCTACCAGGAAAGTGATTTATTAGCGCTATTGTATTCGTCATTAATAAGCGTGGGGGTTGGCGCCTCAACAGTTTTTTTAATGCGCAACGCCGAAAAAAATATCGGTAAGCACGAAGGATTTATCATTGTAAGTTTAGTCTGGGTTGTATTCTCATTTTTTGGCAGCATTCCATATTTGATGAGTGAAGCGATTCCGTCTATGACAGATGCTTTCTTTGAAACTATGTCTGGATTTACTACGACTGGTTCTTCAATTTTAAATGATATTGAATCACTTCCACATGGAATCTTGTTCTGGCGAAGCATGACACAATGGTTAGGTGGAATGGGAATCATTGTTTTGTCTTTGGCAATTTTACCAGTTTTTGGAATTGGAGGAATGCAGTTATTTGCAGCAGAGGTACCAGGGCCAACACCTGACAAACTCAATCCTAAAATTAAGCAGACTGCCAAAAATCTTTGGGCTATTTATTTGTTATTCACCATCATTGAAACCATTTTACTTTGGATCGGTGGAATGAGTTTTTTTGATGCAATAAACCATTCATTTACCACCATGGCAACGGGTGGATATTCCACAAAACAGGCATCTGTCGCTTACTGGTCATCTCCTTATATCCAATATGTTATCGTATTTTTCATGTTTATTGCAGGGACAAATTTCAGTCTTTCATATTGTGCATTAACCGGTAAGTTTGATAAAGTTTATAAAAACGAAGAATTTAAATATTACATCCTGTTTATTATTGGTTTTACCGCCATCATTTTCAGTGGACTATTGATAACTACCAGCTTGGGATTTGAACAGGCATTCAGAGACACGCTTTTTCAAGTAGTTTCCATTATTACTACAACCGGATATGCAACTGCTGATTATTTAACATGGACTCCATTTTTAACCATCCTGATATTTGCTCTTTTCTTTTTTGGAGGAAGCGCTGGTTCTACTGGTGGAGGTATAAAAATTATGCGTATCGTGCTGCTCATGAAAAATAGCTATTACGAGTTACGCAGACTACTTCACCCCAATGCAGTCATTCCGGTGAGATTCAATAAACGTGCTGTAAATGAACAGGTGATCACCAATGTACTGGCTTTCTTCATGTTCTATTTTATAATTTTCTTTTTAAGTACGATCATACTCACATTGATTGAGCCAAGTCTTGAATCGTCGATGGGAGCAGTAGCTACCTGTTTAGGGAATATTGGTCCTGGCTTAGGGAATGTAGGTCCGGCAGAAAATTTTGCCCATGTACATCCATTTGGAAAGTGGTTTCTATCTTTTTTAATGTTGCTGGGCCGCCTTGAACTATTTACCGTTTTAGTTCTATTCTCACCAGCGTTCTGGAAACAGTAAAATTATTTCAATTCTCCTTTTCCCTGTCGAATAAGTACAGGCTCATTATCAGTGCAGTCAATAACTGTGGATGGGATATTTCCTCCAAATCCACCGTCAATTACAACATCAACCCAGTCACCAAACTTTTCATGGATTAACTCAGGATCAGTTGTATATTCCAAAATTTCATCTTCATCGTGAACGGAAGTTGACAAGATCGGATTCCCTAATTGCCGAACGATCTCAAGAATAATTTCATTATCTGGAATTCTAATCCCAACAGTTTTCTTCTTTCCTTTAAAATACTTGGGCACATTACTGCTCGCATTCAGAATAAATGTAAATGGTCCCGGAAGATAACTCTTGATAAGCTTGAAAATATTATTAGGAATTGGTCTGGTAAAATCAGCCAAATGACTGAGATCACTACAAATAAATGACATATTTGATTTTTCAACCTGTATGTTTTTATAGCGAGCAATTTTCTCTACGGCCTTACTGTTGGTAATATCACAGCCTATCCCATAAACGGTATCCGTTGGGTAAATAATTATACCGCCATTCTTCAAAATCTCCACAACTTTAGCAACTTCTCTGAAGTTTGGATTTTCTTCGTAAATCTTTACCAACATGGTTAATCCATTTTTTTAGTTGTGCTAAAAATAGGATAAAATGCTGGATGCCTGAAATAAAATAGCGAAATTCGCAGCCTATAACATTGGCAATGGAAAGAAAGATACAACTTACAGAGGATGGTTCACACACACTTTATCTGCCCCAAATGGAGGAACATTTCCACTCGACACACGGGGCAGTGCAAGAATCAATGCATGTTTTCATTAATAATGGATTGATGAAAACGGAGCAAAATCCACTAACTATTTTTGAAGTTGGATTTGGAACCGGATTAAATGCTTTCTTAACACTTATTCAACAAGGAAACAGGGAGGTTCGTTATTACAGCATCGAAAAGTATCCTCTCTCAGAAGAGGAATATTTAATGCTGAATTATCCGAAAATGATTTCAAAGAATGATGTCGATGTCTTTTTGAAAATGCACCGATGTCCCTGGAATCAGCTTTGTGGAATAACACCCAATTTCCACTTACATAAAATTCAAGGAGATCTTCAACATATACAATTAACAGATTTTCCTGAGTTTGACCTAATCTATTTTGATGCCTTTGCCCCTGGCAAGCAACCCGAAATGTGGACACACGATATTTTAGATAAGGTTTCCAATCACACAAAAAAAGGAGGAGTTTTCGCTACATATACAGCCAAAGGGGAAGTGAGACGTACCTTAATTAGTAATGGTTTTAATATGAAACGTGTCCCAGGACCTCCAGGTAAAAAAGAGATTCTTTTCGGCGAGAAAGCCTGATTATCACAATGAATATCACAAAAATTACTATATCTTCGTAGCTCTTAAAAAAAATAGTTATGTCACAAAACGAAATGAAATCCCAGTTGGAAAAGTTTAGTTATGCACTTGGCTTGAGCATCTCAAGCAACCTAATCCAGTCTGGTGTGAAAAGTATTGATCCTGCGAATTTTATGAACGCGCTTAGTGATGTATTCACGGGAAAAGAGCCAAAACTTACAGCTGAAGAAGCTAACAAAATACTTCAAGAATTCATGGAAGAACAGCAAAGTACAGATGGTAATGCTAATTTGGAAGCAGGCCTGACATTCCTTGCAG
The DNA here is from genome assembly GCF_052690465.1 of Sunxiuqinia sp. A32. Classification (NCBI taxonomy): domain Bacteria; kingdom Pseudomonadati; phylum Bacteroidota; class Bacteroidia; order Marinilabiliales; family Prolixibacteraceae; genus Sunxiuqinia; species Sunxiuqinia sp. A32. Next base: position 47,306 of record NZ_JBQYLI010000005.1, read on the forward strand.
AGAACAGAGAAAAAGAAGGAGTTGTTGAAACGGCCAGTGGTCTTCAATACAAAATTATTCTTGATGGTGATGGAGAGTCTCCATCTGCAACTGATCAGGTAAAATGTCACTACCATGGAACATTAATCGATGGTACTGTGTTTGACAGTTCTGTTCAGCGTGGCGAGCCAGCAGTTTTTCCTGTAAATGGAGTAATTCAAGGATGGGTAGAAGCTTTACAAATGATGTCAATTGGTTCAAAATGGAGACTTTTTGTTCCTTCAGACTTAGCATATGGTGACCGTGGCGCAGGTGGTGCTATTGGCCCAAATACCACCTTGATTTTTGATGTTGAACTTTTAGAAATTGTCTAATTAAATACGTAAAACAAAAATGAAATTTAATCCTTTATTAATCGCGCTTATTTCAGCAGTTGTATTCGCAGCCTGTCAACCAGGAGGATCAATCAAAGAAGCAAATTTAGCAACTGATGCTGACTCTGCCAGTTACGCAATTGGTGTTTTAGTTGGTGAACAAAACAAACAAAATCTGGATGCTTCCCCGGGTGCAGAAGATTTCAACACTGACATTATCATTTCAGCTTTTGTAAAAAGTATCAAAGGTGAAGAAACTCAGATGACAAGTGAAGATGCAAGAGCATTTATTCAGACATATTTTCAGCAGGTAGCTGCTAAAGAAGGTGAAGCAAATAAAGCTGCCGGTGCTGAATTCCTTGCACAAAACAAAACAAAAGAAGGAGTTATTGAGCTTGAAAGTGGACTTCAATATGAAGTACTTACTGAAGGAACAGGTCTAAAACCTACTGCAGATCAATCTGTAAAATGTCATTACCACGGTACATTAATTGATGGAACTGTTTTCGATAGTTCAGTTGAGCGTGGTGAACCATCTACTTTTGGTGTAAGCCAAGTAATTCCAGGTTGGACAGAAGCTCTTCAATTAATGCCTGTTGGATCAAAATGGAAATTATATATTCCTGCTGACTTGGCATACGGTGACAATCCTCGTCCAGGTGGTGCTATCAAACCAGGAATGGCTCTAATCTTCGAAGTTGAGCTTCTAGAGATTATTGACAAAGAATAAAAATTCTTGAAAACTTTTTATAACCCCCTCTCATGTATAATGGGCGGGGGTCTTTTTTTAGCTACTTTTGTTTGAAAGAAAATTACAGAATAATGAGTTTGGAAGTAAAAGGAAAAATCACACACATTTTACCAGTTAGTACTGGCGTAAGCAAAGCTGGTAAAGAATGGCAAAAACAAGAGTTTGTAATTGAAACTGATGATCAATATCCAAAACAGGTTTGTTTTACTTTGTTTAATGACAAGGTAAATTTGATTGACGGACTTGCAACCGAAACAGAAGTAAATGTTTCTTTTTCAGTTGAGTCCAGAGAATTCAATGGACGTTGGTATCACAATATTAATGCTTGGCGAATTGATACTGTCTCAGCTGAAGCTCCATCGGGTTTCCCTCCTGAATTTTCAGCAGATGATATTCCGCCAGAATCGGCAGATAACAATGATTTACCATTTTAATAGAAAGAGCGGGATTTATAATAAACCCCGCTCTTTTTATTAAGAAGCTATTGTATGTTTTCTTCGTTTCAAAATCAACAGATCAAGAATCAATAATAAAGTTGCGGCAATTAGTGTAAATAAAACGACAGAAGGAACACTACTAAACAAATCAGCTACCTGTTGTTTTAACAACGCCATACCGCTAAAATCAACTTTCGGCAATCTTTCAGAAAAAGCATTAATATATGTTGAATCTGCTGCTGAATTGACAGAAGCACTAAACAAGACATATATAAACAGACCAGCGAGAGCTGCCATCATACTTTTCAAAAACCACTTTCCAAATATTGGCTGATAAGCAGAAGTAACAGTCTTCTCAACCTGTATCTGATCCATCACTGATTTGGTAAAATCAACCGGAGCCTTTGCGGACTGGTAAGATTTCATCAGTTCTTTAAATTGCTGGTCATTATTTTTCATGTTTCTTCTTCTTTTATAAAAAACTATACACTTCCTCTTGAAGCATTTCTTTCAGAACAACATACATTTTCTTTCTTGCCCGGTGAATTTTCACTTTCACGTTACTAACTGACAAGTTGGTGATGCCTGCAATATCATCCATACTTTGTTCCTCATAATAGTAGAACGTTATTAAAACCTGATCATCCCCTGGCAGTTTATCCATTGCTTTTTGCAGGTATTTAGTAAGTTCTTCCTTATTTACAGATTCAAGTTGCGACTGAATTTTTGCTTCATCCTGATCACTCAACTTAGAATCATCCAGAGAGTTTATTTGCAGTTTTCTTTTGCGAAGGAAAGTTACACAAGAATTGTAAGTTATTCTATATAGCCAAGTCGAAAATTTCGATTTGCCTTCGTAGTTACTCAAGGAGCGATATGCTTTAACAAACGTATCCTGTGCCAACTCCTCTGCATCCTGCTCGTTTCGCAGCATTTTTAAAGCAAGTCCATAGACCATATCCTGATACTTCTGCACCAGGTAAGCATAAGCGTCAGTGTTGCCTTTTAACACTTGCTCAATATAATAATGGTCATTTGTATTACTCATGCTATTCGTTTGACGCTATTGATCAGGATGGGTTACAAATATTTTATGAAATATCTGATAACATTCATATAAATATTACGACTTTGTTAAAGAAAAAGTAAAAACATACCTCTCCTATTTTTGCATTAAATGAATAAATATAATGTTTGATATAAAGCGGAATGGTCATATCCTATTTCACTCTATAGGCACTAATGGTTTAGAATCATTCAAATTCATTATTCGTTCCCGCATAGTTTCCTTATTTGAACTTCTAAAATGCCGTGATATCTCCTGAGTTTTCTCAAAATAATCATTCACAGTTTTTGACTTCTGATAGTAACAAATTTCAATTTTTTTACAATGTCTATGTTCAAATAAAAAATTCAGAAGAACTCTATCAGATATTCCGCATGAATGCCCTAAAATTCTTATCCTGAAATCTGATTTTACAAAATCTAACAATTCTGAATAACTTCTATTTTTAAAATAGCCAAATGATTTAAAATTATCCAGATAGCTATTTTTGTTATAATTCTCAATCAAAGGATAATCATCATCCATTTCATCACCATACCCAAATATTATATCGTTGATTTCATCGCTTAAGATACCATGCATATTTAGTACTTTATCTCCACGTTTTTCATCAATATATTTATTGATTAATGTTGTATAGTTAAAATTTAAGAAAAGATTTTTCTCTAATATATTAATAGGTTTATGTATATGGTTTCTTATATATCTCATTGGTGCCCTTTCCTTAATTTTTATATCCCCTAGATACTTAACAAGGAGTATTTTTATTTTACATAAGTCCGAATTTAATTTTTCAACCAATGATTCTTTTCCGTTGAGACTTCGATTTTTCAATATTGCCGTAAGTTTCTTATAATATAAGTATTCAATATCCACCCATCTCTGCGAATTGAACATTCCTATTAAATATTCTAGAAATTTATTTGAATAGTTAAATCTAACACCTTGACTTTCGCAATAGTTAAACAATTCTGGCAATGTGTCGATTTCTGGAATATTTTCCAAAGGCTGATCCTTTTCAATAGAAAATGGACCGTAATCATAAGGATAATGAGAATGATATGTAAAAACTGCTTTTTTATGAAGATCTAAAAGAAAGTGGTGGTAAGAGGTTTCTAATCCATGAGCTAGGTCAAAGCCGTTTCCAACAAGATAAATGTAATTCATTGCTATTCTTTTTGGTTAACTAAAAGTATGCAAAAATTAAGCGAACAAAAAACAGGTAAATTTATAAACTCAATAAAATCATTTGTTACGCATGTAAGCTAAATCTATATTAGTTTTTCATTTCTTTTCTGATGAAAAGAAACCGAAACAAAGAAAAATCTTATCAAAGTCATCCTTCTCCCCTCGTCATGATTTTTCCTTTCCCAAGCACTTCGCTGAATCCCCGCAAAAAATCATTCCCGCCATCCCCGGCCCGGACTACTTTGACTGGCCAACGCTGCTCTTTTTTCCTGATCAGGAAATTCAAAAAAACATCAAATGTTGTAACCGATGAAATTTATCTGCGTCATAAGGGCGAAAGAAAAATATTAATCACAAAATACAGAAGCTATGAACGAAGCAATTATGATCCCATTAATCGTGTTTGCATTTATATTTGCATCACTTTATGTATTCCTAACCGTACGAAACAAGGAACGCATGGCAATGATTGAAAAAGGAGCTGATCCTGAACTGTTTAAAAGTAGGCCAAAAGTAAGCAATTTCCTTACACTCAAATTTGGTCTGTTCTTTATGGGTATTGCTATTGGTGTATTGATGGGCAACATTCTAGAAGTCTACACCGGACTTAATGACGGCGCAAGTTATCTTTCAATGATCTTCCTTTTTGGTGGACTTGGGTTGGTCGCTGGTTATCTATTTCAATCAAATATTGAAAAGAAAGAATAAGAAAAAGTGCAAAAAACTGAAAAGCTCCTTCTTTAGGAGCTTTTTTTTTATTTACAATGCCACTGAATTACCATTTCAATTGCCCTTTCACAAACCGGGCAAAAATTCTTCGCTTCATTGCTTTTCATCCGGCAATCCATCATTGGACTATATATCCCATTTGAAGAATAACCTCCTCCTTCAAATGCACCCAACGTTTTCTTATTCGCATTCTCTCGTAAAGTTGGTACAGGAGTATCCTTCGAAATCATATTTTCCCATTTGCTATCAAAATCAATCATGGTTGTTATGTTTGGCTCCCATGGCTCAATTTCCAAATTATAATACCCATCGTACGCAACTGATGATGAATAATACTCATCTGCCAGTCCTGCAAAACCATGCCCAAACTCGTGAATGAAAACTTTCTCAGATTCTTCATGATCGACTGAGGTGACACTAATAAAATTGTAAAAACCGCCACCACCATACCGATCTGTATTTACCAAAATATAAATGTGATCATAAGGTACTACTGCAGCTGCATCATGAATTGACTTTAAATCGCTTGTGGTCAAATATCGAGGTGTATCAAAAGTATAGAAGCTTGAATTGAAAGCAGTATTCTTGAATACATGTTCTCCCGGGACGTCTGTTCCTGATTGTATTGATGGAACATCTATTGTGTAAACATTAAATGCATTTTCAAACTTTTTAAAAGCCGAACTTTTAAACAGAGCTTTAATCATTCTTTGGGCATCTTCGTGAAACTTACCCATTTCTTCTTTTGTATATCCTTCTGGCAACAGCACTAAATCAACCTTTTCTTCCGGAATTCCTTTTTTTTGTATTATTTCAACTTTATAAGCAGACGATATTTCGTCAATTATAAAGTAATCATTGGGCGATATTTCCTGTGAATAGATCTCTGTAAATAAACCATTATCGTCCCTTTTTTCTATAACAAATCGGATATCATTCTTTGGGAAAGGCAAAATGGCTACCTGATAATAACTTCCCATCTTTTCCTTTGCTTCCGTTGTTGTTTGCCATTCCTGAAACAATGGGCAGAATCCACGTGAATAAATGAGCATCCTTGACTTCAAATCAAATGCCCTGTATCGATACGTTCCAAAATCATATTCTTCAATCAAATTGTTATGTGGCCCGGCAAAATTCGGTTCCTTTTTCAACTGCTTAACAATCACATTTTCTGAAGTATCTGTCCCAATCAACAAATAATCAACCCTCAAGCTTTTATTTGAAAAATAATCATTGAATTTGACCTGTGCATTCGCAAAGGAGTAACTCAAAATCATCATCAATAAAAGGAATTCAGATTTTTTAATCATAGCAAAATAGTTAATTTTAACTTTTAAAGTTAAGAAGTATTCACAAATCAATATATCCCGCAATATGAAATATTTAATGGAATTATTCATTGATATTTTTCAGCAATTGGAGTTGAATGTCAAACATTCAACAACATTATCAGTTATCGTCTGCATAATTGCTCTGATATTGGTTGCATTCATTGCCCAATTAATAACCCGACTTATTTTAAGAAAGATCGTTCATCAATTTGTTGAAAAGACCAAAACTGATTGGGACGATTTCCTGGTAAAACGGAAAGTTTTTGGAGCAATCGCGCATCTATCTTCAGCAATTATTATTTACACTGTTTATGATTTTTCCGGTATAGATTGGGTGACTGATCTTCTGTATGGAGTATTAAGAATTTATTTTGTCTATATCCTGGTTCTTTTTGGTGTTCGCATGGCCAATGCGGTCAATGACATGTATCAAACCACACCATTCGCACAAAATCGTCCGATAAAAGGCTACATCCAGCTACTTCAAATATTTATCATTTTCCTAGGAATCATCTTCATTATTTCGATTATTATTGGTGAATCACCCAAAGTATTACTTACCGGATTAGGAGCTATTGCTGCTATTTTATTATTGGTTTTCAAAGATACAATCCTTGGTTTTGTTGCGAGTATTCAGTTATCAGCAAACAAAATGCTAAAACCCGGAGATTGGATTAGCATGCCGAAACACAATGCAGATGGAACTGTTATTGATATCACTCTAAACACGGTTAAAGTTCAGAATTGGGACAAAACAATTACAACCATTCCAACTTATGCGTTAGTAGCTGAGTCGTTCAATAACTGGATTGGGATGGAAGAATCAGGAGGCCGCCGTATTAAAAGGCATATCAATATTGACATGAAAAGTGTACGATTTTGCGATAAAAAGCTAATTGAAAAACTAAGCCATTTCTATCTTCTTAAAGACTATATCAGCAAAAAAGAACAGGAAATCTTAAACTACAACAAGAAACTCAATATTGAAGAGGGTGATGTTTTTAATGGAAGAAGACAGACTAACCTGGGAATTTTTCGGAAGTATTTAGAAGCTTATCTAAAACAGCACCCATTAATACATGATGAAATGACTTTTCTTGTCAGGCATTTACAGCCGTCAGAAAAAGGACTTCCTGTAGAAATTTATGTGTTTAGCAAGGATCAGGAATGGGCTAATTATGAAGCAATTCAAGCTGACATCATGGATCATGTATTGGCCATATTACCTGAATTTGATTTGCGGATATTCCAGACTCCAAGTGGAAATGATCTGACAGATTTCTTGCAATCCAGGTAGTTATCTATTCAAATATTGACTTCCGATAAATATTTACTAGTGAGTGCAATATATCATTAGAAAAATTAAAAAAATATTCTACTTTTGGGGCGCTTCAGAAAAGCTGTATCAATTGGGGGATTGACAGCTTCTACTTACGATTTATCACAAACAGCATGTTCTTTAGCAAAATTTATAATAAATTGTCATTTTTATCTACTTTTAGTATATGATTTATAAGTAAGAAATTTAATACAACTAGAAATGAACCAAGATTATATTGAAACACTTCCTCAAATTGATGAGTTAGATGAGAAGATACTCAGACTTATTACGAGGAATGCACGAATTCCATTTTTGGAAGTTGCCAGAGAGTGTGGAGTTTCAGGTGCAGCAATTCACCAACGCGTTCAGCGTCTTTTAAATTTAGGAGTGGTTTCCGGTAGTGAATTTATTGTAAATCCATCAAAATTAGGATATAATACTTGCGCCTACATGGGAGTTTTTCTCGATAAGGCAAAATTTCACAGGACTGTAGTGGAAGAGTTGAAAAAGATCCCTGAAATTGTTGAGTGTCATTACACTACCGGTCAATATGCTATTTTCATTAAAATTCAAACCAAAACGAATAAGCATTTGAAAAAAATTATTGACGAGGGGCTTCAGGAAATTGAGGGAATTGCGCGAACAGAAACGTTCATATCACTTGAAATGGAATTCAAAAGACAAGTACCTGTCAATTAATCAAATAAGTTACCAGATAAAAGAAAAGCATCTCGAATTCGAGATGCTTTTTTCATTGAGATATATTTTTGTTACTTGTGTCTCTTCTTCAATTCTTTTGCTAAGTCTTCAATACGATATCCCTTGTGTGTCAATAGAACAATCAAGTGATAAAGCAAATCAGCTCCTTCGTACAAAAAGTTTTCATCATCATTTGCCATGGCGCCAATAATAGTTTCAACAGCTTCCTCTCCCACTTTTTGTGTGATTTTACGAGTTCCTTTCTCAAATAGTGAAGTAGTGTAAGAACCTTCCGGCATTTCTTCTTTGCGCTTGTCAATAAAATCCTGCAAGTGCTTAATAAATGCCATATCATCCTGCTCATTGGTTTCATTCCAACATGTATCACTTCCAGTATGGCAAACAGGTCCAATAGGATTCACTTTAATTAACAAAGTATCGTTATCGCAGTCAGAAGCTATCGAGACCACATTTAAAAAATTACCACTTTCTTCGCCTTTCGTCCACAAACGATTTTTTGTGCGACTAAAAAAAGTTACTTGCTTGGTTTCTTCTGTTTTTGCCAGTGCTTCTTCGTTCATAAAACCCAACATCAATACTTTGTTGGTTTTATCATCTTGAATAATGGCAGGAATAAGTCCATTTGACTTTTCGAAATCTAGTTTGATATCCATCTTATATATTTTTCTTTTTTTATTTTCTGATTTTTTACCTGACGGCTATACCTTGGGTTCGCAAATAACTTTTCAAATCGGGAATCCCAATTTCTTTATAGTGAAAAATACTGGCAGCCAATCCTGCATCAGCTTTTCCTTTTATGAATACGTCAACAAAATGATCCATGGTTCCTGCTCCTCCCGATGCAATGATAGGGATTTTTAACATGTCGGCCATTCTCGCTAATTCTTCATTCGCGAAACCAGCTTTGGTTCCATCATGATCCATCGATGTAAAAAGGATTTCACCGGCTCCTCGATCTTCCGCTTCTTTTGCCCAGCTAAACAATTCTTTTTCTGTTGGAATTCGACCTCCATTCACGGTCACAGTCCAGTTCCCATCATAATTTTTAGCGTCGATTGCGACCACCACGAATTGTGTTCCAAAATTTTTAGCTAAATCATCAATCAACTTTGGATTGCGAACAGCGGAAGAATTAATACTTATTTTGTCAGCACCTGCACTTAGCAAAGCTTCCGCATCTTTCAATTCACTAATTCCACCGCCAACAGTAAACGGAATATTTAATTCACGAGCAATCCGTTTTACCAATTCCACAAAAGTTTTTCGTCCCTCATGGGTCGCGGTAATATCAAGGAAAACCAACTCATCGGCTCCCTGCTCTGCATACAAAGCACCAAGCTCGACAGGATCACCTACAGTTTGTATATTGACAAAGTTCACGCCTTTAACGGTCTGACCATCTTTAATATCCAGGCATGGTATTATTCGTTTTGCTAACATCGTTCAAATTTCAGGTTTCAGATTCCAAATTTCAAATCATGACAAGATAAACTTGCTGATTTCTCCTAAGCTTATTTTGTTCTCATAGATGGCTTTTCCTGTAATCACTCCAGGAACCCCCATTTCATCGAGCTCATGAATATCTTTCATCGTAGCGATTCCTCCGCTGGCAATTAAGCCAAGACCTTCAAATTTTTCCATGATTTCTTTGTATAATTCGATGCTTGGTCCTGTCAACATGCCATCACGCGCAATATCAGTTGAAATTACCTGTTGAATTCCTTTACTGGTATAGCTTTCAATAAACTCAAGTATAGACAATTCTGAAACTTCCTGCCAACCACTCACTGCAATTTTTTTGTCTTTAGCATCTGCTCCGAGAATAATTTTTTCGGCACCATAAGTTTCAATCCATTTCAAGAAAGTTTCTCGATCCTTTACTGCAATACTTCCACCAGTAACCATCTCTGCTCCACTTTCAAAGGCAATCTTCAAATCATCGTCCGATTTCAATCCCCCTCCAAAATCAATAACCAAATTTGTTTTTCCAGCAATGGTTTCCAATACTTTGTAGTTCACAATATGTTTGGCCTTAGCACCATCCAGATCAACAAGGTGTAAGCGGGTTATTCCAGCGTCTTCAAACATTTTAGCGACCTCCAGCGGGTTCTCATTATAAACCGTTTTTTGGTTGTAGTCGCCTTGTGAAAGACGCACACATTTGGCGTCAATAAGGTCAATAGCTGGTATAATTGTTATTTTCGAGTTCATGTGTTAAAAGTTCAAGTGTACATAAGTTCAAGGTTCATAAGTAAACAGATATTGTACTTATGGACTCATGTGCTTATGAACTATATTTTTAAAAAATTCTCCAATATTTTTGCTCCAACCGGTCCACTTTTTTCCGGGTGAAATTGGGTCGCATAAAAATTGTCCTTTTGCAAAGCTGCGCTGAATGGATTTATGTAATCACCTACTGCTGCAGTATGTTCCCCTACGGTTGCATAATACGAATGCACAAAATATACAAACTGATTTTCAAGCGATTCATCAAACAATTCACTTGTCAAATTGGTAATATTATTCCAGCCCATATGAGGAACTTTGGTCACATATTCCATACCCGGTTCCGGAACGAAAAGCTTTACCTTTTCTTCAAAGATTCCCAAGCAAGGAGTATCCCCTTCTTCGGAATGGCTGCACATCAATTGTAAACCCAAGCAAATGCCTAAAACCGGTTGCGTCAAAGATGGTATCAGCTGATCTAAACCTTCTTTCTTCAAATAAGCCATTGTTGTACTGGCTTCTCCAACTCCCGGGAAAATAACTTTATCAGCTGCCTTTATCTTCTCATGATCTCCGGTGATCTCAGCTGAAACGCCCAATCTTAAAAGGGCATTATTAACCGACTCAATATTTCCAGCGTTGTATTTTATTATAACAATGTTCATAAATGCATATGTTCATAAGTACTACGTTCATGAGTACTCCTATTTAATTTCTAATTTCTTTTCCAATCCTCTCATGAGGGCCTCAATTTCCTTACTTTGCCCTAATAGTGCTTTAAATTCCTCACTACTTAAATAACCAATATTTTTTGAGATCTCTAATTGAGTTTGACATTCATAAAGTGACGCTATTGAAATCCTTATATATCTTATAAATTCATTATTTCCTTTTCTGCCAAATCCTTCAGCAATATTACTGGGAACAGAAACAGCAGCTCTTCGTATTTGAGAAGTAATTTCATAAAGTTCTTCAGATGGAAAACTCTTCGTGACTTTGTAAACATCAGTTACAAAAGTCATGGCTTTCTGCCAGGCAATATATTCTCTAAAGGTTTTCATCTGTGTTCTATTTACGAGTTAACTTATGAACTCATGTACTCTAAACACTTGCACTACTCCAACAATTCTTCAATTACTTCTTTCATTTCTTGAAACTCGTCTTCCTTAAACAAGCGAGTCATAAAAGCAATTTTACCATCTTTGTCTACAATCACATTCCGGGTGACTCCCGAACCTTTCTTAGTAAATTTATAGAATATGTCTCCTGCCGGATCCAGTGCAATCGGATAACTGACAGGTATTTGTTTGGCAAAGTCTTTTACTTTATCTGCAGGTTCATCTAAATCAATTCCAAACAACTCAAAATCTGGATTTTCTTTGTGTTTCTGCCAAATTTCCTTCTCAATATGGGGCATTTCCTGGCGACAAACTCCACACCAGCTCGCTGTAAATTGCAGCATTACAACTTTGCCCCGAAGTGCCGCCATGGATGTTTTCTCTCCGGACGGTAAGACAATTTCAAAATTTGGTACTGTTTGTCCAATTTCAACTTTAAACCCATATTCTGCAGGAATCTCCTTTACTTCCTGACTGCTTCCCACATTCATTACGAATGCCAATCCGACTACTAGAACAACCTTTCTCATCTCAACTAATTAAAAACGACCGTACGATTTTTATACACTAAAACTTTTCGCTGCAAGTGTTTAAAGACAGCATTTGACAAAACAATCTTCTCCATGTCTCGCCCTTTTCTTATCAGGCTTTTAACGGTATCAACATGACTACAACGAGTTACATCTTGCTCAATAATTGGCCCACCATCTAACTCGCTGGTTACATAATGACTTGTTGCACCAATAATTTTCACACCACGCTCGTGTGCTGCATGGTAAGGTTTAGCCCCCGCAAAAGCAGGCAAAAACGAATGATGTATATTGATTACTTTATTAGGAAAATGATCAACAAACCCACCAGAAAGTATTTGCATATAACGAGCAAGGACAATGAAATCAACCTTGTATTCTTCCAACAATGCAATTTCTTTTGCTTCCTGCTCATCCTTGTTTTTTGTATTAATTGGAATGTAATGAAAATCTATATCAAAGCGATCAGCAACCGGCTTCAATGCTTCATGGTTACTGATAATCAAAGGAATTTCAACATCCCATTCACCAGCAGTATATCTCGAGAGAATATCAAAAAGACAATGAGACATTTTTGAAACGAAAATCGCCATTCGGGGAACATCTTCCGAGAAATACAATTTGTAATTCATTTTCAATTCTGATGCGATAAGCGTTTCAAAATATTCACCAATTTTATTGGCAGGAATATTAAACCCTTCCAGTTCCCACTCAACCCGCATGTAAAATATTTTTTCCAATCGATCTACATACTGATCAAGGTAGATGATATTCCCATTATTTTTATTCAGAAATTCAGTAACTGTTGCCAATATACCCTGTTTGTCAGGACAATGAATCAATAAAATTGCTGTATTCTTTTTTTCCCTGAGTTGTTTGATGCTTTTCATATTGAAAATATTAATTCCAGATTAGCTGGCAATCCATTTATAAAGCTCCCTTGGTTGAAGGAAGTTCAAAATTAAACACATCTTTCTTTATTGCCATTTTTATAGCTCGAGCTAGAGCTTTAAAAATACCTTCGATTTTATGATGTTCATTATCACCTTCTGCCTTAATATTTAAATTCGACAGAGATGTATCAGAAAACGATTTGAAAAAGTGAAAGAACATTTCGGTTGGCATGTCTCCAACTTTTTCACGTTTGAATTCCGCATCCCAGACAATCCAAGGACGACCTCCAAAATCGATGGCTACCTGGGCTAAACAATCATCCATTGGAAGGCAATAACCATAGCGTTCAACACCTCGCTTATCTCCCAATGCTTTTTTAAATGCTTCTCCCAAAGCCAAGCCAGTATCTTCAATGGTATGGTGCTCATCCACTTCCAAATCACCTGAAACCTTAACTGTTAAATCAACGCCTGAATGGCGTGCAATTTGATCCAACATATGATCAAAAAATCCTAACCCTGTTTTAATATCGCCTTTCCCGGTTCCATCCAGATTCAGTTCAATATTAATCTGAGTTTCTTTGGTATCTCTTTGAACTTTTGCTGTTCGTTCAGGTGAGGCCACCTGAGCATAAATATCATCCCAACTTGTTGTTACCAAAACACATGTTTCGTCCATTGACTGTTTCTTCATTTCGTCAACCAAAGAACCATCGTTTAATAGAATTCCTTTTGCTCCAAGGTTTTTTGCCAATTCGATATCAGTCATTCGGTCTCCAATAACAAAACTGTTTGCTAAATCGTAACTTCCATCCATATATTTAGCCATCATCCCTGTTCTAGGTTTTCGGGTTGGTGCATTATCTGCAGGAAAACTTCGATCAATCAATATATTGTCAAATTTCACTCCCTCATTTTCAAAAGATCTCAGCATCTTATTATGAGCGGGCCAAAACGTATCTTCAGGGAATGAACTGGTTCCCAATCCATCCTGATTGGTAACCATCACTAATTCGTAATCGAGATTTTTAGCAATGAAATATAGATTGCGGAAAACTCCAGGAACAAATTCCAGTTTCTCCAGCGAATCAAGTTGATAATCCTCGGGTGGTTCAACAACCAAGGTTCCATCTCTGTCAATAAATAAAGCCTTTTTCATATTGTACTTTAAATAGTTTTGCTTCATCCTTAATTAATTTCAGGCTCTCCTTTTGACGAATTCAGATTCCGAAACAAGTTCGGAATGACTACCTATCGTCAACGCTTTTATTTCCTAAATTAAATCATTCAATTTCTCAATCAATATCTCGTTCTCCTCAGGTGATCCGACAGTTATTCGCAAACTATGTTCACACAGAACAACCTTAGAACGATCGCGCACTATAATTCCCTGTTCAACCAGAAAATCATAAATACCTCTCGCATCATACATCTTTACAAGCAGAAAATTTGCATCCGATGGGAAAACTTTAACAACAAATGGAAAATCTTGAAACTTGCCAACAAGCTTATCTCGCTCTTGAATCAGAATTTCAACCCATTCATCTTTTTGCTTTTCCTGCCCAATTAACTCTAACGCTTTTTGTTGAGTTAGGATATTAATATTATATGGATACTTGATCTTATTTAAAATGCGAATAATCTCGGGAGTTGCAAATGCCATTCCCAATCTTATTCCTGCCATTCCCCAAGCTTTCGAAAATGTTTGAAGAATAACCAGGTTATTGTATTTTTCTATTTCAGGAAGTAAACTTGCTCCGGGAGCAAAGTCGATATACGCTTCATCGACAACAACCAAACCGCTGAATCCTTTGATAAGTTGAATCATCTGCTTTTTATCAAGGAGATTTGCAGTTGGGTTATTTGGAGAACAAACAAAAATAAGCTTCGTTTTCTCATTAACCTCAGCCAACAATTCATCGGCCGAAAAGCTATAATCCTCTTTTAATTTTACCTTTTTTACTTCAACGTTATTGATATCGGCAGCAACCTGGTACATCCCATAAGTTGGATCGATGGTCACGATATTGTCTATTCCCGGCTCACAAAAAGCTCGAAAAAGTAAATCAATCGGTTCATCGCTTCCATTTCCCAAAAAAATCTGTGAAGAATTGCAGCCTTTCATAACAGCAATTTTCTCTTTCAATTCACGCTGAAGTGGGTCTGGATAACGATTGTAAGGTTGGTTAAATGGATTTTCGTTGGCATCCAAAAACACCATCGCCTCTCCAGTATATTCATCACGAGCTGATGAATAAGGTTTTAACGATTGAATATTTCGACGTAAAATTTCCTCTAAATTCATGGGGATTCTATAAATTTTTCAGCCTCAAAGTCACTGCATTTTTGTGTGCATCCAATTCTTCGGCAGCAGCCATGATTTCAATGCTTGGTCCCAGATTTCTAATTCCTTCTTTTGAGATTTCCTGAAAAGTGATTTTTTTAATGAAACTATCAATATTTACACCACTATAAGAATTAGCCCACCCGTTTGTGGGCAAGGTATGATTTGTTCCTGAAGCATAATCACCAGCACTCTCGGGTGTATAATTTCCAAGGAAAACAGATCCAGCATTTATTATCTTTTCTGCAATTTCATCATAATTTTTCATTGCAATAATCAAATGTTCCGGAGCATAATCATTGACTAATTCAATCATTTCCTCTTCATTTTCTAACACTACAGATTCACTATTCAGCAATGCTTTTTCAGCAATGGCACTTCTAGACAGATTTTTCAACTGACCAATAAGTGCTCTTTCAACTTCCTCAATAAAGACAGCACTTTTACAAACCAGCAACACTTGGCTATCAGGTCCGTGCTCAGCCTGTGATAAAAGGTCTGCAGCAATAAATTCGGGATTAGCAGTTTCATCAGCCATGATTGCAACTTCCGAGGGGCCTGCTGGCATATCAATCGCCACATCACTAATACTAACCAATTGCTTCGCCGCCATGACATATTGATTTCCAGGACCAAATATCTTATTTACTTTTGGAATACAGTCAGCACCATAAGCCATTGCTCCAATAGCCTGCACACCACCTAATTTAAACACCTTGGTCACACCAACGAGTTTGGCTGCATATAAAATCGCAGGATTAATATTACCTTCCTTATTTGGAGGAGTACAAAGTATAATTTCTTTACATCCGGCAATTTTTGCAGGAAGTGCTAACATCAAAACACTGGAAAACAAAGGAGCTGATCCTCCCGGAATATATAATCCAACTTTCTCAATTGCAACCGGTTTTTGCCAACAAACAACACCAGGGGTTGTTTCAATCTTCTTAATCTCAGGCAACTGAGCCGAATGAAACTTCTCAATATTTGCAGCAGCTATTTGTATAGCTTCTTTCAAGTCTTCAGAAACTAAATTTTCTGCCTCTGCCAATTCTTCTTTGGTTACTGAAAACTTACGAAGAAATGTACCATCAAATTTTTCAGTATATTTTCTAAGAGCATGTCCTCCGCTGGATTGAATATCCTTCAAAATCAATTTTACCTGATCTTCCAATTCACTGGCATCAAAAAGCGGCCTTTTCAATATAGAGGGCCATTGTTCTTTTTCAGGGTTAAAATACTTCTTCATTCGTCATTTATTTTTGATGGTGCACTCAATATTTATCCATGATTAACAGTAAGACAATCACTAAATCTATATCAAGCCTTTATTCGTTTTTTAACAAGTTTGCTTTTGAGAGCAAATACATTCCCAGCTAACAAGAGAATAACTCCCAAGACTCCAGCCACTTTCCACTGATATCCTTCAAAAAATGTAGAAATAAACAATGCTATTACTGGTGTTATTAGCGCAATATAAGCAGAACGATCTGGTCCAATCTCGCCAAGCAGCTTCAAATATACCGAAAATGCAACAATTGAACCGAAAACAGAGAGATAGCTTAACGAAATAATATAAGGAGCTGAAAAATCGAAACTAATCGGCTTCCCAATCGCTAAAACTGTTATAAACATTGCGCTTCCCCCATAAATCATTGCAAACGCATTGGTCTGCAATACGGGCAACTTCTTTTTTTGATTATATGCTGAAGTTATATTTCCGAGCGAAGCCAAAACAACACCAAAAATGCATAATAATAATGCGATGAAGTTTTGATTTCCTGGATAGAACGATAGCAATTCATCGAAAAACATTAATACTGTTCCCAAGATTCCCAAAATGGCGCCAAATACAACTTCTTTTCGGATTTGCCCTTTCAATAACAAGGCATTAAAGAATATATTGGCAAATATGATTAGTGAAAATAAGATCGCGACTAAACCACTGGCCAGCCTTGTCTCCGCCTCGTAAACCATCCAATAATTAACTCCAAAAAGAGTTAAACCCAATAGTGCCATCAAGCCATGCTCACGTGCTTTAAACCTGAGGTTTAACTTCTTGATCTTGCAATACGCAAGCAAGACAAATCCTGCAAGTAAAAATCGCCAGCTAACTGATAATAAAGGATCAACCTGCCCTAATTGAAACTTAATAGCAAACCAGGTTGATCCCCAAATCAGGGTTGGGATTATGAACAATATGAATGTTCGTATATTCATTAAAATATCATCTTCTCAATTGGTATAACAAGAATACCTTGTGCACCTGCATTTTTCAATTTCCCGATGATCTCCCAGAAATCATTTTCAGCAATTACGGAATGCATTGAACTCCAACCTTCTTCTGCTAATGGAGTGATTGTAGGACTTTTCATCCCTGGAAGAATTTGGGCAATTTCATCGATCTTGTCATTTGGAGCATTCAGCAAAATGTATTTTTTCCCTTTAGCTCTCTCAACCGACTCCATTCTAAAAATCAATTCGTCAAGGATTGCTTTTTTATCCGCTGCCAGATTTTCAGGAGCAATCAAAACTGCTTCAGAATAAAGAGCAACTTCTACCTCTTTCAACCGGTTTGAAACCAATGTTGAGCCAGAACTCACAATGTCAAAAATTGCATCAGCCAAGCCAATTCCAGGAGCAATCTCTACAGAGCCTGAAATAACATGAATATCAGCAGTTACATTATTCTTATCCAAAAAATCTTTTAGAATAACGGGATACGAAGTGGCAATCTTTTTACCATTAAACCATTCAACTCCAGGATAATCTTCGGATTTTGGAATTGCTAGACTTAAACGGCATTTACTAAATCCCAGGCGCTTAATAACCTGAACATTTTCCTTTTTCTCCAACATTTCATTTTCACCAACAATACCAATATCAGCGACCTGATCTGCTACTGCCTGAGGGATGTCATCGTCACGCAAAAACAGCGCCTCTAATGGGAAATTCTTAGATGCAGCAAGTAGTTTCCGCTTGCCAATGTTTAGCTTAATACCCGCTTCTTCAATGAGTTGCATTGAATCCTCATTTAATCTTCCTTTGGTTTGAACTGCGATTCTTAATTGTGTCATTTTTTAACAAGTAAATAAAAAAAGGCCTACCTTATGGTAAGCCTTCTTTGGGTTAATATTTTTTAAAACAAAACAAAAGAATCACGGCCTACCGATAAATAGGTTTTTCCAATGATGGCCGCAATGTAGAGTTCTGTTAATCATGTCTTGTTATTTATGCTGCAATTATAGCGATAAATTGAAAGTATACAAAATTAATAGGTGTTAATTTATAATTTACTCATGAATATTTATTCATTTGTAAACAAACAATAAACACCACAATCGATTGCAATATTTCATATATTTAAGGAAACAATTAAAAAGAGGGCAATCATGAATAAGTTTAAGCTTCTGTTTTTACTCGTACTAATGACATTCTCGGTACTTGCCAAGTCGACAAAACAGGAAAAACAATTTTCTGAGAAATACATAAAAAAAATCATGAAAAAGGCGACATTCTGGCAATTTAAAAATCCCAAACACGAGTTATGGGATTGGACCAATGGTGCCTTTTTTGCAGGAGTTTTTGCGGCCTATGAAACAACCGGTTCCAATAAAATGATGAAAGCAATGATAAAAATGGGAGATGCAAACCAATGGAAAGCCGGTCCAAGACTTCATCATGCTGACGACCATGCCATCTGTCAAACCTATATTGACTTGTATCGAATAAAAATAGATCAAAGAATGATTCAGCCATTTATTGAAACAATGGATGAGTTTATGGCTACTCCATTTCCTGTCAAGGAGCCGCTCGAACCGATTACCTGGTGGTGGTGCGATGCGCTGTTCATGGGACCTCCCGCTTTTGTAAAGCTTGGCGTTACTCTTGGTGATGACAAGTACCTTCAACTTAGTGATAAGCTTTTTAAAGAAACCTATGATTTATTGTACGATAAAACCGAACACTTATTTGCACGCGATATTCGCTACAAATGGAATCAGGATGAAATTTTAAAAGAATCTAATGGTGAAAAAATATTTTGGTCAAGAGGAAATGGCTGGGTTATGGGAGGATTGGTTCGTTTGCTAAAAGAACTTCCAGCAGATTATTCCAACCGAAGTTTCTATGAAATTATTTTTAAAGAAATGGCATCCAAAATTTCAAAAATCCAACAGGAAGATGGTCTTTGGAGAGCGAGCCTTTTAGATCCTAATTCATACCCAGGTGGTGAAACCAGCGGATCTGGATTCTATACGTATGCGCTAGCCTGGGGAATAAATAATGGCTTGCTGGACAAAGAAACCTATCTGCCAGTAGTAGAAAAAGCATGGATTGCCTTAAATGGTTTAGTATATAAAAACGGGAAAGTTGGATGGGTGCAACCAATTGGCGCAGATCCTCGCTCAAACTTCACTTCAGCAAGTTGGGAAGTTTATGGTACGGGCGCATTTCTTTTGGCTGGCAGCGAGGTTATCAAACTAGATCGATAAATCCGTTCTCAAATAAAATAGAAAAGGGTTCTGCCTTAATTAGCTAAACCCTCATTATCTTTTTTCAAATTTTTAATATCGCAGCGTCTGACTTTTTAGATCATCGACATTCAAATTAAGCAATTAGATTAGTAATCATATTTCATACAAACATTTGAAAATTTACCAGTAATGCCTAACGCTCCCTCAACAATAAATCCGACACGCATAGCGGTGTCCCATGCAGGTAAGAAATTCCCATCTACGGTATATTCACCATCAATTTCTATTGGCTGCCAATTATCTTCTTCTTCAGCCCAGAAGAATTGGAAATAACGTCCGTTTTTAACATCCACCTTTAGCTGAAGGGGTTTCTTTCCGTTAATTGCCACATTAGCTAACTCAGTTTTTGCCCCATCTTTCAATTGATATAAACTCAACCCGTTAGAAGAACTTATTAATGCCAGCCTTTTTTGTTGATTTCCATAAATGGCAATTCCTTCATTTGCTTCACCTTCATTCAATATTTCAGTTGATAAAGAATACGTTCCAAAAAGAGGGCGTAAACCAATACATGCAAAACCTGCTTCAGATGACACCAAATTCAATTCGCCATCTGCAATTGTAAAATCAGGTTTTCCCAATGTCACATCCCATTGCCACATATATGCTTTATCATTATTTATAAAATCATCAATAAAGACAGTATCTCTTACCTGAACAGTATTTTTAAAGGGAGTTTCAGCTTTTCTTGAAGGAGTATTCCCCTCTTTAAGTCGCGGCCATAAAGTTTCTTCATCCCAAACCAATTCATTCAACATACCTTGGCGCCCCACATATTCAAAATCTGTTGCATTATAAGAATGATACATGTAGAAAAATCTTCCGTCCGGCGTATCGACCAAGGTTCCATGCCCGGTACATTGCCATTCATCACCACCTTTAATAATAGGATCAGGATTTTGTTCCCAACCGCTACGAATATCTTTCGATCTTGAAACCATTACCTGGTAGGTACATCTGTTTCCACAGCAACCACCTGCTGAGTAAAGTAAATAATAATAATCTCCGTGCTTAACCATGCACTGACCTTCGTCACCTGCACCATTCCATCCTTTTTCAAAATCAGTTAATGTAAAGTGTTCACCAACCAGACTCATTCCGTCATCACTTAATTCACTACACAGCAATTCAATTGGCCGTCCTTTAGTTAAACCATAAGCCTTCCACGAAATGTATAATTTCCCATCATCATCCTGAAAAATGTAAGCATCAATTGCCTCTTCACCCCATTCAATGATAATACCATGATCAGTAAAACCTTTATGAATATCGTCTGTAGTTGCAACTCCAATACAGGAAACGTTGTCTCCCTTGCGCTTGGCAGTATAATACGCAAAGTAAGTTCCATCTTTGTAATACAGTTCCGGTGCCCAGAAATTTTGAGAAGTCCACGATGGCTTTTCCTCAAATATGTGTCCAATTTGTTTCCAATTCACTAAATCTTTTGATTCAAATAATGGATAAAATGGTGCAAAATTAGAACCAGTCCCTGCAGAATAATACATATCGCCAACTCTAATTATTGTCGGGTCAGGATAATCGCCGGGAATAACTGGATTTTGATAATAGGTTGTCAATTCCTTCTTAGGAGCTTGATCACATCCCATAAATAGGAATGATAAAAATAGTGCAGTGAAAATAACTTTCATAAGGTGTATAATTTAGGTAGTTGTTTAATGCTATTTAAAGGTTTGAAATTAAAACAAAGTCACTAAAATAATAATTCTTTTCGATGGCTTTCAAATTTATGATTAAAACGAATCCTCTGTTATCAACCACTGATTCCCCTCTTTCATTATAATACAATTTAGCTACAGTATTTACCCATAATAAAAAAGGCAGAACTCACAATGAATTCTGCCTTTCATACCTAACTTTCAATCTGCTATTTCTGTGTTGTGGCTACAATCCCACTAAAATATCTGATTGCCTCTGAAGCCCTAGATATTAATCCCTTGCTTTTCTGCTTCTTCGAGAATCATGTCAGCAAGACTGAAATCACACTCACCAGTCTCAGGTTTAATGGCGCTCCAATGAATCATAAAAAAGAATTTACTACTTCACTGTTTCCTGTAGTTTCTAAAATCCCAGTCCCAATCTCCCTTTTCCTGACATACAGGAAAAGAAAAGAAAAGAAAAGAAAAGAAAACTTACGACGATTAATCCCAATCTGATTTATTCTTCCTAATTAATAGTACAATGGAATAACACTTACAAAAAGTACGTCTTCCCTACTGACTTCCTTCACAAGAAGTATTTCCGCTTTAACATCTTTTTTTAATGTAAAAAGTTTATTGAAAAGTTCCTTACCATCCTGTTGAATAAGAACCTGATAGTTATTTGAAGCACCCTCGACATCGATTTTTAATGGAAAATCCTCCTTATTGATACTACTTTCAGGATTTGATGTGGCATCCGGGAAATAAATCATTGCCAATGTTTCCTTCTTATTTGTATTCAGATGGCTTACTTTAGCTTCATCATTATCGGTCGAAATGGTCACCATTCCTGGTCCTGGTAATCCTCCATAAATAATCTTTTGACTGGAGTTTATCATTTTGTTCAGATTTACATACACATCCCTAAATTCTTTATCCGATTTTTCTTTTCTTACTTTACCATAACTATAAACCCCCAAGCCTTGTGCTCCCCGTTCTAATGTATTTACAACAAAGTGTTTATAAACGACACCACCATTACGTGCTCCAAGCCCTATTTCTGAAGGGATCAAAATAGGCAATTCATAATTATATGCATTATTTCCGTATCTCCTGTCCAATCCTAGAAGGGCATTGTATCCCCAAGGCTGATAAAACATGGTACCAATAGCATCTAAATTACCATCTCCATAAGTACTGGCACTTGTCCCGGATTCTGACATGACTTTTAAATCTCCTAAAACACCCTCCTCTGCTTGACCTGCATGTAAGTTTGTAGACAATAATTTATATGGATCACCTTCATGAAATGCACTGGTAAACTGACTCCACCACCAATTAAAAGCATCTTTTTTGAACTGCGCATAATCTTGCTTATTCGTTTTCAATTTCCATTCTTCAAAAAGTTTTGCGGTTTCCGGATTTAAATCACTTTCATCCCAATAACTAAAACATTCTTCATTACCCACTTGCACCCCGATTACTGTTTCGCTCTTTTTGTATTGAACAGCAAGATTATAAAGCATTCGTCTGATACGGTAGAATATTTCAGGATGGCCAAAAGCATGTAGAGGTTTTATTGCATTTTTCATTACTCCTTCTATAGTTGTATAAGTTACACCATCACGTTTTGGCCATTGCATCGTATAGTTAGAACCATCTCTGTCGTCCAAATGAAAAGTCCATCCACCTTCCGCAGGATAATTAGGAATATCTTTCTGAGTATGCAGGAATAATACCCACCAGATTTTCATGTTTTGACGGGCAGCTGCTGCAACAAGTGAATCTGTAAAAGAAAAATCAAAATGATTATCGCTTGGTTCAATATTTTCCCAATGAATCATTACAAGAGCCGTATTAGCCCCCATACTTTTCATATCTTTGAAAACTGCGTCCAAGTCCGTATCCTCGTTGTATAGACCATCCCACCATCCGGTTTCTAATGCATTAATGTAATAAGGCTTTAATTCATTGTTCTCGCGGACCATATATGCAAGTTTCCTGTTCGGTAATCTCACCAATGCACTCGGAACATTTTTACTATCAATATCTTTGTATTCCACAATTTGGGTCGATTTTGGCACAAACGGTGTCATAAAAGGCAATGGATCACTTAATTGTGCATAACAAACAGAAGCGCTTCTGAAAAAGAGCAAAAGAAACAGCATTGAAAATAAACAAATGAATTTTTTCATGATATATAAATATTAGATTTTACAATATTATTTTTTGTTAGATTCAACAACGGTGATAGTTATTTCAGAATCTTTTAATCCAGTGGAAGAAGCTTTAATGTTGATGTTTCCAGGCTTTTCATTTGATTGGATATAGCCGAGAATTAGTCCGTTAAAAGCTTTCTTTATTTTTGAGGTTGGAGAAGTAAGGTCACTTTGGTTACCATTTTCTATTCCAATTAGTTTCCCTTCCCCCCTAACTTCAAATTGTATTTCATTGTCGGCTTCAGGAACAACTACTCCATATGCATCAACTATTTCTACTTTGGAATGAACGATATCATAACCATTTGCGGTAATACTGTTTTTATCAACTGATAGACGAAGTGCGGCCGGAGCCCCTGCAGTAGTTACAGTTGAAGTATAAACTATTTCGCCGTCCCTTTTCCCTACAGCTTTTAATGTTCCGGGTTCGTATGGGATATTCCATGTAAGATGCAAATCTGCTGTGTTACCATTTATCGGAGGTTTATCATAAGTATTCCAACCGCCAGAATTGCCCGGTCTGGGGAATTCCAGCTTTTGTTCGCCATATGATTTTCCATTTACAAACAACTCTACAGCATCGCAATTTGAATAGGCAATTACAGGTATTATTTCTCCTTCTATACCTGCCCAATTCCAATGAGGTAAGATGTGGATCATTGGATTATCGGTCCATTGGCTTTGATAAAAATAATACCCGTCTTTTGGAAAACCAGCCATATCAATCACTCCTGCATCAGAACCTTTACGTGGCCAACGCGACTCTCCTAAATAATCAATACCTGTCCACATAAAGTCACCACAGACATAGTCACGTGTTGCCGTAAATTTCCATAATTGCTCAGCTCGTATCATGCCATTGTTATATGCAAGCCCATGTTTATTATTATTTTTCCCATCCAGCGAATAAGCTCCCCGATCACCACGCACACTCACATTTTCTGTTCCAATCATAATCCAATCCGGATGATTGATTTTATCGATGCTGTAGTACTGCTCTCGTCTTTCGTGCCAGCGATCCACATAATTGTATCCAACAACATCTTCCATTTCAAGAAAAGGAAGCAAGGCAGCACGGCCATCATCCTCAATCCGATCATTTGCAGTAGTCACTGGCCTGGTTGGTCCTTCGCGATGAAATACATCGAGCAATTGCTTCAGAACTTCCTGTCCACGCGTTGTTGACTGTTCTGGAATCTCATTACCAGCGCTCCAGATCACAACTGAAGGGTGGTTTCTATCACGATGAATAAAGGATATTAAGTCATTTTCCCAATTCTCTTTAAAGTATAAATGATATGCTGAAGTCGTATTGCCTTTTGCCTCTTCCCATTCATCAAAAGGTTCGTCCATCACCAGGAAGCCCATCCTGTCACATAAATCCATAAATTCGGGAGCCATTGCATTGTGCGAGGTGCGTATGGCGTTGCATCCCATCTCCTTCAATATTTTAAATCGTCTTTCCCAAACCTGCACCGGAACAGCAGCCCCAAAACAACCAGCATCATGATGTAGGCAAACCCCGTTCATTTTAACTTGCTCTCCATTTAGCAAAAATCCTTTCATCGCATCAAATTCAATTGAACGAATTCCGAAAGGGGTTTCAAAATTGTCAACGATCTTTCCGTTTACAGTAATTGATGAATTCAAGGTATACATCGAAGGAAAATCAACGGACCACAAAGACGGATTGTTTACATTTACAAACTGAGTAAATTCTTTCTTTTCACCTGTGTTGACTATTATAGAATTTTTGGTCTCTACCACAACTTTTCCCTGGCTGTCAACGATCCGGGAACTCAAGACCGCATTTTTCACTTCGGAATAATTATTCTCAACTATTGTTTTTATGCAGACAGTCGCCGATAAACTATCCACGAATGGCGTCGTAACATAGGTTCCCCATTGTGAAATATGTAACGGATTGGCAACATTTAGCCATACATGGCGGTATATTCCGGAACCGGAGTACCAACGGCTGTTGGTTTGTATTGAGTTATCAACTTTTACAGCTATCACATTTTCCCCGTCTTTCAAATAGGGGGTTATATCATAGTAAAAACTAATATAACCGTTCGCATGCTTCCCTAGATAATTTCCGTTGATCCAAACCTCGCTGTTCATGTAAACTCCATCAAACTCAATCCAACAATTTTGTGAACCTTTGGAAATATTAAAATGCTTGCGATACCAACCGATCCCAGTCGGTAAATATCCGCCGCTACCGCCTGTACTGGCATGTTCATCGTATTCTCCTTCAATACTCCAGTCATGAGGAAGTGTTAATAAGCGCCATGACTCATCATTAAAATCAATATTTTCTGCACCGGAAATATCTCCCTGGTTGAATTTCCAGCTTTCGTCAAATAATATCCGTTGCCGCGAATTTTTATCGAATTTGATATTGGAAGAATGTGCATTAATATTTAACGAAACCAATACAAAACAACTTATTCCAAAGATTATCGTTTTGTTGATTTTGTTTTTATTTTTCATAAATCGCTCTTGTGCCCAAATTGAAAATCCGGCAAAACCACAAATAAGAGTAAACAGTAACTTTTTCATCATAAACAACATGTGATTAGTTAATCAGGTTATAATTAAGCATATAGAGTCAAGTTAGCTATGAAATTGAATTTCTATTTTGACTAATTATAAAGTCAATTCTCTATAAACATATTTTACATAAAAGATAGAAAACTGGATTCAATTTTAACAATAAATCCAACTTGCAATTAAAATTTTAAATTACAGTTAATAAAAAAATGCTACCTAACCATTTCGGGTGAAGTAGCATTATCAAATTACAAATTAATTATCCTGCTCGTAATTAGATCGCTCAAAAAACTGTGTAAGCGTTTTTCCGTATGATTCGGCCTGTTGAACCGCGTAATCAGGAATCGGAATATATTGGCTGGTTGGAGCAACTCCTTTAATAGCCATACAATTGTGGCGATATTTATTAAAGCGAATCAAATCAATCTTCCTACCACCTTCATAAAGTAATTCATGACCTCGTTCAGCCAAAAGGGCATCCATAAAACCATCGTAGCTCGCAATTGCATCTCCACTCAATGGTGCAAGGCCAGCCCTTGCCCTCACATCATTCACCCCTTGCATAGCTTCACCAGTCGGAACCGCATTCGTTTTTCGGGCTATAGCTTCTGCATACATCAGCAACACATCTGCCCAACGTGCAAGTGGAATATCAGTTGGCTGGAACTGGTTAGGTATTTCAATCGGATATTTATTGATAATAAAACCTGACCACTTAACACCAATATCATCAACAGTTATATTTGTTCTGGCAGCATCATTTTGAACATACGATGTCAGAATCACATTTTTACGCAAATCTCCCGGTTCATAAGTATCGTAATAAGCAGGAGCAACATTATAAGATTGGCTCCAGCCTCCTCCCTGATATACAAACGGAGTAGGTATTGTATTTTCTGCATCGGCATATTTCGATGCATTATTAGGTACAACATACCACGATAATGGATTAAAATTTCCATTAGTACCCGATCCATCCCCTGATTCACTTGTAGAAACGGCCATAATAACTTCATTATTGAATTTATTTGCCTGTTTAAACTGGTCAGCATAAGCTGCATCGTCACCATTGGTATACAGGCCATATCCTGAATCTTTCAACTCATTGTACATTTGTATTGCTTTGTCGTAATAGCCATTCATATACGAACCTTCATTTAAATAATGGCGCATTAAACAAAATCGGGCATAATCAGCAGTGTACCTTCCCTTTGGAGCAGTAGCAGCCATATTGGCTAGACCGTATTCCATATCTGCAGTGATCCATTCTGTCATCTGAGTCAGCGTTGGGCGTTCAAGATTTTGTTCGTCTTCCAAATTACCAACCATTGAGGGATCAAGAATAACTGGAACGGGGCCGTAAATATGCATCAAATAATACATCATCATGCCGCGCAGAAATCGTGCTTCTCCAATGAAATTTTTCTTTTTTGTATCCGATAGCACTGTTGCATCCTCCAGAACACCAATTATTTCAGTAAAACGAGTAATATCCCTCAGCTTCTCGAAATACGGAGGATTGCCGTTATCTGAACGTTTGAAGTAAACAAAATCGGCAAAATTGACTTCTGAATATTTCCGCCTCGAACTACCTCCGTTATTCACCTCCCATGGAGCACAGTAATCTGAGGTAGCATCAAATTGACATATGTGACCATCTCCCGCAACATAGAAACCATGCTGCCATGATCCTCCGGTTAAGTTATAACTCCAGTTCACTGAAAAAGGTATATAACAAGTCATCAGGTAAGCTTCATAATCTGATTCCGTTTTCGGGAAATTCGACGTAAAAAGCTTACCATACATTTGAGGTTCAAAGTTCTCTTCGCAACTACTTAAAAGCAATGTAATTGAAACTAAAATTGAAAATATGATATTATTTTTCATAATTATACTGTCTTTTAATTATAATGTGATTTTAACCCCTGCAGAGAAGGTCCTGGTCTGTGGATATTCGGCTTTCCCTCCTTTGTAGTTTCCACCTGTGTATACTTCCGGATCGAATCCTTCGAAATTGGTAAAGGTTAACGGGTTCTGTGCATCAATATAAATCCGGACGTTACTTACATACTGGCCAATTTCACCTAATACTTTCCCGGAGATATTATATCCAAGGGTAATATTTCTTACCCGAACGAACGAAGCATTTTGATATCCGACATCAGTTCCGGCACTACCGGGAAGTGTCACGGAAGCCAGATCCCATGCAATTCCAGGTTGCGTTCCATTCGGATTGGTTTGCGAATTCCACATATCAAAAGCGAAAGAATTTGAATTACTTATTGAGTTGGCCAGTTTAATTGCAGAAGCCCAATCACGTGCATAATTGTATTTATTCACACCAAGTTGCGAATATAAAAAGATATCCAGATCGAACTTTTTATAATTAAATGTATTACCAAAACCAAAATAAAGTTTGGGAACCTCGTTTGACATCTTGATATCATCAGTAGTTATTTCACCATCGTTATTTTGATCAACAATGATCGGATAACCAGGACTTTGTGCAGCTTCTGGCTGAGAATCAGGCATATTACTCATATCGGCATTGATTATTCCACTTGTTTCGTAATAATAACGGGCGTTTGAAGCTACTTCACCCTGAATTTCGTAAGCGTTATAGTCATAATTTGGCATTCGTTCAATCCATAATGAGTTGTACCTGGAAAGCGTCAAGACAGTGGTCCACAGAAAATCCTCAGTCTGCAAATTCTTAGAGTTCACGGTAGCATCCCAACCTTTTCGCTGCAAATGGGCCCCGTTAATCGGATAAGTTCCAAACATAGACAAACCTGCGGTATTGGCATATCCTAGCATATCGGTGATATCATTTTGGAAAACATCTAAACTACCCCAAACTTTATCTCTTAAAATGGAGAAGTCGATCCCAATATTTTTCATGGTAGTTTTTTGCCAGCTCACATTTGGGTAATCAATACCGTTTGTAACAATGGGAATATATTTAATAGTATTGTTCTCAAACATGACTTGATTTCCAAAGGGTCCAAAAGTACCGTATAACGATGTTCCCAGATTATCGCTGCCGGTCTCACCATAACTAGCTCTGACTTTTAAAAGGTTTATCCAGGAAACACCGTTCATGAACGATTCGTTTGAAACTTTCCAAGCAGCTGAAAATGAAGGAAAAAATGCATATTTTTTATCTGGAAAAAATTTATCTGTACCATCGCGACGAAGCGTAAATGCAATAACATAGCGATCAATAAAATCAAAATTAGCACGAATGAACTGAGAACGTTTTTCGTTGGCACTACGATACGATCCGGGGGAAACAACTCCGGTTACCGAACTAAGGTTATCATTCTGAATGGCATCGTGCTGTCCATCATAGGCCACATTCATCCCATCGTAATTGTTCTTATATTTTCCCATTCCCACTACGGCATCCATATTCAAAAAATCATTAAAACGTTTCCTGAATGATAAAGTCGCTTCCATTGTTTGATTCAAGCGGTTGTCTGTTCCCAGATTACCACGCGATTTGTACATATTGTCGAAATAAACATATGAGGGAATAAAAGTTGTTCGACGTGAATTTTCGAGATTGTTACCGTAAAGGAATTTGGCTGCCAGCATATTTTTGATTAAATCAATATCAGCCGAAAAATTCAGGTATGTACCGTTTGTTGTTGTTTTGTCGAGAATGTCTTCCATGGCAACCGGATTTGGTACATTCATAAAAAGAGTATAATTACCATTTTCATCTTTTAGCGGTAGATTCGAAGGATAGGTCAGAGCTGCAGCTAATGCACCCATAGCCTGTTCTCCACGCCCATTAGTTGTTCCTCCAACAGTTGAGTTGTTGTAACTATTCCGGTTCACATTGATAGCTGAACTTAGCTTGACAAAGGAGTTCAACTGGTATGAAACATTACTTCTCAGCGCGTAACGTTCCATGTTTGAATTTGACACTGAACCACTCTGGTTGAAATAGTTACCCGAAATATAGTAGTTCACCAATTTAGATCCACCATTGATTATAATGTTATGGTTGGCAATACTTCCGTTTCTCAACACTTCATTTTTCCAATCTGTGGTTTGTGCGCTGGCAATCTCACTGTCACTATATGGAGCGGTCCATCCACTATTGTAAACATTTGGCCCATATGGTGCCATGTTGTTGTTATACAGGTATTGTTCCTTGTTAAAAACATTGACTAGCCCCATGTATTGCTGTGCATTCAGAATATCAAGATATTTATAGTTCATGACAACTGACTGGCTGCCATCGTAAGAAACCTTAAGCGGACCTTCTTTTCCCTTTTTAGTTGTAATGAGAATTACCCCATTAGCAGCACCAATACCATAAATTGAAGCAGATGCATCTTTTAAAATCTCGACGGACTCAATATCCTCAGGATTTAACCCAGCCAGTCCGGAACGATTAACTGCTGCTGGAGTCACTGTCATTGAACCACCCGATCCACCTTCAAGCGAACTACTTGGCATCATAACCCCATCAACAATATAGATAGGTTCGCCTGCTCCGCGAATTGATATATCAACATTTCCACCAGGTTGCGCACTGGCAACAGTTGCCTGTAAGCCACCAGCACGCCCCATCATTAATTGAGTCATGTTGCTACTTGCTGCCTTTGTAATTTCATCAGTTTTAACCTTCGAAATTGAAGTTGTTAGGTTTTTTTTAGATGTGGTACCATAGCCTACAGCGATAACTTCTTCAATACCTATTGACTCTTCTTCCAGCGTAACATCAATAATTGTATCATTACCCACAAAAATTTCCTGGGTTTTCATTCCAACAAAAGAGACGACTATTGTTGCTCCGCTTTGTACTTTGGACAAGCTATAGTTACCATCCATATCAGTGATTACGCCAGTTGTAGAACCTTTAATTACAATTGTTACTCCAGGAAGTGGCAAACCATTCTCATCTGTGATTGTTCCTTGTATTGTTTTTTCCTGCTGCTGCAGAAAATCGTTAGTGATTGACGTTAGCGCAATTAACCTGTTATCGATTCTATATGTAACATTAGTACTTTCAAAAATCTTATCTAAAATTTGTTCAACTGATTGTTTTTCTGCGCTTATTGAAACTTTTCGGGTTACATCTATCTTGTGAGCCTCATAAATAAAATAATACTCAGACTGATTTTCAATAATATCCAATATCCTCTCCACTGTGACATCAGCCATATTAAGATCAAATCTATTGCTTTGCGAATAGCTCTCAGTTGCATAAATTTGCCCAATAAATGTTATGAGCATTAGTACTATTAGTCTCATCACTCTTGATAATTTAGATCCCCAAAGCTTATACAAGCCAGGAATCAATAAAAAACATTTTTTTTTCATAAATTTGTTAAAATTTGGATTCTCAATTCAAATTGTAAATGCCAGCTGATAATGTGAAATTCGAAGGCATTAAAATCTAAAGGAGGTGTTGTCGCATCTCCTTTTTTCAATTTTCTTTAGTCAGGAAATAATTCTCATAGGCAAGCTTTTTTAAATTCTTAATTTTAGTTTGATAGTATTACTTTTTCAGGGATTTCCGGATCTTTACTATGAATAATCTGATATTCAACCGAGCAAGTATATCTGATCAACTCAAATATTTCCTCAACACTTTGATTTACAATAGTAGCATTAAACACCAGATTATAAATTTCTTTGTTTCTCACATCAATTTTAATGTTATACCACCTTTCCAATTTTTCAAGGACTTCATTCATTGGATCATTTTTAAAGATCAGGATTCCATCTTTCCAAGAGGTATACTTATAAATATCAACTTGACTAACATTCAACCCAACATTTTCAGTGTCAAACTCAAGCTTTTCACCTGGATTTAATATTTGTCTGAATGACTTATAATTATCATGAGTAAGTTCAACCTTTCCTTCCTGCAATACGATCTCTATATTAGTATGATCAGGATATGCATTAACGTCGAATTTTGTTCCAAGAACTGTCACATTCAGGTCTCTACAATTTACTATCAATGGAAGCTCTTCATTATGTTCTACTTGAAAAAAGGCTTGCCCTTCAATTTCAACGTCTCTGTTATCAATAGAAAAATGATTGTTATAAGTGATGGTCGTACCTGAATTTAACCAAACAACAGATTGATCAGGTAGCACTATCTTGGAGTTTTGACCAAGAGGGGTAGTAAAAGTTGTGTAAAGTAATTTTCCTGAATCTGTGGAAGAGAATTCATATCTCAAAATTCCAGATAAACTTCCTATACCAATAATCATAAAAATTACTGCCGCAATTTTCCATTTCCTAATAGTTTGTTCAAGTTTGACGAATGCCAATTTACCAGAATATTTTTGCCAAGCTTTTTGCCTGTCGATTTTTTCGTACTCGTCAATTTTCTCTGAGATATGCTTTTCATTCTTTAATTGACTAAAAATTAACCGATTGCTCTCCTCTCTCTCTACAATCTTTTTTAGTTCTTCTAACTCCCTTGATTTTTCTTTACCAAGTAGATATTTGCCAATCAAAGAACCATACTTAATCGCATCAGATATTTTCATGTAGCCAATTCTAATATTAAAAAATTAAACTCGCGTTTGGTATTAAAACGACAACGCTCATTAATAGGACTACACAGAAAAAGATATTTTTGAGTTTATTTTAAGGAAGGAGTGATTTTAGATATAATATAATATAAGAATATATCTTTAAGATTATTCCTCAACACCCTATAGGCGCGGGCCTTATGAGTTCTAATGGTATTAATACTGATATCCAGCATACGAGCAATTTCTTCATTTGGAATATCTTTCATCGCCAATAACAAAACTTTCTTTCCCATATTTGGAAGTTTGTCAATCTCACGATGCACTTGACTATATGCCTCAGCTTTTATAATTTCTTCAATAAATGAATCGGAAACCTCATCATCATTTCTTTTATATTCAAGATATCTTTCTTCAACCTTAATATGTTTTAGATAATCAAGGCATGAATTTCGAACAGATTTATATATAAAGCTTTTTGCTGCAAGCAGGTTTTGAATTTTTTTTTGTTTTTGCCATAAAGCAATGAAAACATCCTGAACAATATCTTCGCAAACTGATAAATCAGAAATATATTTGTTGGCAAATAAAGATAACTCAGAAAAATAAGAAAAAAAGAATTCCTTCAAATCAATACGACTCCCATCGACAAACCTCAATTCCGTATTTTCATAAAGATCATTCATTGAAATCCTTTTCGTACCCAATTCTAATATGTATTTGGGTAAATAACAATTACTCTTATATAGTATATACCCAAAATTGGAAGCCAATTTAGTAAAATTAGTTAGCCCAGCATATCACAATATTAAAATAATCTTCTTTCATAAGTGGTTAAAATTTTTCAATAAAGGCAGAACTCACAATGAATTCTGCCTTTCATATCTAACTTTCGATCTGCTATTTCTGTGTTACTGCAATTACTCCACGAAAATATCCAATTGATTCAGCAATCCCCATAAAAGGATTGTCCATGTTTCTTTCATGCTCCAAACTTACAACCCCGGTATAATTTACTTTTCTCAACATCTTGACAAATGCAGGAAAATCAATAATCCCCCGGCCAACTTCAACTGAGTAACCTAATTTGGTGTCGCCAGTTACATCTTTTAGGTGAATATCAAATACGCGGCTTTGGTATTTCTTTAAATCTTTAACCGGATCTTTTCCATTTCGTGTATCATGACCAATATCCAAACACATACCGATTCTTGGATCAAGATCTTTTACATGCTCCCATACATCTTCAGCATCCTGGTATTTGTCAATATCTGGCCCATGTAAATGAATGGCTAGGTTAAATCCATATTCCTTCACCTTCTTATCAACATAAGGCAATAATTCGTATTCGGGCACACCAACAATTGTCTTAACACCAACTCTATCGGCATACTCAAAACACCTGTCAACTTCAGCTTCGGTTTTCATATACAAAGGACCTACAGCATATCCTGTTACTCCATTTTCTTTGAGTTTGGAATGAAAGGCAGCGATTTCTTCATCAGTACTATTCATTGGTAAATGAAAATCCTTTATACACAAGTAATGAACATCCGCACGCTTCATTGTCTCAAGTGTCTTATCCAGATCAAAACGCACAAAAGTAAAACCTGCCATACCAATTTTGAAAACTTCCTTGGTGTCAGGAGCAAGTTGTGGATCAGGCCTGTTTTGAGCAATTGTAGTAGCACCAATAAAAATGGTGACTAGTATAAAAGTTATTATCTTTCTCATCTTAGTTATCATTATCAGATTTTGATTATTTGTTAGTTGTTCAACAAATTAAAGTTTGTAAAACTCTTCCCATTCCTTACGTGGTGCCGTTCCTACCAGCATATCATTTGCAAGTTTACTATTGGTAATTGTTTTTGTTTTGCGGTCAAATTTAATCTTCATATTTAGCTGTTGCGCCAGTACCCCTAAATTAAATACCTGACTTAATGGCCCGGCAATATCAAATGATGAACGACACTTTTCTTGTCCTTTACAAGCTAACAAAAAGTTTTTAAAGTGATTTGATGGACTAGCTGGAACAGCTGGCAATTTAGATTCCATCTCTTTAGCCTTTTCAGCTGGAATAATAGATAAAGTACTTCCATGTGATCCGCCTTTAAAGGTGAGATCCTTACCGTAGATTATTTTTCCGGGATTCAATTTAGCAGGTTGAATTTTACCATTACTGGCCGCCGGAATATTTGGATCAAGTTCGGAAACTCCATATCCTTCAGGTACCGAAGGAACATTATTTACACCATCATACCAGGTAATTACACACTTTGGCATTTTTCCCCGCTTTGGAAATTTAAATGCCAATGTTGATGCCTGTGGAAAAAAGAATTTATTATGTCCTTCAATTTTCACAGGGTCAACTTCGTAAGGTAATCCCAGATCTAAAAACTGATGAGCAGTGTCCATGATATGGGCTCCCCAGTCTCCTAATGCCCCCATGCCAAAGTCGTACCAGCAGCGCCATTGTCCATTGATATAATCTTTGTCGTAATCATGATATTTGGCAGCAGACAACCAGGTATCCCAAGCTAAAGTTTCCGGTATTGGCATTCCTGAAGGGAAATTAGTAATTCCGGTATCCCATCCGTGCCAACGACGTGCACCATTCATGTGGGCAGTTATGGCGGTCACATCTTTAATAATTCCAGCTTCTGTCCATGCTTTAAACTGAAAATAATTTGCATCTGAGTGCCCCTGGTTCCCCATCTGCGTTGCCACTTTGTACTTTTCAGCTCCTTTCATCATTAATTCAACCTCGTTAAAAGTACGGGCCATTGGCTTCTCCACATAAACATTCTTCCCTAAACTCATAGCCAACATTGTGATAGGAAAATGAGAATGATCGGGAACACCAACTAAGACGGCATCAATTTGACTTCCCATCTTATCAAACATTTTTCTGAAATCCTGAAATCTTGGAACTTTAGGAAATTTACCAAGTACATTCTGGGTATGCTTAGCCCCCATATCCACATCACACAAAGCAACAATATTTGCTAATCCTGTATTGTAGATATCCATTATGATTTGGCCACCTCTATTACCGATTCCGCAACAGGCTACATTTACCCGTTCATTCGCGCTTGCAAGTTTTGAAATTGGCAATACTGATCCAGATACAGATTTTACCATCATTGATGGAAATGCAGCAGCAGCGCTAATTGCCAAGGTTTTCTTTAAAAACTTGCGCCTTGATTCATCTTGTTTCATTGTTATTATTTTTTTAAGTTATATAGTTGGTTTAAAACATCTAATACTAGCTTCAACCTAATTAAGTTTAGAAGCCTTTAGCCACTCAAATTCTCATCGAATCGACTCGCAACAAAAGTTCACTATCACTAGTATATTTTCATTGTTTTCTTCTGAAAAGGGATTGGATAGGAGGTAATATAAACCGATGGCTTAAAATCGAGATTGTCGCTATCAAACCCGAGAACAAAAACTTCAAGCTTTTTACCAAGCATCTCTTTGCTTAATGGGAAATAGTAAGTATAATTCCGGTCTGTTTCCCTCACTTTTCCTTCCCAAACATTACTTCTAAACGATGGAGCACGATCGGGGCAGCCATAATATTCTCCATCAATTTTGAGTCCGGCAAAAGCCCCTTCCTTTCCGTGTACTCCTTCCAAAGCAACACACAGGTAACTACCTTCAGGTATTTCCCCGAGAGTTACCGGAAGCGACCACGCTTTTTCAGTAGAAAAGCCCGAATTATTTTGATTTTTAGAGTACGAGTTGAAAAGATTTGACGCTCTCCAGTTCGAACGATCAACTACAACTCCATTCTTATAACCAACGATTTCAGAAATCCTCATCGGTGCAGGATGTAACTTTACATATCGAATTTCCCCAAACGACGAAAAGTCGATTTTCATTGATTTGCCCGAGATAAAAAAAGCTTCTTGCCACGAAACCAGGTCTTTCGACACAAGTGCATTGTGGCCTTCTTCCGCTTTCAAAGGGTAAAGTGAAAAATCATCTTTTGTCTGAATCACCAAAGAATCCAAATCCAGCGGCATGCCAAAGTCCAAGCGAAACGTTGTGGATTGAAGATTGACGCTATTCAAATTTGTCATCACAGAAAAGGCGGTAGAGGGATCTCCGCCAAACAGGTATTGATCCCAGGTTTCGCATCCCTTAAAAGTAGGTTGATTCAAGAATGCTTGCCGTGCAGCATTCACCTGCAGAATATTGCTACTTCCCGATCTTTTTAATTCACGTACTTCCAAGGAATTATTGTCCGCCGCAAAACAGGTTGCTTCGTAAATTGATTCCGCTCCAGCCGGAACCGGGCATTCCTGCATATCGCCTAATTTCCGGTGATAGGGAGATTTATATTTTTCACCATCGAACTGAACTTTAACCGATTTCCCCTTTAGCAAAGACGATGCATTTTCTCCATCAATTGTCACTGATTTATAAGCGGACAAGTCTCCGGTAAGTTTAATTTCTTTTTCCATTCCCGGCAAAGCCAATAACTGAACTATCAAGCTATCATTTCCTGCATTCGGGATAATTTGATAGTCAATACCCACTATGCCAAATTCGCTCTCTTCCGAGGAATCAGACAATTTTACAAGACAAGAACGAAAAGGCAAAACCTCAACCTCAACGGAAGAACCGTATTTGTATTCACCGATAATCCTTTCTGTCGGATGATAGGTGCGCACCATCACTTTTCCTGCGTCTTTCAACCCAACCGTTGAATCAAGTTTGACGGAGTATTGAACAGGCTCCCAACTCAAATTTCGGAGCGTAATAAAACGAGTATATTCATCGCCGCGCGAAACTGCGTTCACTCCGCATTCCTTTTCGGGCAACACCATGCCTGAAACCAAAATATCACGGTATTGCCGATGCAGATTAAAAATGCGCGCCAGCAAAGGATATTCATCATCTCTCAAAAACCAAGGATTTCCGTATATCTCGGGAGCCAGAATCAGATTGCGGTTGAAGGCCTGTAAAATGAGATCGTCTTCCCAATAATCCAAACACGACGAAAGGCAAACACCATGATCTTCGGTCAGGCGCGTCAGATTTGGAGGCAACTCCCTCGAAAGCGCTCCTGCCCGATGATGGGGGGCAGTTGTTTGGTTGGGCATGTGCACATCGATATACGTTTCGGCACCACCCAGCAAAAATGTGGTTGAATGAGGCATGCCCTTCCCTAAATTCAGACGATGATTCAGCAAAATCAAATCGGGCGAAAATTGCCGGCATTCGGTCATCATTCTGTCAAATGCATCATATTTTTCAGGACGAAGTTGCCCACACACGGCATCCATCTTGAAAAGTTCGAAATGGTAGTCTCTACAAAGACTGACCATCATATCCATCCGCTGCTTTTCTTCTTCCGGCGAATTGCCAAACCCGTCGGGGCCACCCCAGATTCCCAAACGCGTGTTCATTTCTTTCGCTTTGGAAACGATCGGCGCAAAACCATTTGGAAACTGTCGTTTAAAACGATCGGATTGAGTGCTTCCGTAGAAATTTTTCCCGTCAATTGCTCCGGCATCAAAAGCATAAATGTCCAGCGTCATCCCAAACCGGGTATTCAGCCATTTAAAAAATTCAAGATTGATAAATGTCTGTTCTTCTGTAGTACCTTCATTCGTATTATTAATCCACGAAAAATACTCCGACCGGGAAGCTGTTTTTTCATCAGCTCCCGGAAAAGTCTTTTGCTGAGCATTAGCGATGTTGCAAAATGCTAAAGTTAAGCATCCGAAAAGTAAGAGTTTTAGTTCTGTCATCATTAATCCCTTTTTTTGAAAGTCAGCTTATTTGGAATGAGGCAATTCCGGAGGCAAAACATATCCTTGTTCCATCAGTCCGATGTAGCTTAATAAAGCTCCCCAATAGTAGAATTTGTCGCTTCTTGGCGTATCATCACCCTGTCCGTTTGTTGAATTATAATTCTCGAATACGAATCCGTCAGACATCCAGCCTTTCAGCAAAAG
Organism: Sunxiuqinia sp. A32; assembly: GCF_052690465.1. NCBI lineage: Bacteria > Pseudomonadati > Bacteroidota > Bacteroidia > Marinilabiliales > Prolixibacteraceae > Sunxiuqinia > Sunxiuqinia sp. A32. The sequence goes on from NZ_JBQYLI010000005.1 coordinate 85,756, forward strand.
ATTCTTCGATTTTTCGGCCAACGAGATTCGTACATCCTCAAAATCATAGTTCTTTAGCCCGAGATAAACAAGAAAATTCAAAGGTGCCCAAATTCGCCCCCTCCAGTAATTATTGTCTTTAAATGCCGGATCATTACGAGGTGTTGCCGGAATTACCCATTTGCCCCAAAATTCATCCGGGTTTAATAAGTGTTCCTGAATCATCTTTGAGGCCTGTTCTTTCGAAGGAGCTCTCGCCAGTAATGGATAAAAATTTGTTGGAGAAGTTCTGGGATCAAGTAATCCGGTGTCGGTGTGCCTGTTATAGTACAAGCCTTTTTCATCATCCCACATCATGCTCATTTTTTGACGGTACACTTCTCCCCGACTCCTTAATTCTTTGGCATCTTTTTCATAGCCCAACTCATCTGCAATGGCCGCCAAATAATCGCAATCCATTACATATAACGACGACAATCCAACATCATTTAAAAGCATCATGTGCTTTTCCTTGTCGAACTTAATATTGTCGTACATCGGCGAATTGTCCAATCCCGATTCAAGCCCTGCTGCGTAAAGTTCGTTGATACCGCCACTCTCCCGTGCATGATAGGTTACTTTCTCAAATGGAGAGCTACCCCAGCACAAGAGCCCGTCAATGTTCCGGTTTTTATCCCACCATCTGTTCCATTGAAGTAATTTGTCGTAAAGCAGCTCCAGAAACCATTTTTCCTGGTATTTTTTGTAAATACTCCACACTGCCAAAGAACCAACTGGCGGCTGAGACCGGTCGCGCGATTTGAGGTCATTCCCGGTATAAAAATTCGGAACAAACCCTTTTTCTGTGACAGAATTGGTTATCTCAACCACATTGGCATAAGCAAGCTCTTTGTTGTCGGCAGCCAGCATCATTCCGGCAAAATAGGTATCCCAGCAAAACAATACAAAACCGCCAAATTCAGGATGATGACTCCATCTTACATTCCAGTTACGGCTTACCGGTGTAATAACTTTTCGAATTGAAGGATCAAAAATGTTATCCCAGGCCAGCACACTCTGCATCGCATTGTACTCCTCATAGCATTCGCCATACTTATCGCGGGTTCCCACAACAAAAGCTTCAGCTTTTTTTTCAATAAAATCCTGAACTTCTTCTATCGTTTTTTCTTCGCCACAGCAGATTGCCACCGGCTGATTTACTGACATAACGATTTCCTGATCATCTGCTTTCCGAAATTCCCCTCGCGTAGTAACCTGAAGTTTAATATCGAATCCGTACGGAGCTATTGAAAACTGGTCATTATCCAAAACAATTTTATTTGCCCTCATCCAAAGCGATTTTGGCACAATATGAAGTTGCCCACCATCCTTATTTCCTTCAAGAGGTGTAACCAGAATGAAATTTTTCAAGCCGTCGGATGCACTTTGTACCCGAAGTCTCTGCCCTTTCCATTCCAAAGAAACATCAGTGTAACTTCCATCGTATGAATGATGCCCGGGGTGCATCAGCGGGCTTCCGCCAATTCGGAAGGTATTAATACGATCCCCTTCCGCATCTGATAAGTTTAAATCTATAGCTGCGCCATAAGGCATTAACACCTGCGTTAATACACTTCGGGTATCCCAGGTATTCCATCCAGCTGCCAGCCCGCGTTGCAATTGATCGTATTGTTCCTGCGGAGTTATTTGTGCACGCGCATTCCAGCTGAAAAATGTAAGCAGAATAACTGTAATAATATTGTATTTCATTTCAGTAAGTTTTTAAGGTTGTATCAGTTCAGTTTCCTGTTGCGGTAAACATCCCACCCGTTCGTAATTTTATTGTGCAGATTTTTAGCCCGGTGAACATCTCTAATCCAGCTGTATTGTCCAACAGGTCCTTTAAAAGGGTACTTCTCCATTTCAGAAGAAACAGTGTCAATTTCATTTAAACCTTCGGTTGCAATCCTTTTAGCCTTTTCGTCACCCGGATAATTCAACCAGGTTCTGTATCCAAAGTATGCTTTTGCCGATGCCAGATAAAGCCTCGAGGTTAGCCAGGTACGTTCATACAGATGCAAAAGCTCTTCATAATCTTCATTGGAAGAGATTAATGGGTTAGCCTTTTTTATCTCGTCAATTGCCCACTTCGCTTTTTGCACGCCGTATTCCTTTTCAGTGATGACGTAGCCGAGATAAGTTTCATTCATCTTATCCACTTCAGATAACCATCCACTGTCAATAATCCAGGGCGATTCCTGGTAAAATACAGTGGATTTGCCATTGGCCTGATTTTTTGATTTATAGCGTGCCGGCGAAAGATTCTCGACAATATCTTTCCAGTAATGAAATTCTTTGTTTACCCCATGCCCGATATTGACAACCGGATTTTCGAGCCAAATGCCACTGCAATGGCGTCCATAGGTATTGGGATCTTCTAATTCGAGCGCACTATGAGAATTCATGTGCAAACCCAGTGTGTATAATACCGATTTGAAGATTTCCTCTGTCTCCAGAAATACCGGCTTCAGTATTTTCACAGCTGCATTCCCGTACTTTTGAGCAATAAATTCTGCTACTATCGAATCAGCACTTAATTCCGGATTTTCCGATATTCTTTTCAGGGCATAAAGGTTAACCTCCGTTGCACGACTAACGTTTTGGGTATCGCCATATCTGTCGGTTCGTGCGACATATCCGATTACATTCTTCTGAGTCGCAAAGTATCTCCACCTTTCGACCATCGTTTTTGGGAAAATACTGGCGATGATTCCCTGTCCGTTATATTCGTGCCCTAGGTCAAATTCAATAATCACATCTTTATTGAACCTGTTGATAAAAGAAGATACCGGATGTGTTAAGAAGAAGTCGTGCGGCACTTCCTTGGACATGATTTTAACTTTTGGATTTTGAACCAAATTCACACAGCCGAGCAACGATTCCAACTCGTTTCGGGTGTAAATAAAGGTCCGGATGTACAGCTCCAAACCCCTTTCATCAATAATAACACTTGCCAGCGAATCAACAAGGTTGGCGAGTTTTTCGGATTCTGTTTTCCATTTTTCAGAATACTGGTCTTCAACATGCGCCCCGGTTTCGATAAAAGTCATAACAATGCCATCCAATCCCGGCAAAGAATCCAGCATTGATCGGTAGTCATCTTTTATCCATTTCCAGAAAAGTGGGTTATCCAGATTAATCCGCCCATCCTTATTTTTAAACCGCTCAGGATAATAACTCAAACTGTACAAAGAATGATCCCACACCAAAACCTCTTCAATTCCTGCATGATGAGCAGCGTCCAGCAATTTCCTGGTTGGATGAAGTTTTTGCGGATTTCTCACATCCTTCAAATCCTTCATAAGATTGTGCGACAATTGCAAATGATTGATTTGATAATTTTCCGCATTCGAAATGACTAGCATCCCTTTGACCGTGTCATCAGAAAGGATATTCCAGCCTCTAATAGCCGGGATTGATTCCTCATCTACTTCGATCTTGTCATTTTTTACTGATTGACAAGCCGCAACGACGCAGATTAGAAAAAGTAGACTTATTTGCTTTATCATATTTATTCGGTCTAAGACGACAATTAAAGTTTAAGCTTTACTTTGTCTCCAGAATAGTAAACGCTGATGCTTTTTGCTGCTTCATAAATGCCTGTGCCTTGATTTTCATTCACCAAAACAATATTGAAAATCCGATCAGTTTGCATGCCATCATATTTCCCTTTTTGTGGGCTAATGTTCAGTGTTTTGCTGCTATCGTCCCACTGAAAAAGAATTTTCGAATACTCCCCTTTTTTATAGTTGAACGTTTCGCCATCATCCTCATATAGTTCAAATTCACCGTTTGCTCCGGGATATATTCTTATCTGTATCGGATCACCTGATTTTTCACCAGCATACTGTTCAACCGGCCCCATTGGAAGAATTGAACCGGCACGAACATACATCGGTATTCGGCTGATTGGAGCTTCGGCCAGGATTGCTTGACCTCCTTTGAAAGATGCTCCGGTCCAGAAATCGATCCAGATTGCTCCTTCCGGCAGATAAACATTTTTATGAGTTACTCCTTTTTCAACCACAGCACAAACCAGAAAAGCAGGTCCGTACATAAACTCATCTTTCAGGTTAAGTACCTTCTCGTCTTCCGGAAAATCGAAAGCCAGCAATCGCATCGGCGTGTAATCCTGAAAAGTAACTTTTGCGGTTAAAGAGTAAATATATGGGAGCAGTCGGTAACGAAGCTCATCATACTCAGTACATATTTTCTGTACAGTGTCTCCGAATGCCCACAGTTCATTCGGTCCATTGCTTTTGCCGTTATCGGGCAGACGTCTTCCGTGCGTGCGAAAAACCGGGCAAAACGTTCCGTATTGAAACCAGCGGGTGTAAACCTCGCGATAGTCAGGATCCGTTGCATCACCGCCCGAGTAACCACCAATATCGGTTGTCCAGTAAGGAATTCCGGCTGTAACAAAGCTCAATCCGGCAGTTACCTGCTGTTTCAGTTCCTTAAAATCAGTACCAATGTCTCCCGACCAGATTGCCGTTCCGTTACGTTGCTGTCCTGCCCATGCACAACGAGTGAGCATATAGGGTCGTTGGTTCGGGTGGACTTTCAACAGCCCATTATAAAATGTTGTGGAATGCACCAATGGATAAAGGTTCCGAACAGCTAAGGCGGGTCCTGCAAATGTAGTTGTCTTCAGAAATGAATTAACCTGATCAGGTTCAGGTCCGTCGAGAAACCAACCGTCAATACCAAGCCCCATCAAGCCTTTCTCAACCTGACTCCAATATAGCTTAGCGGCGTCAGGATTGAAAGCGTCGTATATAGTACCATCCAATGCCTTTGCGCCTTCAAGCAAATACCCCCCTTTTTCCATGGCTTCATAATTTTCACTGCCGGGTTTAAAAGTTGGCCAAACTGTCATAACCGCTTTGGTATGATACTGGTTGTGCAAGGTATCAAGCATTCCCTTTACATCGGGAAAAATAGATTCATCGAATTTATGTGAGCCTGTACCGTATTTCCCCCAATAGTGGTAGTCGATAAATATTGAACTCATCGGGATTTTTGAATCCCTCATCTTCTTTGCCACACTCAAAACCTCTTTTTGCGAAGCATACTTATTTCTACTTTGGTGAAGTCCCAAAGACCAATAAGGAAGCATTGGGGCCTCCCCTGTCAGTTCGCGATAGGCATGAATAAGCTCATCTAAATTGTTTCCGGTGAACACATAATAATCAACTATTTTCCCTTCGTCAGAGGTGAAAGACATACCTTCTTTGCCATCATTAAACAGGGTACGCGACGGATTATCCCAAAAAATTCCCCATCCATTGGTTGACAAAAGTACCGGGACTGCAGCCTGTGTATTAAATTGCACCAGTTCCCTTTGCTTTCCTCTTAAATTCAGTTCATGATCGCGAAACTGTCCCAACCCATAAATTGCTTCCGATGGAGTTAGAATAAACTGACTGGCTGGTTTCGACCCGGAAAACTTTGTGGCTCTGGAATTCTCTTCAAGCAGCTTTTTTCCTTTGCTTCCATGAAAAGACAGGCATCCATCTTTCTTGTCAACGTATACTGAGAAGTTTTGACTTTCCAGCCGAATCATTGTCTTAGTTTCCTTAACTTTAAACTTAATATCTTCAGGCGATCGTAAAACTCCAAAGCTATGTGCACTGTCAATTGCACTTCGGGTTCCAAATTGGATATGCAATACCTGAGGTAAAAAAGGTTCAACCCTGAGAACTCCATCTGTGGTTGTTATCCAAACTGAGCTACCCTCGGTTTTATATTTACTAACTTTATCTTCTCCACTTGAGCAAACATTTCCTTTTACGTTTATTGTCGCCAATAGCAGGGCGATATATAGTAGGATTTTCATTCTTGCTTTGTTCATGAGTATTATTAATGGTGTTTTATATTCTATTTTGCGCCTGAAACAAACAGGCTTTTTTCGTCATGTTGGAGTTTATAATAAAACGAAACGCCAAAATTACAAAGAGGATAATGCTGATTATAAATAACTTTGCCCGTTCTATCACGCGGTTCATACTTAGGGCGCAAAGTCGTTTCGGTTGAATCCCGCGGGAAAACAAATGAGCCATCCGGATTTTGTTGATCCAAATCAATGTATTGAAAGAATGACTGGTATGGATCACTGTCTCTTAAATTACCATGCCCTGCTGTTTTTTTACCGGCATATGCAACCTCAACTTCACCTTCCAGAGAATCATGCATTTTCAATATCACCTTATCTCCGGAAACAGTTACTTTTTCTATTTCAGTTTCTTTGTCGTTAACGAATACTTCGAAGCCGTAATCGTTCACAAACTCAGTGGTCAAGGTATCCAAAACCAAAGGACCATGCGGAACATGAAATTTTATTTGAATCTCGTTGGCAGACATCTTGCGGCTAATCTTCTCGGGCTGCAAGGGTTTAAATTTTTTTTCTAAAACTTTCGACTGGTAATAAACCTTTGCCAGCATTTCACCATACCAACGATAACCATTCGGATCGAGATGGCCGCCACGATCCGGCATTGGATAGATTGGTCCGGCCATAACAACATCCTCGTTTTCGTTCGCAGCTTCTAACTGCGCCATACCGATAGATTGTTCCCTGCCTTTTACATACTGAGCTCCCACCTGGTAGGTAATAAAAAGTGGCTTTTCGGTTTGGTCGTAGTGCTTCTGAATATCGTTTTGCATGTTATTCTTCAGTTTGATCAAAAGCGATTTATATTCGTTTTTGTCTGCTGTTGGTTTACTTCCTGCAGTAAACCCATCTTGAAAGCCCAGGTAATTCCACTCTCCCTGCATCCAGAAAACAGCGGGACAGTAGATCGTAGAATTTGACTCATGCGCTATTTCTGAACCCATCTTTATGGTTGCCCTGAATTCGTCGTAGAGATTCATGGTTTGCGATTCAGGAGAAAGTTGCTCGATCGTCTTTCCACTATTTCCGCTTGATGTTGCTAAAAATAACTGGCCCGGCTGTTTCAATTGCAAATGATTTACTGTGCCCAAAAGTGGGCATTCCGCAATTGTTCCGGCAGAGCGGTTCATAATATTCTTTTGCTTCTGGAAAGCAACAGCAATGGTACCTTTTAGCGGATTGAATACCGGGGATTTATCATTATCGTAATTAATCCAAATCTGGTTACCAATCATATAATTCCCAGCAATATTTTCAATGGAAATAACAGGATAAGCCTGATGTCCAACCGACAAACTTTGCCCGTACATAATCAAATGTGTATATTTCTTCTTTTCAGTATCTTGTTTACTTCCCGACTTTATTGCAAAAGCATTTATTGATACAAGAGATATAAGCCAAATCAGCACCAGCCGAACTTGACTGTTTTGTAGTTTTCGGTAATTCATTTTGTTATTTTTCAGATAAATAGCCGGATTTATTTACTATTAAAAGTGTCTGTTCTGAAAGGTGAAGGCGGCAGGCCATTCTTTCCGTAAAGATTTCCCTGTGGATTGTCTCCCCAGTTGTAGCGAACTGCAACAGGATTGGCAACTTGTGGTGAACTTACAATGACTTGTTTTCCGTCAGAAAAAGCATCAGCCCAAACAAAATTGCCATCCTCACCAGCAATGCCAAAACCGGTAAGTTTACCTTCTTTTAAACCACCGGTTGATTTAAATATGAGGGCTATCTTGTTATCTTCAATTTTCTGTGATTTCAGCATAGGCCCTTGAGAATCGACAGACTTTTCATAAATCATGTGATTAGCAATTAAGGATAATCGTCTTCCGACTTCTTTTTTCGCTTTTGGATGAATGTCTTCCGCATCGCCGCAATCAATAGTTACAGCCATTCCTGTATTGGGCAAAGCCAGGGTTTTTAACTGTGCTTCCCGCACCCAGGCCCAGTTTCCTTCGCTCGGTGTTTCTGCCACTTTTTTGAAATTTGGCAGTTGCACATATAAAAACGGGAAATCTCCTTCGTCCCACAGATTGCGCCAATTGCGGATTAAGCGTGGAAAAATATCCAAATATTCAACAGCCTCATCAAGATTGTCACCATTACTTTCTCCCTGGTACCAGATTACTCCACGGATACCAAAAGGGCAGATCGGGGCTATCATCGCATTATAAGCATTCGATGGCCCACGAAAATCTGCCTCTTTTGCACTCTTTTTTACTTGTTCAACTAATTCTTTGTGTTTCTCTTTGTAGGCTGGCAATGCCGGCTCAAGATCAAAACCCGACTGGCTGATCCAGGGTTGGGCTTCAGTTCCTCCTTTGTAGGAGCCAATCATACCAACCGCTTTTCCACTGCTTTTCCGAATTTCCAGGGCGAAGTAATACCCCACTGCCGAAAATCCGTGCCAAGCCCAGTTTGCAGCCATTGTTTCCGGGCTGCATACAACCCATTTTCCATTAAGAGAACCTTCTGAAACAGGAGGAATATCTTTTTGTTCCTCAAGAGATTTTGCAAAAGGAACCCAGAAAAAACGAATCATAGAGTCCGTGGCGTTTTTTATGGCTTGCTCACCTTCGGCTTCTGTTTGAATGCCAAACTCCATATTTGATTGCCCCGAGGCCAGCCAAACCTCTCCCACTAATATATTTTTGATGATTATCGTGTTATCCTGTCCTTTAACCTTCATCTCGTAAGGACCACCACTTTTCAAACTTTTCAGCTTAAGCGACCAGTTGCCTTTCGCATCTGCAACAGTCTTATATTGTTTCCCGTTGAATTCAATCTCCACCGTCTCGCCTGCTGACGCCCAACCCCAAACCGGGCTCTTCATGCCGCCCTGAAGCACCATATTATCACTAATAATTGCCGGAAGTTTTACTGCTGCAACTCCATCATTGGATGCAAATAACAACAGCAATATTCCCCCCAATAAAACAAACAACTTTTTCATCTCTCCCTCCTTTACTTTTTCACTTGTTTAAATAACCATTCCCACACTTGCGGATCACCGTAAGTGGGCGTCCAGGCACCATGATCAACATCCGGGAACTCTGTAAATCCCGGTTTACCTCCTGCTTTTTGAATAGCTGCAACCATATCGCGAGAGCACTCCACGGGCACCGTCTGATCAACTGCGCCGTGAAAAACCCACATGGGAATATCCTTTAGCTTTGCGGCATAATCAAGGTCGCCTCCGCCACAAACCGGAATCGCCGCTGCAAACCATTCGCCATGACGTTGCAAGATCTCCCAGGTTGCAAACCCGCCCATTGACAAACCAGTCACGTACACACGGTTGGTGTCAACCTGCTTCTCATTAATGGTAGTTTGAATTAGTGAAATAGCAAGTTGCATGGGCCAGGTCGGATCTTCTTTCATCTGATGCTCCCTGTTTCCATAAGGAGTATCCACCCATACTGATTCAGCATTTGTTGTTTCAGGTGTTCGGGAAGGGCATTCCGGAGCCAGAACATAACAAGGAAACTTTTTCCAGAATTCAACCGGATTAAAACGCTGGAACTGACTTCGGTTATCAAAGCCTTTCTCCCCTGCACCATGGAAGAAAATAACGAGAGGATAATCTTTACCTTTTTCCAAATTTTCGGGAACATACAAGCGATAAGGTAAGGTATGTCCATCCTGTTTAAACACCTTAAAAGAAAAAGAATCAAACTTATCTTCCCACGAACGTTTTGGTGTTTCCTCGTAATTAGGAACCAACGGATTTTGGCTGAATGCAAGGTTTACAACCAGCATCAGAGCTATCAAATAGTAAAATCTATTGAGGTGTTTCATTTGTTAATATATTTAATAGGTGCTATTAGCTTTTTCAAGTCTAAACAATTTAGAGAAAGCATCGAAACTTATTGTTGCAGGCTTATTGTTTACGAGAACCTTCGTCGGACTTCCTATGGCTCTTAATTGCAAATCGATTATTGGCTGTCCATCTAAATAAAGATCAACGGTCGCTCCTTCTCTCTTCGCGATCATAAACACTTTTGATAAAGAACTCATAACTATTTTATCTTCTTTACGCAAGTAACTTCCATCAATCACGGTGTAGTCTAAAGCCTCATCAACACCCATATTTTTTTCGTTAGCATTATATGAAATTGCAACCATGGTGGCATCTGTTTCCCAACCGTCAAAAGTATTAATGCTGGGTTCGTGCATAATCCTTCCATCAGCCACCAGGTTATAGTAAACGTATGTTACTTTTTCATTGTCGGTAATCTTTATTTTCAAAAACTTATCTCCTTCAGAAGTCTCTACTTTAGGCAAGAAACTACCTGACTGATTATTTTTTAAGAAAATTGCCGTAACAAATTTTGCAACCCGTTCTTTCTTAGGATTCAATATTGAATAGTAGGGAACCGGAGGTCTTGAACTTCTGGTTGCAGGTCCTTCCTTAACTCTTAATTTCAATTTTTCATCGTTATCTTTTCCCGGGATTTCGAGAGTTTCAGGAAACAGCGGTCTTACAACTACTTCAGCATCCTCATCAGCTATTGTAATATCTCCATCTTTAACCGAAGTATCTCCGTTATAATGAAGTAACCACTCGAACTGACCTGGCTCGTATGATTTTAAATCATCAATAACCAAAATTGTATTTCCGATCCATAGAAAGTGTCTGAAATTCCGCATTAAGTGCTGTGCATAGGGGCCCGATGCATTGGCATAAATGTATTTCATATCACCTGCATCAAGTAAACTATAGAGATGCCCGGGATTGTTCGATCCGGTATATCGATCTTCCTTGTTTTCTCCCTCTCCATTAAACAGGACTACATTATGCGCTTCGCTCTGGCAAAAATACCTGACGTAGTTAGGGTCACTATAATTGCCGCTGCCTGAATCACAAATCAAATTTTTACCATTATGATATAAAATGAATGAACCAGCATCTGCATGGGCATGATTAAAATTAAAACCACTTTTAATAGCAAGAAGTGTCGCATTTTTATCCCATGAGTTTCTTAACATTGCCCATCCCATATCGGGATACAATGCAGAATGTGGTAAATCGGGGCTGTCCGGGATTTGATGTTTATCAATACCGGGTGAATAGATTAAATCAAAAGCAAGAGGTGATTCATCATTCCGAAATCCAGACCCAGAGAACCTTTCCTTCTTTTCAAACTGATTTAAGTACCAATTATATCTCTCTTTGTAAAGTCCGTTTGCGAGTAATAGCGCTACCGGATTTTCATCATTTGCACCAAACTCTCCGTCGCCAAAATTTACCGACATTAAACCTCCTGAATTTGGATAACAGGCATCAATAAAAAATTTGTCAACTTTATCTAATACTGGTAAATCGATAAACCCGGTATCAGGAAAGGTGTTTAGGTAGGCCAATCTAAATTTTAATAAAGCACTGATTGCAAAGGCTGCATAATTTACGCCTTCGTAAAAACCACCCTCCCGATCAAAATTTGCAGGTTTGTGTCCGAACACGGTTCCCTGATATTCAACCCATTGAGGAATCGACTTTACAATTTCATTTAACCAATCACCAGCACGCGGATCTTCATCCAATATTGCCAGTATTGCAATACCTGCGTTGTAAACACAAACACTCCACCAATTGTGTCCCATTGAATCAAACGAATGAATTCTCTTAAACCCAATTAACCAATCATTTAGCGTTGGGAGAATTCCTTTATTAACAAGATTATCGACTATAAACTTTCGTTCTTCAGGTGTTAAATAGTCGTAAATACAATCGTAGCCCACTGCAATTGTTCTAGTTATCTTTGCCAGTAACAACCCTGCATTCCAGGAAGGTTTTCTGTTTATCAAATTATCCTCTTCCCAAACTTGACGATTACAATAGCTAAATAAAATCTCTTTTAGCTTTTTTGCATAATTAATCTCCCCTGTCATTAAATATGCCAACCCAAGATTATCAACAGCACCTAATCCACTTTTCTGACTATCACTAACTAAATCAATAAGTTGAAGCCATTCATTTTCAATTGAAGAATTGCTTGAAATTGCATTTTGAAGTTGTTCAATATGTTTAGGGGAATAAAATAAATAGGGATGATTACCAACCGTAGTAAACTTATTAACGCCTACATTCCTAAAATCTTTTTTTGTTTGAGCAATTGTGTTTATTGATAAAAAGGCGAAGAATAGTACTAATATAAGATATTTCATTTTGCGATTGCATTTATTACACTTAAAGGCATTATTTGAACCGGCAACAGTATATAAAAAATAGAGGGGAACAATGTCCCCTCTATATAATTACTAGCTCTGCTAGGGAACCGTAACAGGTTTTATGGTTGTATAATTATACTTTTTATAATTGTCCTTGACTCGAGCTCCTATGCGAATAAAGAAAGTAGTTGAATATTTCATCGGCTGCGTCGATGTTATAGTAATCTCCTGATTTTCGTCGCCGTCTGTCAGGTTAACTGTAGAGCCAACTATCGTATTATCGTAATTGTTGTTCCCTACATATTGAGTCGTTGAAATAAATAACTGATAATCTGACAAAGCTGGTTCTGTCTGTCCTGCAGGAGCAGGATTTCTGGTAAACCTAAAAGTTGCAACGATTTTATTATCTGCTGTAACAGATGGTTCTCCTATCCACTCAAGATTTAAATATGGGACTACCTCAAAGTTTGCAGTAGCTTTCCCCTGAATGTCCACGATCTTCATCTCTGCACTATCTAGCGGATAATATGGCCCTTCAACAGGATATACCCGATATTCACCCGCAAATATCTTAGAATTGTTATAAGTACCATCTTGTTTAAAGTTTAAATAGACCGGAATAGGATTCTCAAATCTCAACTCCTCTATTTTCATCCTCCCACTACCACTTCCCTGTTCCATCTGAAGTGGGACACCATTCATATCAGTTATCTGTCCACTCAAGGTTTCACTCGGCGAAGTGAAATTATCTATTTCGCAAGAATACATTCCCGCTATTATAAATATTAGATATAGTATTTTTTTCATCTTAGTATTTTTAAAATCACATTAATTAATTACTTGGATTTGGATGAAGGCCTTTCGTAATCTCAGAGGAAGGAATCGGTTCATAATAATTATTTACAGAGAATGTAAACCTTGATCCACGCTCATCATACCTGCAGTCTAAAATCCATTTTCCTTCAACATCATCCGACGAAATTGGATTTGCACCTTGTGCAAACATAAAAGGCATACAAACTCTCCAGGTTCTTGAATTAATTTCTGAATCAAAAGTCCTCCATCGTTTCATATCCCAGTAAATTTTGTTCTCCATTGCAAGTTCTTTTTTCCTTTCAATGCGAACTAGTTGAAGTCCACGGTTTGGAGCAATCATGTATCCACCATCTTCCAATGGAACTGAAGGATCAGTGGAAAGATCGGTTTTACTTACCAGCAAATCTGCACCTGCACGATTTCTAATAAGATTTATACATTCGAAAGCATCTTGTTGAAGATCGGAAGCTCCAGGTACTGTAGCTCCGTTCTGGTATAATTCCAAAGCTGCTTCTGCTCTATTGAGTAATATTTCAGCATACCTGATTTCAATCCAAGGTTGGGTTGAATGATGAATTAATGTTGATGCTTTAGGCAGATCTGGCAATAAATATTTTCTACCAGCAAATCCCATAATGTTTGCATACCCTCTTGAAGAACTAACACCGTCTAATCCACATGGATAAATCAGTTTCCCATTTGATAACTCATAAGGTATTTGTCCTGTTGCATTTGCTTGAGAAGATTCAACAACATTAGCCTTGTAGAAATCATTTTTCGAGTAAGCCAGCCTTGATTCGTCAGGAAAGAATTTCTGAATTGGCGCAGCAGGATCAACATCTTCTTTAAAAATACCACGACGGATATCCACCGTCAATCCTTTATGTTTATCTCCACTAAAAAGGACTTGACCTCTAAGTCTTGGCTCAGCATTCTCAAAAAATTCAGTTGCAGAATTATAGACGATGTAGGTTCCGTCTGGATTTGTTGTTACTAATTGTCCTTTTTCGTTTTTATCCATTCCATCAAACATTTCAACAAAATCCAGTGTAGGACAGTATCTATCCCCACCACCATTCGTCATATGAGTAGGATTGTATAAATGATCCCAACTATGCACTGCATCAGGATATGAATATCCTTTAGTAAGAATATTTTCAGGACTATCAGAATCAACAAACAAGTTTGCAAAGTTATCGGCTGTTGCTTTTTTATCAGAAGCAGACCAACTCTTCATATAGAGACTGTATTTACCTTCAAGCATTTTTGCAGATATATATGCTTCTTTGAAGTATTCATTTGCTTTTGTCTCAGGTATTCCATTTATCATTACCCCACCTACAGTATTAGGTGCGGCATAGCGTGCAATCGAGCCTGCATATAACATAGCTCTTGATTTGAAAGCTGCTGCAACGTATTTATTTGCACGTCCAGGATTTTCACTTGTCTCCCCAAGTTTATTGATTGCTGAATCCAAATCTGCTTTGATCAAATCAAAACATTCTTCTTCGCTGCTTCTTTGCACAAATAATTCATCAGCATTTGTTCCATCATATGACTGAACTTCTGAAACTAATGGGATACCACCATATCTCTTTACCAAAGCAAAATAAGTATAAGCACGGATAAAATAGGCTTCTCCTACCCATCGTTTCACATTAGCTTGATCCAATGTTGATTGTTTTGGCAGCTCTTCAATTAAGTTATTAGCATATCTTATCTCAAGATATCCATCTGACCACCAGCCTAAAGCAGGATTTTGGAATCCACCAGAGTTACGGTTCGCATTTTCACCAGTATTAACAGATAGACTATTGATACTATTCCATGTATTAAATCCTCTGTATCCTGAATTATTTGTTGCACTATACTTAAAGTCCTCAATTGGCAACCTTCCATATAGTGATGACATATAGGCCTTCACTCCTTCAGCACTACTCAATATCACTTCATTGGTAAGTACGTTTGGTGGAGCAATATCAAGTTTTTCACACGAAAAAAAACTTAAAATCAGCAAGGCTGATAATGTTATTTGAATATATTTTATTTTCATAATTTTTAATTTAAAGAGGATTAAAATCTAAGGCTAGCACCAACATTTACCACTTTATTCATCGGATACAGATATCCATATAAATCAGATGGATGTTCAGGATCAACTCCAATTGCTTTTGTGAACGTTAACAGGTTATAACCATTAGCAAAAATCCTAAGATTACTCATGCCAATTTTCTGGGTTAACCTTTCAGGCAATGTATATCCAAGCTCAATACTTTTAAGTCTCAAATAAGAAGTATTCTGTATTCCTCTTTCGGAATCTATATCATATGTTGTACCAGTATAAGCAAGTCTGCCTTGAATCCATTCATTAGTTGGATCATAAGGATCTTTTCGAGAATCAACCGGATGCCAACGATCCATAAAGAAATCTAACGCGTTTGAAACAATACTTTGGTACATCTCTCCGTAAGCTGCATATGATTTTGCTGCTCCCTGGAATAGTGCATTTACATCGAATCTCTTGTAGTTGACCCCGATATTAAAACCAAAGTTTAACAAAGGATAATTTCTTTTACCATTAAAGTTGCTCGATGGATTTGTTGTTGTTGCAATTGGATGACGGTCTGCATTATCAATAATGCCATCTTCATTCCAATCATCATAAATGTAATCACCTGGAAGAACTCCCCGGCTGGTATATACTGGATAGTATTTAATTTCTTCATAAGATTGATATTGACCTTCATATCCTAATCCGAACCAAATATCGTTGTATCGATTTGTTGGATCATTCCTCCATTTTGCATATGAACTTCCGTCTTCTGCTCTTTCAACATAAATATTTTTAGTACGGGTATAAGCAATATTGGCACTAAGATTAATACTTAAATCTGTAGTTATCTTATTCCGATGTGTTAATGCAAGTTCAAATCCTTCTGTCCTGTCAGAATTTAAATTCTCTTGTGGCAAGTTAGCTCCAAAAGACAATGGAAGAGATAATAGACGATTTGCAAGCAATCCACTTCTGTCTCGTCTAAAAATGTCAAGATTAATACCTAACAAATTATCCCATAAGTTTGCATCCAAACCTAAGTTGGTTGTTTTTAAAGTATACCAAGTAATATTGGGATTGGCAACATTTCGGAATCCCAGAGAGCTAGTCCAGGAATCAAACAAATAGCCTGAAGCAAGTTTTTGAGAATTACCTCCGCTAAACGGATAATCATATCCGGTAATAAATTGGAACCGTGAAGCTCCGTCATCACCCATAACACCATAAGATGCTCTTAATTTAAGATTGTTAATGAATGATAATGACGATGAGTTCTTAAAAAATCCCTCTTCAGAGACACGCCATGCTGCCCTATATGAAGGGAAAAAGCCCCACTGCTTATTGGTTGGGAATTTTGATGAACCATCATAACGAAAACTAAAGGTAAAAAGGTATTTCCCTGAGTAGTTATAATCCAATCTTCCAACCAAACCTTTATTTGTATTCTCGTAAACACCTCCACTACTTGCGTTACCAACCTGATTGTCGGCATTACCTGCAAACAGATATGGAATTGCAATACTCAACTCTCTTTGGGCATAAAAACCATCACCGGAATTGTTGCTTTCTTCAAAAAGTGCTAATGCATCGAAAAAGTGTTTTTCATTAATATTAGCCTTGTACTTTAAGGAGAGTTGTAACAACTTACTTGGTCTGCTACTATAATTCCTTGTAACCCTGTTTGGAGATTGATAACTGGTTGACATGTACTCATCTGTCGTAGCATTATACTCATATTCATAGAATATTTTCTGATAGTCAGTCCTGTCATTCATTGAAAAATCATAACTAAAAAGACCACTAGCTGTAAGTCCCTTTATGAATGGCACTTCATAATCCAATGAAAAAGAACTTTGGAATATCCTGTTGATATTAACACGATTCCCGGAAATATCAGCATCAGCAATAGCTCCCGGATTATAGTCAGCCTGATTTTTGTATATATAGTCTGGATTATTATTTGCATAATATGGATCGTCAGGATGGGACCTCCATAGATTTTTAAATATTTCCCACGAATCCCGATATGGACGATTCTGCTCATCTAAAATGCCACTCACTTTTAGTGATGCTTTTAGCTGTTCAGTAATTTGAGCATTCAGATTTGCCCGTACATTGTATTTTTTATAGTTCAGGTCGTTACTTTTCCAAAATCCTCCCTGATAGCTATATCCCATATTAATGTAATAATCAATCTTTTCTGATCCACCGCTAGCACTTAAATTTTGCTGAGACTGGGGAGCATTGCTTCTCATAACTTCACCATACCAATCAGTACTTTCCCTGGTACCATCCAAGAAAGGTTGCATAACATCATCATCATAAGTTAAAGTTGGAGAGTTAATATTATGCATTGATTTCTCGTTAAAAATCGTAAACCGATCAATTGCATCTAAAGGGGAAGGTAATCCTGTAGGATTTTGAAATCCGGTCATGTATGAATACTCAATTTTCGCCTTCCCTTTTTCGCCTTTTTTAGTTGTAATAAGAACAACTCCATTACCGGCACGAACCCCATAAACTGCAGCTGCTGCATCTTTTAGTACGGATACACTTTCAATGTCATTTGGATCCAATCTTGTAAAGTTATCTCTTGGAACTCCGTCCACAACAACAAGAGGTGACCCAAAACCCCGAATATCAAATTGATTATCAAAAGTTCCCGGTTCAGATGTCCTCTGAACAACCCGAACTCCTGGCATTTTACCAGTCAGTGTGTTCTGTAGGTTTTGGTTCTTTGTTACTACAATATCTTCACTTTTAATTGAAGCCACAGAACCAGTAAGAGTCGCCTTTGTTTGCGTTCCATAACCAACAGCAACTACTTCTTCCAGACCAATAGATTCTTCTTCCATAGTAACATTGATCACAGAATTTCCTGCAACTGCAACTTCGAAAGTTTTCATTCCAACAAAAGAAAATACCAAGGTGGCATTGGAAGGAACACTTCCTAAAACGAATCCTCCATTAACGTCTGTTATCGTTCCGGTAGTTGTTCCTTTAATAACCACTGTAACACCCGGAAGCGCCATGCCTGTATTATCAACTACCTTACCTGAAATTGACTTTTGCTGCGCACTAGCAGTAAAATCGCTATTGGAGCTTGCTAATACAATTTGCCTGTTTACTACAGAATAATTGATATTTGTTCCTTTTAGCAACTTATCAAGAATAGAGCTAATTGTCTGATCATTTACTTTTATATCAACAGTTTGATTAACATCGATAAGGTCCCTGTTGTAAATGAAAAAGAATTCCGACCTATCCTCAATCAATTTCAAAACATTTTCCAAACGTTGGTTGCTCTCATCTAAAGAAAGCTTTGTCTGCTGCGAATATGATTCTACAGCCATCAATTGGATAAGTCCCAGAAAAAAACAAAATACGGTAAATCGTAACATCCTAATAATCTTTTTAAAGGCATACCCATCATAGGGCGAAAAGGTTCTTTGCGCCTTTGGTTCTCGAAATTTTTCCATAAATTTACATTTGTGTTAGAGTAAATAATTATTGTGCATTGCTCTGCATATTCACAGGAAAGTGCCGCAAACACTTTCCTGTTTTGCATTCTATTATTTGAGTTTTATTATTACTTTCTTTTTCTTTAATATTCCCTGTCCATCAACATCTCTTTTTTCTATTTGGTAATCAATCGGTGTCGTCATTGCAATCAATCTCATTACCTCTTCCAATGGCTCATCATTGAATGTCGCTTTAAAAACAAAGTTTTTTAAAGTTTCATCCTCAATTATCAATTCGGCATTATACCAACGTTCTATCTTAAGAGCTGCTTGTCCTAAGGGTTCATTGTTAATAACTAAATACCCTTCTTTCCATGAGGTATAAATCTTCGTATCTACTTTGTCAAAATTTAGACTTTTTCGATTGTGATTGTAGGAAATTATGTCACCAGGAACCAAATCCTTTTTGAATTTTGCCGACTTTCCGATTACTTCCACCTTTCCTTTTTCCAAGGTAACAGAGGTATATGGATCATTTAAATAGGCTGAAACATTAAATTGAGTTCCCAATACTTTTACATCCATATCTCTTGTACTTACAATGAACTTTGAGTTATTAAAATGTTTCACGTCAAAAAAGGCTTCACCCTCCAACTCAACAACACGATTATCCAGAAATTTGGGAGAATACTTAAGTTTAGCTCCACTGTTTAGCCAACCATAAGTGCTATCTGGCAACATAAACTTACTTTTGGCTCCTTCCGGGACATTAATTTCAACCCATTGGTCTGTCGCTAATGGATCTTTATTAAATAGTAAATAGCTAAAGAAAGTGACTATAAAAAGAGGAATTAATACTGCTGCAACGTTTCGATAATATTGCCACAATTTCAACTTTCTTTTCTCTTTCTTCTCTTCTAGCAATATTTGATAGTGAATTTTTTCGAAAACCGGTTGAAGATCTTCTTGAGATTTTACATCTGACAATTGTTGCCAACCATCAAAAAGAAAGTTTTCAGTATCCTTATCATTGTAAACATTCTGAAACCAATCTTTCACTTTCAGATAATCGTTATACGAATAATTACCTTTCGAGAAATTTGCCAGAATCTTGGAATCAATTTTACCTTTCATTCTATAATTATTTCAAAAACACCAGTTATATCCTGGTTTATTTGAAATCCCTAGGCAAAAATCAAAAAAAAATCAATTCTCACACCAAAAACAAACACAACACACTGATAAAGGGCAAATTAAAATAAGAAAATATTAATATTTTTAATGAGAGGATAAAATCTTTGAGTAGTCCTTTTATTGAACAAACAGATGAAAGAAAAGAATTCCATTAATTCTTAATCGTTCAAATTCATCTTTTAGATATCTCATCGATTCCGAGATGTGGTATTCAACCGTTTTAACAGAAATATCTAGTTCTTCTGCAATCTCCTTTTGCGATTTGCCTTCAATTTTCATTTTAGTGAAAACAACTTTTCTCTTTTCAGGCATCTGCTCTATCAACTCTTCCAGCTTATCAAGCAACAACTGGTAATCAGACCTGTTGTCAAATTCCTCTTTATGCTCAGATAAGTTGAATATGATATCATGCTTTACCTCATTAATGCGTGAAAGCTTGTTGAAATATTTCCGCACTGCATTCAGTGTAATCGTAAAAAGGTAAGATTGAAATGATTTGTCTGTCCGAATGTCTGCTCTGTTTTTCCATATCTTAACAAATACTTCCTGAACGATATCTTCTGCTGCTTCCCTGGATTTCAGATAACTTAATGAAAACAAAAAAAGCTGTTTGCTATACTGTTGGAAAATTCGTTCAAAAGCAGAATGATCTCCCTTCTTCAATTCCTTTATTAACTCTTTTTCAAATGGAATCATCTATTGCTAACAATTGATCTCACATAAATTACAAATGACAAAGCTAATAAATGAATCCGATAACTCTTGAATCCATTTATTAGCTTTCTAAATTAACATTCAATTTAATTTGAACTATTGCTTATTCTACAGACCTTATTTTACAGAAACCTCTTTTCCTACGATTCTAAATCTTCCATCTACGGTTGATGTTGTTTCGGCATCCGCTACACCTGAAAATCCGGATTGCTTTCCTCCTACGCTAACTGTAAACCAGCCTGGTTCAATTACTCGAATGTCTTCTTTATTAATCAGTGATAACTGTTCTGGTTTTAAGGTAAAGCTTATAGTTTTTGTTTCGCCCATTTTAAGACTAATTCGTTCAAAACCCTCCAATTGTCTGATAGGCCTCGGAGTTGATGCTTTTTCATCAGTAAGATACAATTGAACCACTTCATCTCCATCCCGACTTCCCATATTCGTAACATCAACAGAAATTATTACGGGTTCATTTACATTTATTTTCTCTGGAACCTGCAAGTTCGAATAGTCAAATGTTGTGTAGCTTAATCCATACCCAAAAGGGAAAAGGGGATCACCGTGGAAATACCGATAAGTACGTCCTTCCATATTATAATCCTCGAATGGTGGCAATTGATCTACCGATTTGTAATAGGTAACAGGCAAACGCCCCGATGGATTGTAATCGCCGAACAATACATCGGCAACAGCAGTTCCTCCCTGTTGTCCAGGATATCCGGCCGAAATAATAGCAGGAATATTTTCAGCAGCCCAATTGATTGAAAGGGCACTTCCATTAATAAGAACCAAAACAACCGGTTTTCCGGTAGCAACAACTTCTTTCATTAGCTCCGCCTGTTTGGCTGGTAATTTCAAATGTGTCCTATCTCCACCTTTAAAACCATCAACCTCCAATTTCATTTCTTCTCCTTCCAATCTTTCATTCAATCCTAAAACAAGAACTGTAACGTCAGATTTTTTTGCAGCTTCAACAGCTCTTTCTTTCATATTCGGATCAGGAACCGACCATAATAACTTTGCTGTAGCATCTCCAAAATAATTTTTGTACTCTGCAGTCAATTGATACTTCTCACCAGCTTCCAGCTTTACATTATATGGAGCCAAAGCAGCATTGTCACGATTTCTTACACTTGAAACACTTTCACCATTGTGAGTAATCTTGATATAAGGTTTACCCATTCCACTAATAATGTATTCGCCCGATTTTCGAGGGATCAAATATCCGGTCCACCGAACGCTATAATTGTCATCTTCCATCCGAGGATCTGGAATTCCATTATCCCAAGTAAAATTGATTTGATTATCAACCCTTGTAAACAAAGGATCACCCTCAAGTTCACTATTTGCGTAGTATTCTCCAACAACACCTTGTCTTCCATCTTCCGTTTGAAAGTAAACAGAGGGTATAGGTTCGAAAAGAGGAACACCTTCAGCTAATTCACACCCCTGCTCATAGATTACATTTATTTCAGGTTCAACCTTATTTTTTAAGCCATTAACAATTGTTACCGGATGAGAAGGAATACCATTATAGTTTCCCCAAAGTGACTGAACTTCATCTGCATTTGGGCCAATAACTGCAATTGATTTTATATTCCTTGAAAGAGGCAATGCATTGTTTTCATTTCTAAGCAAGACGATACTTTTCTGAGCAGCCTCCAAAGCTAAATAATCGTGTGCTGGATTGTCATTTACTGAATAGGGAATTTGTGCATATTCGACTAATTCTTCCGGATCAAACATTCCAAGCTTAAAACGTGCGGTAAACAATCTTTTTACTGCAACATCCAGATCTTCCTCGGTAAGCAAACCTTGCTTGTATGCATCCGCAAGAGCTTTATATGCAGATCCACAATTTAAATCACATCCACTTTTAACAGCAAGAGCAGACGCAGAAGCAGCATCAGGCACAATCCTATGATACCTCCATATATCTGTTATTGCACCACAGTCGGAAACGACATAACCATCAAATCCCCATTCATTTCGCAATATTCCAAACAAATCATCGCTAGCACAACAAGCTTTTCCTCTGAATCTATTGTACGCTCCCATCACAGAATATGCTCCGCCATCAACAATCAATGTTTTAAATGCTGGCAAATAAGTCTCACGAAGATCCCGTTCACTTACATT
This sequence comes from Sunxiuqinia sp. A32, assembly GCF_052690465.1. Classification (NCBI taxonomy): domain Bacteria; kingdom Pseudomonadati; phylum Bacteroidota; class Bacteroidia; order Marinilabiliales; family Prolixibacteraceae; genus Sunxiuqinia; species Sunxiuqinia sp. A32. Next base: position 108,215 of record NZ_JBQYLI010000005.1, read on the forward strand.
AGCATCAAATTGGTGTCTCCCAGGCTCGGGTCCTGAATGAACTGCATAATGTTTAGCGGTTGCAACCAGCTTTAAGTATTTAGGATCATCTCCTTGTAATCCCTGCACAAACTCTTTTCCCATTTGTCCGGTCAAATAAGGATCTTCTCCGTATGTTTCGTGTCCTCTACCCCATCTCGGATCTCTAAAAATATTGATATTTGGAGACCAAAATGTCAGTCCCTGATAGATACCACGTTGTCCGTTTCGAACAAATTCATGATGCTTAGCCCTAGCTTCATCGGAGATTACAGAAGCAACATCATAAATTAATTTTTTATCCCATGAGGCGGCAATGGAAATAGACTGTGGAAAAACAGTCGCATAGCCAGCGCGTCCAACACCGTGCAAACATTCGTTCCACCAATTATACTCAGGGACACCAAGTCGCTCAATTGCAGGTGCCTCGTAAAGCAATTGATCAATTTTCTCCTGAACTGTTAGCCTGGATACCAAATCCTCAACTCTTTCTTCAATAGTAAGATCAGTATTCTGAAATGGAAAGGTAGGTTGAGCCTTAATATGTTGGCTCATTCCGATAATAATAGCAAAAAGCAATAATAGGTTTTTCATAATGGTTAGATTATCTGTTCTGTTCTGGTATGCAAAAATGAAAAATTCTTTGAACAAGTTCCAAAATATTTTACTTTCTGTCAAAAATCAACCAATCGAAGTTGGTGTTTATCTTATAATCCAATTATTTATTCTTTTGTAGAAGAAACGGTATTCCCAGTCGAGCGTAATTGTTTTCAGTTAACGGATTATAATTGATCAATTCAATTGGGATGTTTTCATCGATTTCTGAGACAAAATTCTTGATGGCTGTCTTGTTTGCAACGGTATCTGTAATATCGCTTATCAGAGGTATTCTGACAATAATTTTCTTTCCCGTAGTTGCTAAATATCGAAAGTTATCTTTTATTTTCTCATTGTTTCTCCCTGTATGAAGCTTGTGCTGTTTTGTATCAAAAATCTTTATATCAACAAAGAACAAATCAACGTAAGGTAAAACCTGATCGATAGCTTCCCGATCACAATACAAACAAGTTTCGATGGTCGTGTGTATATTCAGATCCTTGCAAGCTTTTAGTATGGCAGTTGTAAATTCTGGTTGATGCAGTGCTTCTCCTCCTGTTAGTGTGACACCACCCCCTGATTTTTGATAAAACGTGAGGTCTTTCTCAATTTCTTCGACAATTTCATTGACGGTAGCTTTATATCCAGTGAATTGTAAAGCATTCGTGGGGCATATCGTTATGCATTCCCCTGATAGATTACAGGTTTTTCTATTAATCTCTATTTGAGAAACTGGCTCTCCTGTTAACAGTAATGAATTTGTAGGACATGCATTTACACACAATGCACATGAGATACAGAGATTCTTATTGTACCAAAGTGAATTTCCGGAACTTATCCCCTCTGGGCTATGACACCAAACACATTTCATCGGACATCCCTTCAAAAAAACCGATGTTCGAATACCTGGTCCATCATGAACACAAAAGCGTTTTATTTTAAATATTTTCCCCTCCATCGAATTATTCTTCACCATGAGTAGTTCGATTAATTATTTCATCTTGCAAATCGGGTGCTAACTCAATAAAATATGCCGTATAGCCAGCTACTCGAATGGTTAGTCCACGATAGGATTCAGGATCCTCCTTCGCTTTTTTCAGTTCATCCGAGGTTACCACATTAAATTGAACATGATGAACCGGTAAGCCAGTAAACGCTTTAAGCATCGATGCGAATTTACCAGTACCTTCACTGGTAGAAAATAATGAGGGCAGGAATTTCATATTCAATAGAGTACCGTTACTTGCAAGATGAGAAGGCATGCGAAGAACAGAATTCAAGACTGCAGTTGGCCCTTTCTTATCCCGTCCGTACATCGGAGACATTCCGCCGTCAGCCAATGGAGTTTGGGCAAGTCGACCATCAGCCGAAGCTCCCACATTATTTCCCATCGGAACATGTGCTGAAACTGTATACAACCCCATGTGATATTTACCTCCCCTGTAATTGGTATAGGTTTTTATTTTTTTTGCGAAATATTCTGCCCATTTGGCTCCTAATAAATCAACCCAAACAACATCATTTCCATATTTAGGAACATGGTTAATACACATCTGACGAAGAGGTTCATTGTCTCTAAAATTCGCTTTCAACGCTTTAAGAAGAGTCGCTTTATCAACCTTTTTCTCATCAAATATCAATTGTTTCAACACTGCCAAACTATCCGCAATATTTGCTACCTGAATCGCCTGTATTCCCGACAAATTGTATTTTGCTCCTCCTGCAGTAACATCAATTCCACGTTCAATACAATCATCAACAACTGCCGAAAGAAAAGGCGATGGCAAATGATCCTGATGAGCCTTTTCAACCACTTCACAGGCACCGATCATTTTATCAATAAAATAATCTATTTGCGACTGAAATGCGTTCTCCAAATCTTCATAAGCGGAATACTGAGTTAAATCTCCAGTCTTTAATCCCATCTGTTTTCCTGAAATCAGGCATTTCCCATCATTAATGGTTAGCTCCAGCACTTTTACCAGGTTAAACATCGCTGCATCACTCCAACCAAGATAATTTCCTTGGGTGCTCAGTTCAACACATCCAACCAAAACATAGTCATTGCAATCTTCCCGACTGATTCCGACTTGCTTTAATGAAGGAATAATACTTTCATCATTTGCGATCTGAGGCATTCCTGTTCCCAAACCAATTATTCTGCTACATTCAAACAAATATTTTTCGGGCGAGTTTTTATGAGCTCGGGCGGTTAAATTTGGTTGCGGCAACCGAATATGGTCTTGCGCTTTAATTATCAAGTAGGTGAGTTCATTGGTGGCATCTTCTCCATCAACTGTTTGACCCCCAATTGTACAATTAAACCCAATTGGAAAGCCAGCAAAAAACTCTGCACTATGTGCATTTCGCATATATACAATTTGATTGAATTTAATAAACAAGGCGTCCATTAATTCTAATGCCTCACTCATGTCAATCCGGCCATCTTTCAAATCCTTATCAAAATAAGGGAATAAATATTGATCGATACGCCCGGGAGAAAATGAAGAAGCATTTGATTCCATTTGCAGAATGACAAACAGAAACCAAACAGATTGAAGTGCTTCCCGATAAGTTGAAGGCGGGTTTTCTGAGAGAGAAATACAAACTTCTGCTATCCCTTTTAGATTTTCTTTTAAATCAGTATCGGACTGTTCTTTTTCTATTTTCATGGCCAATTCGCCATAGCGGCGAATAAATTCACATGAAGCTTCCAGTGTTATACCAACACTTTCATAAAAATCTTTGGATTCACTCGATGAGTCTTTCAAATATATTTTTACACTTTCCAATAATCCTTTTGGGCCATATTTAAGCCAATCTTCAACTTTTGGGCAGATATGTCCTTGTGCATGATCTTTCTGGTTGATTTTTACGACTTTCCCTAAAGCCTCCAGTTCATTGCCATAGGTATTATAAATATCATTTTCGAGTGTTTTTCCCCTCCAGTAAGGCTCCAGAATTTCTCTGAAATAGGTAATATCTTCTTGCCTAAGCTGAAAAGGATCTTGGGTTCGGGTAGGAAGTGTTTCAATTTCATTTTCGAGCCATGAAATTCCAGCCTCAGGAAATACGATTCCTGCACGGATATCAGGAGTTCTATTTCCAACAATCAACTCTTCCGGATCAACTGAAATAGTCATTCCTTTCAATGAGCTTGCGAGAGCTTTTGCACGTTTCAATATAACTGGAAGATTTTCATTTTCCTGATAAACAGCCGTTATCAATTTAGCCTGTTCCGTGGAAAGGTGTCTTGTTGCTTCCAACGTCTTTTTCCGAAGAGAAAGAATTCTTTTTGTTGGTTTTATATCCTGAATATTGGCACTCATTTTTCGAATATTAATTACTTATCCAACTCCTACATCAAAGGTAATAATGGCTGAATCTGTTTCCAGAAATCCTCATTCATTAGTCGCGCACTTCCCATCATGGCTGAGCTTTCCATCTGATTCGACAATTGTATTTTTATATCAATACTCCTACGTTCAAGTACCGAAGAAAAAGCGGGGCCAAACAGTTCAAATGCCCTGGCTATATTTCCACCAAGCACCAGACAATCAGCATTAAATCTTTGAATCCACAATGAAAGAAACTCTGCCAAAGAGGCTCCAAATTCGTTAAAAATTTCAATAAGTTCCGGATTGGCATCTGTTTGCCTGGCTATTTCTTTTACTCCATGTGCGCTTTTACCGGTTCTTTTAGCATATTCATTCACAAACCACCCTGTACAGAAATAATCATTCGCAATACTATCCTTATAAGGTAAGTGATACAAACATCCCTTAGGAGGAACGTCGTTTCTTTCTAATACCGGAATGCCGGATTCTATAAAGGCTACACCCAACCCGGTACCCAATGTAATAGCAATTGTTCTTTTTGAATTTGAACTTTTCCCTTTCCACGCATCACCAATAGCAAATGCGGTTGCATCATTTACAAAACGTATCGGAACATTATCAGGCAAATCCAAAACTTTTTTGAGCTCAACAGCGACATTAACGCCATATAAATTCTCAAATTTATTAACGTCTTTAGTAAACAAGGCAACACCATTCGTATAATCAAAAGGACCGGGCATTGCTATGCCGATTCCTACCAAATCATTTTGTCCAATATCAGAAATAGATTTACCAAGAGCATCTTTCCAAGAATTTAGAATTTCTATCGCTGAAGCCGTATTGTCGACTACACAACAGGATTTTCCATTTTTCAGTATTGTCTCCTTTTCCATGTCCATGGAGAGCACACTGATATGACTACCTCCAACATCAACACCAATTGCATATTTCTTTTTCATAAGTTCAACTCAATTTCTTTGGTAAGATTAAACTCCAGATCAATAAAATCACCATGTATCTTCTGCTATTCAACAAAAAACGGGTAGCAGTTCCAATTTCATAGTTCATTAGAGTAAACCTTTAAATTTAGTAATTTTGACTTTATAATTGTATTTATTACATTATTAAATCTCCTAAAACAGAGCAGCTTTCAAATTCAAATTTTGCTTGAAGTCTTTTATAATGAAGAGCAATACCAAAGCATTCTAAATCATCTGTTTCTGTAATCACGTGGAGACATATTCATTATCTTCCGAAATTGACGTGAAAAATAAAACTGATCTTCAAATCCAACTTCACGTGAAATTTCCGCTATTGACAATTTTGTATTGTCTAGGAATCTACAGGATCGTTGTATTTTAAGTTGAATGAAGTAATCAATTGGAGAATGGCCAGTGCGAGATAAAAAAATTCTAGAATAATGTGACGTAGACAACTGAGCCGCATTCGCCAATTCAGAAAGCCGAAATTTTTGGTTAATATTATCAAGCATGAAATTAATACTCTCAGCAACAGGATCCTTTGAAACCTGCTCATTTATCGCCCGATATTGTTGCAAATGAGTAAATGAAGCCAATAAATGTGGCAAACAAAGGTTAACGTATTCCGTCGTTTCCATGCTAAATCCTCGCTCCATGTTTTGGAAAATCTCGTGAAATAAATTAAGTCGCTCAGTCACTCTGGATGTTTTTGTTCGCTCTACTTCAACGGGCTTCAAAACCGGAGTAGCAATCATTTTAGACTTATTCCCTGAGAAATGAATCCAGTATATTGTCCATGGGTTTTTGGGATCAGCAAAATAAGAATGCGGAATATCTTCAGGTATAATAAAGAAATGATCAGGCATTATCTGAAAGCGATTCTTCCCTACCTCAATCGTTCCTTTTCCATGTACATTATAAATTAAAATAGTCTGCTTCACTCCATCCTTTCGTTCACGGAAATGATGGCTTGCCTTGGGGTAATAACCTATATCAGTGATGAACAGATCCGAACAAATTGGGTTTTTGCTCACCAAACTTAGTATCCGATCAGGAATAACATAGCTTAATTGCCCTGGAAATCCTTCTTGTTTCTTTGCTCCAATATATTCGGTATTGTTCATTTCTTTTTATTGAATAATACTATTTCAAAATAGAACCAAGGACAAATGTACTGATTTTTAAACGGACAAAAGAGAGAAACACTCTACCTTCATTTTTACATGGAGCACAATTAAATGATAATATAATCCATAATATAAAAATATTATTCATGTACATTATGTGACTCACAGTCTATTTTTGAGCCAACTAAATTGATACAACTGTGGAGAAAATTACTTTAAACAAAAAATTTATATTAGGAATCACCCTGGTGTCTGCCATGGGAGGTTTGCTTTTCGGATATGACTGGGTGGTAATTGGTGGCGCCAAACCTTTTTACGAACGATTTTTTAGCATTGAAACAATCCCTCACTTACAAGGATGGGCAATGAGCTCCGCATTAATCGGGTGCCTTGTTGGTGCTATTATTTCCGGTTACTTTTCGGAGCGTTTTGGCCGCAAAAAACCACTGATTGCCGCAGCTGTTCTCTTTACACTGTCTGCAATCGGAACCGGCTCGGTAAACCTTTTTACGCCATTCATTATTTATCGATTAATTGGAGGACTCGGAATTGGATTAGCATCTGCTATTTCCCCCATGTACATCGCAGAAATTGCCCCTGCAAAGATGAGAGGAAGGCTGGTGTCAATCAACCAGCTCACTATTGTAATAGGCATACTGGCCGCACAAGTTGTGAATTACTTAATTGCCGATAAGGTACCAGCAAATGCAACAGATGAAACGATTCTACAATCGTGGAATGGTCAAACTGGCTGGAGATGGATGTTTTGGGCTGAAACCCTGCCTGCACTTTCGTTCTTCTTGCTGGCATTTTTCATACCTGAAAGTCCTCGATATCTACTTAAAGCGCAACAATCAGCAAAAGCTTTACAAATCCTTAGAAAAATTGGTGGTAATAAATATGCACTGAATGAGAAACAAAACATTGATGGAACATTAAAAAATTCGTCCCAAAAAGTAAATATCAAAGAGGTTCTTTCAAAAGAACTTCGTCCGGTTTTGATTATCGGTATTGTGTTGGCAGCTTTTCAACAATGGTGCGGCATCAACGTCATCTTCAACTATGCCGAAGAAATATTCACTTCTGCAGGCTATTCGGTTGGCGATATGCTTTTTAATATTGTGATCACCGGGATTGTAAACCTTACATTCACTTTGCTGGCGATGCAAACGGTCGATCGCTGGGGGCGTCGAAAACTAATGCTTTTAGGTTCTGCGGGATTAGCAGTCATTTATGTACTATTAGGTTCCTGCTACTTTTTCAACTTAAAAGGGATTGTAGTATTAATCATGGTAATACTGGCAATTGCCACTTATGCCATGTCTCTGGCTCCAATCACATGGGTTGTCTTGTCTGAAATCTTCCCAAACAAAGTACGTGGAGCAGCAATGGCTGTTGCAACTACAGCTCTTTGGCTGGCTTGCTTTGCCTTAACTTACACATTCCCTATTCTGAATGACCTACTGGAAGCAAGCGGAACTTTCTGGCTGTACGCTTTTATCTGTGCATCAGGCTTCCTATTTATATTTAAAAAGCTACCTGAAACAAAAGGAAAAAGTTTGGAAGAAGTAGAAGCATCTTTTAATCAGAAAATATAAAACAGACAGGCCTGTCTCAATATAACTCAGTTCAAAAATCTTATTCGCTTAAAATGACAGTAAAAGCTTGGTATGAAAAAATGGTAATTCCAACCTACAGGATTGGAAAACCCGAGAAAAACCCGATGTTTTTGGAAAAACGCGTTTACCAGGGAAGTAGTGGTGTAGTGTATCCTCATCCGGTTATTGAAAAAATTGAAGATGAAAAGAAAGACGTGGAATGGGACGCTGTATTTATAGAAAATCAGTATCTGAAAATAATGATCCTTCCACAATTGGGGGGACGAATTCAAATGGCATACGACAAAATGAAGGAACGGCATTTTGTGTATTACAATCAGGTCATTAAGCCAGCCCTTGTGGGATTGACAGGTCCCTGGATATCGGGTGGCATTGAATTCAACTGGCCGCAACACCACCGTCCGTCAACTTATGAACCAACCGATTTTTCGATTGAAAATAATGCTGATGGCAGCGTTACCGTTTGGTGCAACGAACTGGAGCGCATGTTTCGTACCCGCGGAATGGCAGGTTTTACCCTTCATCCGGACAAGGCATACCTGGAAATAAAAGTGAAATTGTACAATCGGACCAATCATCCGCAAACCTTTTTGTGGTGGGCAAACCCTGCAGTAAAAGTGAATGATGATTATCAATCTGTTTTTCCACCGGATGTGAACGCGGTATTTGACCACGGAAAGCGCGATGTGTCGGAATTCCCGATTGCCAAAGGAACTTATTACAAGGTTGATTATTCACCGGGAACTGATATTTCGCGGTATAAGAATATTCCTGTCCCCACTTCGTATATGGCGATCACTTCGGATTACAACTTTGTGGGTGGTTACGAAAACGACAGTAAAGGTGGTTTGTTGCATGTGGCTAACCATCATGTATCGCCCGGTAAAAAACAATGGACCTGGGGGCACAGCGACTTTGGACAAGCATGGGACCGCAACCTGACCGATGAAGATGGTCCTTATATTGAGTTGATGTGTGGTGTTTATACTGATAACCAGCCCGACTTTTCATGGCTGATGCCGGGAGAGGAGAAGTCTTTTAGCCAGTATTTTATGCCTTACAGTGATTTAGGAGTGGTGAAAAATGCGACAAAAGATGCAATGCTTAATCTGGAGAACAGTGATGGAAAAGTGACCATTAAGATTTACACGACTGCCGCATATCCTGCAGGAACAGTGCTACTGACAGCCGACGATCAGGTAATTATGGAAGATCGTTTCGATTTCCATCCCGGAACTTCTTATGAAAAGACGTTGACTTTGTCGGAAAATATTGATTCGGAGAATCTGGAGATTTCAGTATTAACTGCAGAGGGATTTAAACTGGTTGACTGGTGTTCGAAACCGGGAGACAAAAGAGAAATACCAGAACCGGCAAAAGCAGCAAAAGAACCTGCAAAGATCAAAAGCAACGAACAACTGTACCTGACTGGTCTTCACTTGGAACAATACAGGCACGCCACATACGATCCGCGTCCTTATTATGAAGAAGCTCTTGCCCGCGATCCGAAGGATAGTCGCTGCAATAACGCACTTGGTCTTTGGTACCTGCGCCGTGGCCAGTTTGCAAAAGCCGAGAAGTTCTTTCAAACAGCGGTTGAAACATTGACAGAAAGGAATCCAAATCCAATTAATGGTGAAGCGTTGTTTAACCTTGGACTGGCTCAGCGTTACCTTGGAAAAATGGAAAAAGCCTACGAGTCTTTTTATAAATCGGTTTGGAATGCAGCATGGATGGACAGCGGTTATTTCCAGCTTGCACGAATTGAATCTCTCAATCATAAATGGGATGCCGCGCTGGAAGTGATTGATCGCTCATTGGTACGCAACTGGCACAACCACAAAGGACGCCAGTTAAAAGTGAGCATACTTCGCAAATTGAATCGAAAGGAAGAGGCCATTGCGTTGTGCAATGAGTCGTTGAAACTGGATCAGTTTAACTTCAGTTTGTATTTCGAAAGATATCTGGTCAATGGCGATGTTGATGCATTGACTGAAATGAAGAAGTTGATCCGTAAGAATATTCACAACTATATTGAATTTGCACTGGATTATGCTTACGCCGGCTTATATAAAGAAGCAGTTCAACTGATTGATCTTGGTATTGATGAGCAGGAAGGCGACAACATTTATCCTATGGCCATGTATTATAAAGCCTGGTTTTTGTCTCAGTCAGGAGAAGAAACTGAAGCAAATGCAGCTTTGGCTAAGGCCCTGGAATTGTGCCCAGATTATTGTTTCCCAAACCAGCCGGAAGCTGTTGTAACCCTACAATGGGCAGCTAATCAAAATATAAAAGACTACAAGGCGCTTTATTATCTGGGGAATTTCTGGTATGCTTTCAAAAACTTTGATGAGGCTGTTGCTTGTTGGGAGAAATCTGTTGCAATTAATTCAGACTTTCCAACAACGCATAGGAATCTTTCGCTGGCCTATTTCAATAAGCAAGGCGACGCGAAGAAAGCTTTGTCCTCATTGAAAAAAGCTTTCGAATTGGATCAAACGGACGCGCGAATTTTGATGGAATTAGATCAACTATATAAGCGATTGAACTATAATCCGTCAGAGCGATTGGCAACGTTGGAAAAATACAAGGTGCTTTGCGATCAGCGAGACGACTTGTATCTGGAATTAGCTGCATTAAATAATACGGTTGGAAACCATCAGGTGGCTTATGATTTGATTATGGCTCGGAAGTTCCATCCCTGGGAAGGTGGAGAAGGAAAAGTAACAGGACAGTATATTTTCAGTTTGACAGAAATGGCAAAGCAAGCTATTAAAAACGGTGAATTCGCCAAGGCTTTAGAACTGTTGACCTCAGCGCGAACGTATCCTGAAAATCTGGGGGAAGGAAAATTGTTTGGTGCCCAGGAAAATGAGATTCTTTACTGGCTTGGTGTTTCCAATGAAGGCTTGGGTGACAGAGAAAAAGCCGAAGAATTTTTTAAAGAAGCCTCCGCCGGCATGGATAAGGTTTCTGCAGCGATGTTTTACAATGATCAACAACCTGACACGATTTTCTATCAGGGATTGGCCTTGAAAAAACTCGGTCGTGATTCGGAAGCAGAAAAGCGGTTTGAATTGCTGATTAGCTTTGGAGAAGCTCATCAGAATGACCAGGTTAAAATTGATTATTTCGCTGTTTCGCTGCCTGACTTGCTGATTTGGGAAGACGATTTGAATTTACGAAACTACCAATTATGTCAATACTTGATTGGATTGGGAAATTCAGGCAAAGGCAACGAGAAAGATGCTAAATCAGCATTTGATGAAGTTCTTAAAATCGATCAAACCCACCAGGGAGTATTAAAATTCTAGAGTAGAATCCATCATTTTTGGTTATAAAAAGAGAGCGATCAATTGTATTTAGTTGATCGCTCTCATTGTTATTTATGCCTACATGAATTTATCTCTCTTCATTATAAACTCCAAACTCAGCAATCGCAGGCGCAGTAGTTGATTCATCGATGATAATTTTGACCTGCTTACCCCAGACAGTATCAAAACGATGGACTTTTATTTTGTCTGAATTTTCACCATCAAACAGAGTCTCCCATTTCCCGGCATCGAAGTATTGCAAGCGGTACTTTTTAATACAATTTCTGGAATCAACAATGGTAATTGCATTAAAAGGCTGACGCTGATCCAATACAAGCTCGTACCAAGGAGTTTGAATTCTCGGATTAGAAACCCAGGCAGTATGAAAATCATCATCGTTCCCAAAGTCCATAATCCACATATCATCACTCCAACTGGCATTAGATCGGCGAAATTTTGCTATATTTTCGGCAATAATTGGCGCGTCCAAATCCGGGAGTTTTGCGCGGCTACCGTCATCTTTCCATAAATCACCAATTTTCTTCAATTCATCCATCGCATTTTGATCAATTAGTCCATCACTATTGGGAGCAACATTCAGCATGAAATTGCAATATGCTTTGGTATATGGAACAATGTTTTCATTTACCAGGTACTCTGCCTTTTTTAGCTGATCGGTCGGAAAGCTCTTTTTCCAGAACCAGTTATATTGAATTGGCAGGCAAGCCATTGCCGGAAGCTGGTTTGTTTCGCTGGAAATTTGTTGTCCAGCATTTTGTTCGTACGATTTAATGTCGGTATAAAACAGAATATCGGTCGGATATTTCGCAGCATTTAAATCCATTAACAGACAGTTCGGCTGCAACTGTTTTACCAGTTTATAAATTTCCTGAAAAGAAACCGCTTCATATGAAATTCTGGACCAGGGAGCATCCCAACCATCGATTACCAAAGCCGAAATTTCTCCATAATTAGTCAATAACTCTGTTAGCTGCACCTTTACCATGTCTACTTTTTCGGTGGAAATGTATCCAGGCCTGATTTTATGATGCGTATCCAGTATGGAATAATATAGCATTGTTTTGAGGCCATTTTTACGAAAAGCATTGACATACTCCCTCACAACATCTCTTTTTAGCGGGCTGTTCATCACGTTATAGTCAGTTGTTTTTGTATCCCAGATACAGTAACCGCTATGGTGTTTGGTTGTTAGGCAACCGTATGTCATATTTGCTGATTTTGCAGCTTTTGCCCATTGATCACAATCGAGTTTTGTTGGATTAAAAAGTGATGCCGGAGCATCCGGATCCGGCCAGTCTGCATCGGCAAATGTTGGAATGTTAAAATGGATAAACATTCCGAACTTTAAATTCACAAAATCTTCTTGTAACTGTTTTAGCGACTTTTGCGGTTGACATTGACCAGTAACAGCAAGAAAAGACAAAAGTCCTAATAATAGTCCTGTCTGCCATTTCCGCTTAAAAAAATTCGTATTCATGGGTATAATTAATTGGTTTAGATACTACAAATTAAATTCAAATCTTTATTTATTTTTTTAGTTCTCCCGATAAAATCAAGTTCTTTCCAACTGGCAATTCAAATTCGCCAACGTAATCCTTATAAACGACTTTCAGTGGAGAACCTATTTTTGAGAAAATTTGTACTTTTTTAAGTTCACCTTTTTCCCACTCCATATCGACCACAAAACCACCTCGGGCACATAAGCCTTTCACCGATCCACTAGGCCATGCGTCTGGCAAGGCTGGCAATAAATGTAAAGCCCCGTTATGACTTTGAAGAAGCATTTCAGCAATTCCTGCTGCTGCACCGAAATTACCATCAATCTGGAATGGTGGCCCCGCAGATAATAGGTTGGGATAAACACCTCCACCTGCACCATAATTGATATGTGTATCTAAAGTCGGTTTCAAAAGCTCACGTAGCAGCTTAAAAGCCCGGTTTCCGTCGTGCAACCTTGCCCAAAACAATAGTTTGTAAGCAATCGCCCAGCTCGGGCCATCATCTCCCCTTACTTCAAGTGACTTCCTGGCAGCTTCAGCTAATTCGGGAGTAGAATCTGGTGTAATAAGATGCGCTGGATACAATCCGTATAAATGCGAAATGTGACGATGTTGTGGATCAGTCTCTTTATAATCTTTTAACCACTCCATAATCCGCCCATCAGCAGAAATTCGTGCTGCAGGCGGAACCTCGTTCAACTTATGTTTCAAAATGTCCCGAAAATCTTCATCAATACCCAATACCTCAGATGCCGTAATGACATTATTAAAAAGCTCACGAATAATCTGGTTATCAATGGTTGGCCCCATGCACACATTGGCATGATTGCCATTGGGCAGGTAAAAGGAATTTTCAGGAGAAACAGATGGAGCAGTCACTAACCACCCAGTTTCAGGGTCTTTCAACAACATACTACTATAAAACTCCGCCGAGCCCTTTAGTATCGGGTAAATATCTTTCAAATAAGTAATATCTCCAGAAAAGTCGTAGTGCTGCCAAAGATTGTTGCAAACCCATCCTGATCCGGCATTGGCAATTCCCCAGGAAGCACTTTCACCCGGTTCGGTAAATCCCCAGACATTTGTTATTACATGGGCAACCCAACCATTAGCATTATAATAGGCTTTAGCGGTTTTCTCACCATGTGGCACCATCCGTTTAACCAAGTCTGCCAGGGGCAAATTCAACTCCGACAGGTTAGATACTTCAACCGGCCAGTGATTCATTTGCACATTCACATCCAGGTGATAATCACCATTCCATGGTGTATGAATTTGATTCGCCCAGAGTCCTTGCAAATTTGGTGGCAATAATCCCGGACGGGTACTGCAAATGGTTAGGTAGCGGCCAAACTGGTAGAAAAGCGCAGGTAGTTCCAAATCCTTTTCAGGTGCATTGTAAAATTTTGGAAGTCGCTCATTTATTGGCAATACAGTGTTCTCCCCAATTCCCAAATCAAGGTTTACCCGGCTATATAAAGCCTGATAATTTTCTACATGTTCTTTCTTTTGCAGATCATATACTTTTCCAATCGCGGCACTCAAACTTTCATGTACATCCGACTCAAAATCAGGATTCATAAAATCAGTTCCGGCAGATAGGTAAATAGTCAATTCAGAAGCATCTTCAACTATAATTTGATTGGATTCAATCGTAGTTTCTCCGTCTTTAGCCACAGCCTTTACCAATGCCACATATTTCATCCCCGGGTTCGCGGTGCCACTCTCCAGTTCTCCCTTCATTGTCAAAATCGTATCATTCTGGTTGACTTCAAACCGTTCCTCGCGGTCGATGCCGATATTGCAATTGATCATTCCTTTTTTATCCGCAGTAATCCTAATCACATCAATGTCATCACCAAAACTGGTGAAATATTCTCGTTTGTAATTGACATCACCATAAGAAAAAGAACAACTTGCAACGGCGTTGTCAAGGTTCAGCTCCCGATAATAGTTTTGCACCTTACTAAACTCCGGTTTTTCACCGTTGTATGAATAGTCAATTTTTAGTTTCCCCAATGTTTGAAAACAACCGAAAGGTTCAGCTCCACCACCTTTTCCGAGGCAAACAAAATCTTTGTTTACCAATTCCTGAGCTTCATCGTTTCTTCCTTCTATTAATAGTTGGCGAATTTCCGGCAGCCTTTTGTAAGCATCGTAATTATTCGCATCCTGAGGTGCACCCGACCATAAAGCAATATCGTTCAGAACGATGGTTTCCCGGCTGATCTTACTGTCAGGGGTCATTCCTAAATGGCCATTTCCCAGAGGTAAACACTCCTCCCATTGTGAAGCTGGCCGATCGAACCAAAACTTTAATTCATCGCCAGTTTTGTTATGGCAAGAATAGAAAATTAACAATAGAATATATAAAAGCAGATACTTTTTAAAACGAATAAAATTCATTTGTTTGAGATTTAGGTTATCAATGGGTCTTGATGATTTTATGAGTAGAAAAGCTACCATTATTCATAGATATCGTGACAAGATAGCCCCCTTCTCTATATTTCACCATATCAACAACTGCTTCTTTCTGGTAAATTTGATTGAGAGAATTAACGAGTAAACCGCTGGAAGAGTACAACCGAACCTCGTCTATTAAATCTTCACTTCTTATAAATAACTTATCCTTGGTTGGGTTTGGGAACACCTGAATTGCACTCTCAGTTGAAATATCATCTACATCATCCGGAAAGCCTTTACTCAACTTCAAAACCATTGCATCACGTGTAGGCACATCAACACTGAATGATGTTCCATCATAAGTAATTTGCTGACCTGTGAATAATTCTTTGATTCCATAATCGGCCCCCTCAATTCCCAACCGATCAAAATTAAGATCAAATGTTTTAGCAGTTCCATAATTTACGATAATGACATCATATCCATTTTCGCTTTCCTTTGTAAAGATCTCGCTTGCCCCATTTTCTGAATCTCCATCTACTGGGCGAAAAGCCACTCCATCTCTTGCGACATCCAAAATTTCTTCATTTTGCAACAGAGATTTTGCCCGATCGGTCCATTGTCCCAAAGTTGAAAAATCATCCCCATTTATCAACATACCGTTTATCAACCCTGAAGCCAAACGAGCTCGGTTTTCTCCAACCGAACTATTTCCAAAAACAATATGGTCGCCATCAATAAAATTATACATCTGGTCTTGCCACCATCCGTATGTGTTGCTATTCAAAGTATATCCTGTTGCACCAATATCAGAATAAGCATCGCAAGCAATTCGTCGTGAATGAACATAGCGGGCAGTAGCCATATTAGGCGAAATCGCAGCATAAATCAGCATCTTCCCACTCAACTGATCAACTAGATACTCCATTCCTTTTCGATAAGCTTGCATTCCTGTTGTAACTTCAGGATCATAATAATGATCGGCTTCAACCGCTCCATGAGCAATGAAGTCAATCTTTATCATTTCAAATCCACAAGCAATCAATTTATCAATCAAATATTTAATACGCGCCTGTGTTGCTGGATGAGTTGGATCCATTGCACGACCTCCGTCTACATCGTGATAAGCACCGTTAACTTTTATCCAGGTTGAAGCATAACTGTATACACTCCCTTCAACCAACCGATTGTATTTTCCCCAATCGACAAATGGTCCCCAGTAAATACCGGGTTTAAGTCCTTTGCTTTTGCAATAATTGGCAAAGGTTGTCAAGTTGCTGAAATCTCCTTCCAAACCACCAGGAACCATATTATCCCAAAATGAATCGAGATCGATGTAAGCAGTTTCTCCATTTCTGAACTTGGGTAAACTTTGTGCAAAAAAATCAACAACTGCTTTTGCTTTATCCAAACTCAGATCAGTTTGAATTGATCCCCAGCTATTCCATCCAAAAGGTGTCGGCTTATCCCAATCGAAAACATACCTTGGCTCTGCAATGGCATTTGCTTTTCCATATTCTTCCAAGCCAATCCTCCAGTCATCAAAATACCCCACAAACATTTTGGGTGACTTAATTTCTTCACCTGAAATTACACCGTGAGCTTTTGTATCCCGGGTCACATTTTCATCCGAGTAACCGCCCCAAACAGTTAATGACGTTAATTCATTTGCAACTCCACTCCCCTTGATACCTGTTTTCCAAACCATATGTTCAACCGACCCAACAACTAAGCCTTTTCGGCTATGATCATCATAGAAAGCAGTAACTTCAGAACTAGTCGCCTGAGCATAACTTTCAAATGAATGGGATTTGTAACGAATAAAACCATCATTATCAAAAGGGACTGAAAGGAAGCGGTTATCACCAACTTCAGCGATATCAACCTCGTTGGTAACAACAGGTGCAATATAGTTGGAAGACACATTCTCGCCTTTCAAAGCAACCTCTGTCAAAAAATAATCTTTTCCTGCATAAGCGTAAAAAATCTGTTGCATTTCTGGCATTCCATTAGCAGTCAGTGAAACCACAAGCTTCTGCCCTGACCCAAAATCATCATCAATGTCTTCAATCGCAACTTGACGATTTGAGTAATCCATGCTATTAATTTGCGCATCGCTGTCATAAACTAAGCTGTACGCGGAGGAAATCACTTTTAGTCCACCGTACAAAACTGAAAACGTACCTGTCTGTGTGCTGTATTGCAACTCACCATCTACCCCAAAAGACAGTTTTTCAATACATCCCTCACAAACTGGCAAAGCCTGAAAGTTCTGATCAATTTTCTCCTCTGCTAATGGCTCATATGATATGTAAGATGGAGTGAAAACATTTCCGTTTTTAGATGGTGTCACGGTATAATCCTTGCCGCTCGTCAAGCCCGAAAAACTATAATACCCACTTTCATCACTAACGACAGAGGCTGTCTTTGCGCCTGAGAGAGATAATATCACATTACTAACTCCAACTCCATTATCTTCCACCTTCCCAGAGATGTCAAAACTTGGGCTTGGTGTCAATGAAAATTGATCAAGATTTGGAGCCCAGCCATTTGGATTATCAAAAATCAGTGTATTTTGTCCGCTCACCAAGGTTATTTGCACTTGAGTTGTTTTCGGTGTAGACCAACCGCCTGACGGAGGACAAACTACTTCCAAGCGTTTTCCATAGTTCACCCAGACTGAAAATGAACGTTGATCTGCAGTACAATAACTTAAGACAAGATCATAGTCACCTCCACTAGAGACCTGAAAAATTTCAGTAACAGAACCATTCTGTGCTCCGCCCAAATTGCCCACTTGCTTTCCTTCGGAACATTCGCTTGCATCTTGAATAGAAGCTCCGTTCGACAAAATTGCTTCCTCAGCTTCAAAAACCAGTTCTTGAGAATACAGTTGTGAATGAAAACTCAATAACAAAAAAAAGGCTGCAGCCCACTTACAAAGGGGCTGCAGCTTTTTAAACAACAAACTAAATGTGCACATTTTAAAAACATACAAATATTTATCAAAATACATCTTATTCATAATCAATTAATACGTTTCAATTGAATGGAGAAACCACCGATCGGTAAAACATCAATCGTCTCAACAGATTCGTTAGAAACCGATTTAGTGGAAATATTGAACGATTTATTATCCTCACCATCTGCAATGATCGTTGCCACATAATTTTCGCCGCCATCCAAAAATCCAAAATCAACTTCTATTTTTTTATTAATATCCTCTCCATTAATACCACCAATATACCAGTCTCCCCCTTTTTGTCTGGCAAGTACTACATCGTCTCCCGGATAACCAGATAACAAACGAGTGTCATCCCAAGCTGCGGGGACATCTTTTAGGAACTGAAGAACTCCTGCCGGCTGTCTTTTATACATCTCGACCTGATCGGCAAAATGAATAATACCAGTCTCGAAGACAACTGACAATGCCAATTCAAATCCGTAAGAAGTTTTGTGTGGCACCTGCTGAACTGAAAAAGCGACAGGCGTATAATCCATTGGTCCAACCACATTACGGGTAAATGGTAAAATAGTGCAATGAAGTGGAGCACCATTTTCATAGTGAGAATGGTAAATATATCCCTCCTCGCCAATGACACTTTCCATTGCGATCAGATTCGGATAAGTTCTTGACCATCCACGAGGAACGGTACATCCATGAAAATTGACCAGCAGTTTGAATTCAGCAGCATCTTTCAGAATGTCGTTGTACAATCTCATGAAATCCTGCTTGTCGCTGCTAAAGAAATCAATCTTCACTCCACTTATTCCAAGTGCAGCAATTCGTTTCATTTCCTCTCTGCGGATTTCCGGATCAAACATCTTATCCCGAGGGCCAGCATTCACTCGATTGATAGGACCACCAGAGTTATACCAAAGCAATAATTTTACATTTCTGCTCCTGGCATATTCAGCCATCTCCTTTAAATCAAAACCTTTTCTGTAATCCCACCCTGCATCTATCAGGGAATACTCCCACGACATTTCATGAGCAAAATCAATATACTTCCTAAGTTTTTCAGGCGTATCGTTTGTATTATCTAAATACCCAGACCACCATGCCCATGAGGCTCTTCCAGATTTGATCCAGGATGGATCGTTAATTTGTGAAGAATCTGCCAGATGGGTTACTAAGTTTGATTCCAAAATATCAGCAAGCTCATCGCCAACAATAATCATACGCCAGGGCATTTCCCAAGGCAAGTGAGATTCAGCATAAACATGTCCATAACCAAAAGCTTCATTTTCCAGTGGAGGAACAATTTTATACAATCCATTTTCTGCTGTAGCCGCCAAATGTGAGCCATAAAAGTTTCCTTTCAAATTTGCTTCCGATATTAGAACCCAATGATTATTCACCTCATATAATGCAGGGAAACACCATCCTTCTTCTCCTGGAGAGCTAGTTCCAACAGGCATTTCACCCTCATAATTACGCTCATATGCCGGAGCATAAGCTGTCGGTTTGTCATAGGGTTGCATCCACGCATTTCCTTCCGGCAAATCAAAACCCGTCAATTCCCGTTCTACTATATACTTGCTCTCATCTGATTCAGGGAATATATATTTGAATGCGAATCCATCATCATAAGTCCGGCAAATTATATCTAGCAAAGCTCCATTTTCATTCTTAAAACGAAAAGAAAACTCGTTATAGTGATTGCGGTTAAGAAGACGTTTTCCTGTTGACAAATTATATGATTCTCCTACCGTTTTTAATCGCTCATGAGAAACAAAATTAAGTGTATCAAAGTGTTGATCTTTACGTATTATTCCGAGGGGAGAATCCTCCACTAAAACAAATTTTTCATTTCCATCTCCCATCGATACCTGATAGGTCAATTGTCCACTTTCGGTCATGTGCAAATGAGCAACGATCTTCCCATCCGGAGAGCGCATTTCCCAGTCTGTTTTCAATTTATTTGTGCACGAAAACAGAAAGCAAACTAAAAATAAGTTTGCTATTAAATATATTTTCTTGTCTTTCATTATTTGCTATTTCTCTTCAGATATTGCCAGCACCACACTTTTTCGAGATGTTTGTACCTGAGGGTTATAACCAATTGTCATTAAGAAATCTCCGGAATACGTTTTGCTTGAGTCTAGCCATGACTGAGTTCCCGGGAACAGATTTACTTCTTTGATATGATATCTCTTTTCAGGATTGAGACCTTTTAATTTCACAGGCATTTCACTCTTAATATCGTAACGATTGTTCACCAGATAGTTAAACATGACAGCTTCACTCTTCTCATTATTCACAAACATTAACGATGCAAAATCATTCAACTTCGGATCAACCAAACGGTACAAATCGCCATGCCAAATCACATCCTTTAACTCATTATAATTTTTAACCGCTTCCTGGCAAAATTCCAGTTCTTCCTTAGGTAGTTCATTGATGACAATATCAAACCCAAGTTTCCCCATCATAGCTACATCAACTTTGTACTTTAAAGCCTGTTTCCCCCAATCTGTAACGTGACATGACATACTGATGGATGGATAGAAATATGAATATTCCCACTGCATGAAAACACGCTCCAATGGATCGGTGTTATCACTCGGCCAAAACTCGGTGAAGTATTGCAAGGCAGCATAATCGACACGCCCGCCACCGCCAGAGCACAGCATCATTGGGACAGTTGGATATTTGTCACGAACCCGTTTTAAGACAGCGTAAAGCCCTTCTACATAATCAATGTATAAATGCGATTGCTGTTGTTTTAAATGAGCTGTATAAGCATTGTAAATTACGGCGTTGCAATCCCATTTTATGTATGCTAAATCCGGATTCTCAACAAACAAATCATCCACCACGCCAAACACAAAATCCTGCACTTTTGGATTGCTTAAATCCAACACTAATTGGTTTCTGAAATAATATTCGTCCCGTTCAGGTTGTTTGATTACCCAGTCAGGATGTTCATGGTACAAATTACTTTCGGGATTCACCATTTCCGGTTCTATCCAGATTCCGAATTTCACATCATTATTAGAAGCCTCTTTCACCAAAGATGATACTCCGTTAGGAAGCTTTTTCTTATTGGCTTGCCAATCACCCAATCCTGCGTCATCATTGTTCCGGGGATACTCATTTCCGAACCAACCATCATCGAGCAAGAATAAATCAACACCTAGTTTTTTGGTGTCTTTCAATAACGAAAACAGTTTCTGCTCATTAAAATCGAAATAAGTGGCTTCCCAATTATTTAATAAAGTAAGACGATTACCATTTCCATCTAATAACTTATAATCTCGTGCCCACTGATGAAGTTTCCTGCTAGCCTCACCTTTCCCATTGTGTGACATTACCGTTAAAAATGATGGAGTTTTAAACTCCTCTCCGGCAGGCAAATGGTATTCAGAAGCGTAATTATTAATTCCTCCGATAATTCTTAGATTATTTTGAGGATCAAGTTCCATATCGATTTTAAAATTCCCGCTCCATTCCAAAGCTCCATACATAACAGTACCTTCATCTTCCGATGCTGGTTCGTTTAAGGAAATCATAAAAACAGACGGCAAAAATAAGTTTGCCCGGGTACCCAATTTGGTATCAATTGTTTTGATACCATGAGTGAGTTTTGATTCCTCAGGCTGCATCTCCTTTGCCCAATCACCATGATATTGAGTCAGATAATAATCGCTTGCTTTCAGAGTCAAATTTGCAGATGCAAATTTATGCAAAACCACCTCTTTCTTTTCCTGGTGACTGATTACTGCCCATTGTTCAATCACATCTTGGTTATAAAATGAACGATAAAACAAATCAACCTGAAACGGGTAGATTTTATCTTTCAGCGTTATTTTAAGTAAAGATATATTGTCACTTTCATGTTGAATTTCATGTTGAATATATTTCAAATCCAACGACCTGTTTCCATCAGCATGTGAAACAGCTATCGCGGGCTCCAGCAAGTTTCGGCTTCCAGCAGGAGTATAAGCAGAACAGTATAATCCGGTGTAGTCAGTTGCTTGTTTTTCCTGAGTCGGAATTTGACCGTACTCAGATGAATTGGCGAGACGTTTCCCCCAATAAATCATTTTCAAATCTTTCCCTTTACTTACCTCTAAAACGACTGCATTTTCATTCGTTTCAACAGGAATGACCTGAGCCATACTGATGAAACCCATAAAAACAATTAAAATTACGGACAACGAGTACTTTTTATAAATAGGTAAAAGTCGGTTTATACTGTACATTGGATATAAGTTTTTATTTACAAATACTTTGTTTTTTCCCACGTCTGGGAAAATTAATTACACCTCTTTGTAAAGGTACTACAAACCTTCCTTTACCTGTAAGTGTGAATTCTTTCAAATCTGAAGAATACCCCAGACGATTGACTCGTCTGAGGTATTGTGTCTATTTTAGTTTTAATATCCGGGATTTTGATCCTCATCGTTAATTAGCTCATTTTGCTTAATCTCAGATTCAGGAATTGGGTATAAATTATGAAACTCAGAAATTGTACCTTCTTCTTTCGCCCAAGGATTTCTTTCCTTAACAAATTGCATGAGTTTACCTGTGCGAATCAGGTCCATACGCCTCCAACCTTCAAATCCAAGCTCTCGCATTCTTTCATCCATAATATTATTCCGGAAGTCTTCTTGAGACATACTCGCTGACCATGCAAATTCGGCGGGTAGTGTTCCTCCAAAAGCACGAGTGCGAACGGTTGAGTTTACCAAATTAACTGCGTCTCCAGTCTGACCCAATTCATTTAAACATTCCGCTTTACAAAGTAAAATATCAGCAAGTCGCAGATAATACATCAAACCACCGGAATACCAGAAATTAAGTACTCCCTGAGTGCGGATATCTTCAAATTTCTTGGTGTGTGGACCTAACTCATCAGCCTGACCTGTCCACGTTATTTGTGGTTCTCTACCATCAGGAAGGGTAAAGTCGTACCGAATACTTACATCTTTACGTGCATCACCAGATTCCCAGATTCCACCACTGGTAATGTCTCCAGCATAATAGTCAGTTGGCATACAAAGATCATACCCCCCGAAATAAGTATTAGCATCCAAATCAGCAACTGCCCGAGAACCTGCATGGTGTTGCACCATGTTATTATCAGGCCAGACATTTGTGAATTGGAAAGCATAAATTACCTCCGAACTATTTTGATTAAGAGTTGTATTGAATAAGTCAGCATAAGATCCCAATAAAGTGTAATTTGGAATTACCATGTCAAAATATTCCTTTGCTTTTGAATAATCACGTAATCCAGTTTCACTTGGAGCATACATGTATATTTTTCCCAATAATGCCTTAGCCGCACCATTTGTTGGAAGTTTCTTATCCTCCTGTGTGGCTGGCAAATTTGCAGCTGCATATTCCAAATCTTTGATAATAAATTCAAATACATCTTTTATTGGCTGTCTTGATTCCTTCATATCGTCAATATCAATAATTGGAATAGGTCCCCAATACATTGCAAGCTCAAAGTTTACAACCCCGCGGATGAAACATGCTTCGGCTTTCAACACTTCAGACTCAGAATATTTTACTGCTTTTGCAGCTGCACTTACAATCGGCCAACGCCTATTCCACTGTTCTGCCAGCACCGAATTTGATGCGTTTAGAGCGCCATTATATTTATCTAATGCTGCCTGATAATTATTCTCACGAATTTGTTGTCCACCTTGTTTTCCTTCATCGGTTCCCATGGTGTACATATACAAAGCACGTCTGTCATTTCTTGTGCCTCTCCATTGCGTATAAAGTCCTGAAACTAAAAGCTCAATGTTCTCTTCATTACTATATACCTCGGCTTCAGTCAACTGAGTATTTGGTTCTTCCACTAAAAAATCAGAACAAGAAGTAACCGAAAACAGTGTCGCCAATATTATATTTAGAAAAATTATTCTTTTCATATCATTTTGTATTTAAGTTGATTACAACTGGTATTTAATTTTAGAAACTAAAGTTTAATCCAAATACAAACATTCTGGCAGATGGATACCAATCACCATTTTCAGGATCATATCCTTTGTACTTAGTCAAACAAAATAAATTGTTCCCAGTAGTATAAACCCTAAAATCACTCAGTCCAGCGCGTTGCACCAAACTTTTAGGTAAATCATAGGACAGTGTTAAAGTAGCTAACCTTAAGAAAGAAGCATCCTGTAATCCCCAGGATGTTTCGCCAGTTCCAAATCGAATTGAACTATCGTAAGTTGCCCGTGGAACATTCGTATCTGTATTTTCCGGAGTCCAACGATCCAACATATCTTTATGAGCGGAGCCATAACCAGTGCTATTCATCAACCCCTCGTATAAACTACCAATCGTTTTAACTCCATATGAATAGTTAAATACTGCATTCAAAGTGAAATTTTTGTAGTTCATTCTACTTGAAATACCACCATAAAACTTAGGATCACTCTTACCAACAATAACCCGATCATCTTCATTGATCACACCGTATCCATCTTCTCCTGGTTGTTGTTGATCTTTTGGCAAAATATCACCTGGCTGTAAGGTCTTACCTGGAAGTTCTAACGAATTTACATAGGCCATGTCATCTTCCTGTATGATACGGTCAAATTCCCACATGTAGATCGTGTTCAATGATTCTCCAAGGAAGAAGTTACCTGTACGCTGAATTTCGGTTCCAGTAAAACCACCAAAATTGTATATGGCATCAACGTTTCCATAAAGCTTAGTTACCTCGTTCTTGTCAAAAGAAATATTGGCAGAAAGGTCCCAATTGAAATCTCTTGTTTTAACAATCTCACCACTAAGTGAAAGTTCAAAACCTTTATTGGTCATTTCTCCAATATTTTCAATAGCTGAGCTATATCCGGTAAGAGTAGAAAGTGTTCTTCTCATCAACAGGTTTGAATTGACAATATTGAAATACTCAGCAGTTACTTTCAATCTATTATTCAACACTCCTAAATCCAAACCAATATTCATTTGGGCTTGCTTTTCCCAAGTCAAGTCAGCTGTACCTCTAAGTCCAGATGAATTGAACGAAACTTTGCCATCAGAATATGAAGGATTATACAAACTCAAGAATGAGTAATCAGGAATATTTTGGTTCCCAACCGTACCATAGCCAAATCGAAGTTTTGCTAAATCAAATAAAGATTGGGTGCTCATGAAATTTTCATTAGCCATATTCCATGCTAAAGCAACAGATGGAAATATTCCCCACTTATGTCCTTCATTAAATTTAGATGAACCATCATATCTAGCAGTTACAGTAGCATAATACTTCCCATCATAGCTATAATTCAAGCGTCCAAGGTAAGACATCAATGTTGATGTGACTAAATTCGAACCCAAGCTAAATCTTTCTTTTCCAAATGCTGATCCAAGATTATTGTATCCAAAGTCATCAATTGGAAAATCAACTGCATTCACATTCGTATATTTAAATGAATTTTTGCTAACACTTGTACTAAATAAGGCAGTCAAAAAGTGCTTGTCAAACTTCATATCGTAAGTCGCTGAATTATCCCATTGATAATTGTAAACGTGATCGAGATTATGAACTGCAATACCACGATACGAATTCCGTAAGGCTTGTTGAATATCACTTGGTGTATATTCGTAATATTCCTGATCAATTACATCGATAGAGAATGACGAACGAATATTCAATCCTTCAATTGGATTAATATTCAAATAATTGGTAGAAAAAATACGACTTTTATAAGTGTCTTTATCCAATGTCAATGACTTAATTGGATTTTCACTATTGATATCCCAATTGTTCCCCCATGCCAAATACAAGTGTTCATCGCTTATTGGAAGCAACGGGTTTGCACCACGTGCAACTGCAAATACTTTTCCATCAACTAAATCATTTACTGAACGGGAATATGAAGTATTTGTACCAACTTTCAACCAAGGTTTTAATTGCTGCTCAAGATTAATTCTTCCTGAGTATTGTTTGTAATTGGAACTTTCAACGATCCCTTGCTGATCGGTGTAACCAAAACTTAAATAGTAAGTTCCTTTTTCAGAACCACCAGAAAAACTTAAAGTATGATTTTGCTGAACGGCAGTGCGTGTAACTTCATCTAACCAATTATAGCTGTCTCCATTATTATAGCTCTCATTTTCATAATCAGCGAACCAAAGTTTTCCTTCTCCCAAAAGTTCATCATTAATGAAATTTTGTCTGCTTGCGCCTGGATTTAAAGTATAGTAAGCTCCTCCTACAGAACCTGCATTTTCCAAGGCATCAATACGAAGCTCATACATATCTTTTGCGCCCAGAGTAAGTGATTGGTTTGTGAAATTTTGAACACCAAACCAACCATCGTAAGTAACTTTTCCTTCGCCACTTTTCCCCTTCTTAGTCGTAATAATAATAACTCCATTGGCACCACGTGAACCATACAATGCAGTTGATGACGCATCTTTTAAAACATTGATTGATGCTACGTCGCTTAGGTTAATCATGTTAAAATCGCGATCCATGACAATACCATCTACAACATAAATCGGACTTGCACCATAATTCATCGAGTTATTTCCCCGCACCTTTATTGAGGCATCGCTCCCTGGTTGCGGATTTGTTTTAATATAAACACCAGCAGCACGACCTTGCAAGGCCTCATTAATACTGGTTACCGGGCGCTCTTTCAATGTTTCTTCACTAACATTGACGGTAGCACCCGTCAAATCTTTTTCTTTGATTGCAGCACCAACTACAATAACTTCGTTAATCGAAGTAAAATCTGACTTCAAAGAAACATCAATCTGCTGTACTCCATTTACTGGAATCTCCTGAGTTTCGAAACCAATAAAGCTAAAAACCAGAATTGCATCTTTAGGTGCATTAATTGAATAGTTACCATCAAAATCTGTAATAGTCCCTTGCGTAGTCCCTTTGATAACGACATTCACACCAACCAGTGATTCGTTATCTTCAGACGAAATCACTCTTCCCTGAATTTTTACATCATTTGATTGTTGCCGCTGAACCTCAACCTTTGATTTTTCGTTCCAGCTCTTCTTAGCAACATTTATTATCTCGTTAATTTGTTTAAATTTCAAATTTGTTTCAGATGAAATTTCTACGAGAATATCATAAATACTCGCATTGTTTTGATCAATTGTAATCCGCTGATCACTATCGATTACTCGATCATCATACACAAATGTATATTGCGTTTGTGATTCAATTAAGTCAAAAACTTCAAGTATTCTAGCTTCATTTATATTAACTGTTATTCGTACCTCATTGATGGTGTCAATTCTTTTAAATGCATCTGCATTTGCATAGGTCGCGACTACAGAAAATAAGTGAAACAGTAATATCCCCAAGACATAACGGGGCTTAATAACCGATTGTCTTAATAAATAATTTTTCATAAGTTTGGAATAATTAATTAGTTCAAATTCTGATTAATAACAAAGCATGATTTGTATGAGCTTTTCATGCTTTAAAGCCGGAGGTCCGAATCTCCGGTTTTTTTGTTTTTTAGGAGCTATTCATTTTATTATTAAAGTTTTATATTATTTAAAACTGATTTCAACCTGTGTTCCCTGTAAGGTATAGTTAATGTTTTCGGCAAAGCTGATACTTTCCAGGACTACGGCTAATGTTTTATTCTTGAATCGACCATTCACTCTCCAATTTTCTCCTGGATTTCCATGCACCTCTACTTCAACACCATACCAACGTTCAATCATCTTCACAAAATCCTCAAATCCGGCTCGGTTCAATACTAAGACCCCATCCTGCCATGATAAATCATCGTTTGTAACTATTGATTTCAGCACTTCAATTCCTGAGATGTCCAATTTTTGACCTGGATCTAAATAAACACTTTCCCAGTCTTCCTTATTTTCACTATTTATAACGACCTTCCCGGTTTTTAATGCAATTGAAACCTTCTCCTCACCCTGATAAGCTTTGACGTTAAATGAAGTTCCAAGAGCTTGGGTGGTATATCCCTTGCTGTGAACAACAAAGGGTTTCTTTAAATCTTTGGCTACACGGAAAAAAGCTTCTCCGGATAATTCAATATTCCGTTGTTTTTTAAAAAACGAAGGATATGTCAATCGGCTTCCCGAGTTCATCATGACTTGTGAACCATCAGGCAATTTGACCGTTTGTTTTTCACCATTATTGGTAACAACTGTGATAAGCTCAGGCTGACGACTAAATAATGATTGATAATTCAAATAAGCGAACAAACCGCCTGCAATAATTAGGATCAAAGCAATGGCAGCTACTCTATTTATCTTCCAGTTGTTCAGCAAGGAAATAATTCGTCCTTTGTTATCTTTTGAATGGCGGTGGGATGAATAAATTCCTAATTCAATCTTCTTCCAGATGAGATCTTCTTTGTCTTTCAAATTCTTATTCTCTTCGAACCTAACTGACCGAAGCAATAAAACAGCTTGCTCAAATTGCTCTTTTCTGTTCGTAGATTCACCAATCCAAATATTCCAATACTCATCAAGTTCTGGAGTAGGATTTTTAACCCAATCAACAAATTTTTGATCGGTTAATAAATCTCCTAAATCCTCATATATATTAGTTCCTTTCTTCATTTATTTAACTGCTGTTTTTTCTATAAGGGAAGAAATATTAAAATGACATCAAAAAAATCTGGAAAAATTCAATTTTTTCTAACTGGAAATGCAATCTGGTTTAGATGCCGCAAAAATCAACAATAGATATTGATTAAAACAAAAAACTTTAAACTGTTTTTTAAACCAGAAATAGCTTTGTAAAATACGTTTCGGACAGACCGAACATGTTCAAATCCCATTATATCTTTGATCTCCTCATAAGAAAGTCCGACATAAAACATATAATATAGCACTTCTCGCTGCCTAGTTGTTAAAGATTCCATCGCCTTTTCAAGTTCTTTCAATTTCGATTCCTTAATCTGTTTCTCAATAATTAACGATTCGACAGGTAAAACAATTTCAAAATCAATATGATTATCAACTTGTTCCCGAGTAAGTCGTTCATCTTTTTTGCGATATTCAAGAATTCGTCTTTTGAGAGATTTTAAAAGATAATATTTGATGGAAGTATTTTGGGAGGTAAGGTTTTTTCGATTTCTTTTTAAGTCAATAAACAGGTCTTGAACACAATCTTCAAGTAACTGGTCATTTTTTGTGAATTGATGTCCGTAGTTGATCAAATCAGAAAAGTACTTCCTATACATGAACTCATACGCAGACTCGTCTCCCTGTTTAAAAGCCTTCCAAACAGACTGATCAGACAGATTTCCATATGACTCCGAGCCTCTGCTTATTGTCTTAAAATCAGGATTTTCAATTCGCTCCAAATGATTCAATTGGTACAAACTATGTATGGTCCCCGACCTGGACATATTGGGTTGTTAAGTTCGCTCCAATATAGATAAATCTTAGTGGTCTGCAAAATGATACGATGAATTGAGTTGGTACTTTGAAACACAAGAATTACAAAATACCAAGCAGCTCGCAGCCCACTCGTATTCGAACCAAAAACTATTCATCTACTTTTGAAATTTTCGTAAAACGTGCGATCTATCAGTCTTAATTCCCGCAACATAAACACCTGGAACAAGGCTATCAACATTTAATTGAACGGAATACTCACCCTGCGAAATTTTATTAAAAGAATACATTCGTCCTAATAAATCAAAAATCTGAACCTGTTGAATTTTTTCCGATGCTTCAACATTTAATTGATTTTGAAAATTATTCAAATAAACTTTGATTTTTTTGTTCTCAATGGTGCTAGTAACACCCGTTGGATTTGAATTTTTAATGTGCATAACCAACCCTCCACTTTTAACCAAATCAAAAGAAAGCATGGATTTATTATTCACTTGCTTAATTTCAAATTCAAGCGCTTTTGCATCTGAAACAGTTTGTTCATTATCACGATAAATTTCCAGATCATAGGTAGTATTCTCATCCAGAAATGAAAAGTCTATTGAGATTGTTCTTGCTGTTGTATTGGTCATCGCACCTAAAAACCAATCCTTATCCTTTTTCCTGGCCATAACTGCAAATTCGCCGACTGCCCCATCCAACGGCAATGTTTTATCCCAGACCGTTGGTACTTTCTTCAAGAAATTCATTGCGATCATATTCTTACGATATTCAACAGGCGAATCGCATAAATAAGCAAGAGGCTGATCAAATAGTATATACATTGCCAATTCGTGTGCCTTTGTTCCCATTGTCATTGGTATTCCATGAGGTACTGGTTCAAACTCATCTACATGTACATTTCGCATCGACCCCGGAGTGTAATCCAATGGACCGGCTAACATTCGTATAAAAGGAAATTGAGTATGATAATCTGGATTTGGGGTTCGATCCCACTTGGCACACTCAGCCCCACGAACAGCTTCAAAACTTACAACATTGGGATAGGTTCGTTGCAAACCGGTAGGTTTCGGACACCCATGCAATAGAAGGATTAATTCCCGTTTTGCACATTCACTCGCCAATTGCTCCAACCAATTGATTGCTTCCTGATCATCGCGTTCAATTAAATCAATTTTTACACCTGCAGCACCAAAGTTTTTTATTTTAGTTAAACGCTCGGGATTTTCAATGGGCAAATTAATAAAGTCCCACATAATTACTTTGACATTTTTGGAAGCTGCATAGTTGCATACCTGCGCGGCATAATCTGCCCCCCAACCAGCATCCATTGTAATATATTCCAATTTGTATTCTGCCGCAAAATCAATGTAGTATTTATACAAATCAAGGCTCAATTTTCCCGAGATCGTGCTTAATTGTTCTGATTCCAATATTGCCTCATGCCACCACTCCCATGCCGATTTTCCAGGTTTAATCCACGAAGTATCTTCGATTTTAGAAGGACTTGCCAACTTATAGGTCAGTTCATTATTTAATAGTTGTTTGTCATCATCTGTTGCAATTACCACCCTCCATGGAAAATCACGTGTGCCATTTGTTTTGGCAATGTATTCTTCTCTTTCAAGCACACGATGATATGCATATACATCACTGGAATCGGAAACCGTTTTTGCCCGATTAGCCCATTCTCCTTTAACAGAGACACTTCCACTAGGTATCAGATACATACCCGGATAGTCAAAAAGATCTGACTCTGCAATAATTACATTAATATCCCCATTTTTAAACAACGCTGGAGTTACACAAAACTGCCCTTCCGGAACATGTTCTATAGTATTATATATGTCATAGGCTCGCTCCCATGAACGCATATTACTATCTGCAGTTGGAAATATTGTATTTCCTGTATTACTTAAATTAAAGATGGCCTCTTCTTCTTTTACAATTATTTCACCGCCAATTGATGTTTGAAATCGATATGCCACTCCTTCATCATAAGCTCGCAGAACAATTGCAAATGAATTTTCAAAATGAATGACCTTTTCATTATAGTCATTTAGTATTTCCTTATTTTTTCCTAGCAAAGGATATAAATGCTCACGAACTTCATTACTCTCGATTGATTCAACAACAGAACTCCCACCTAAAACAGTCTCATCGCCCAGTAATAAAGAAATTGGTGACGGAGCGACAATCTCGGTTTCTTTATATTTTACACTAAATTCGAGATTATCGTTTACAGTTAATCTAATAGTGAATTTTTGATTTGGTGAAAGTAGAATGTATTCTTCAGCACTCAGTTTTGAGACAGAAAATATCAGAATAATAAAAAGAATATTGCGAATAACTAATTTCATATATAGTTGATTTAGTTTGTATCTAAGCTGAATTTGTATGTAATAAACTCTTCGTAACGATCCTCGGGACGCAAAATTATTGAAGGGAAATGGCTATGATTTGTACTGTCTGGATAATGTTGACATTCGAGACAAATTCCATCGAATGGTTTATAGCTTAAACCATGCATTCCAATTTCCCGAGTATCCAAATAATCACCAGTATATAATTGAATGCCCGGATAACTGGTGAAAACGTCTAATTTCCTGCTGGACAACCCACTAACCAGACAACATTGAACCTTGTCTCTCTGATTTTCATCAAAAATATAATATGAATTTATGCCTTTAAAACCGTTGGCTTGCCAGCTAATTTTATCCATGATTCGATTATTCCAAAACTTTAGTTTCCCAGTTGGAATGATTTTTCCTGTTGGTATAAAATCTTCTGTATTCTCTAAAATATTCGATGATCTAATGGCTAGTGATTGTTCTAATGCACTTTCTTTTAAGGCAGACAAATTGAAATATGCGTGATTAGTGAAATATGCGATAGTCGGTTTATCAGTCTCTGCCCAATATTTTATAGAAAGTTCCTGATTATCATTCCATGAGTAAGTGACAGAAAATTGTAAATTCCCCGGCAAACCACCTTCTCCATCCGGACTTTTACAATAAAAAATAATGGAGTCTTTTTCAATTCTCCAATCAAATATTTTCGAATGAAACCCGCTAAAACCGCCATGGTTCGTGTTAATATTATCATTTCTATCTAATTGATACTTTTTCTTGTCTATCTTCAATGATGCATTACCAATTCGATTTGCATATCTGCCAATGGTCGATCCAATATAACAACAATCGTTCAAGTACCCATCCAATGATGGAAACCCCAATACGACATTTTCAAGTTCACCAAACTTATCGGGAACAACGGCTGATACCAAAGTAGCGCCATAGTTGATTAGCTCAATATAACTGCCATGGTTATTTGTCAATCGAAAAAGGCTTACATTCCTTTGATCAACTATCCCAATATCCCGTTTTGAAATTTTCATGTTCACACGTCTCCCAATCCTTCAGAACTCTATAATATGAATTCAGACACATGACGAGTTTAGCTCCCATCATTTAAATAATAATGAGCTGCACATGAAAATGACATCAAAATTTTAAGTGTTTTTTTTCAAATTCTTCCACCGAAGACGCATAAAACACAGTATATCAACGCAGATAAAATACGACGAACTATAATTCCAATTCTACAATTAGGTGAAACAACCGATTCTCCCATATTACTATTCGTAACGAAGAATACGATTCCAAACCTAGCTCTCAAATATTAACAATCTGATTTTTATTGGCAATTCTATCATAGATATCTCTGCTGAACATGTAAAGATTAGCAGGCTTTTTGGAGATTCCCTTTCGTTTCTCCTCCAATGGGACAATGTATTTTTTGCCAATCGCCTTTTTCCGAAAATTTCGATTATCAATTTTGATATTCAGAACCTCTTCATATGCAATTTGAAGCTCATTTAAGGTGAATTTATCAGGTAAAAATTCAAAAATGATTGGTTCAATCATTACTTTTTGTTGAAGATCCTCATAAGCTTTCATTATTATTTCTTTATGATCAAAGCCTAATTGGGGAAGCTCATTAACAGAAAACCATTTTAAGTTGTCATCCTTAAGCGAAACCAGCTCTGTTGGAAGAAGAAAATAATATGCAACCGACATTGTCCGGGTGCTACCACCACGGCTCTTCACCCAAAGTAAATCTTTTTCGTTTTTTATTCGATCCGGGTTTCCAAAAGTTCTGAATTGCTGACTATAAACATTATCCAAGCCTGTGAAATCCTTAAATACACGTACAGCTGATTCATCCAGCTTCTCGCTTTTAAAAATATGTTGTCCCGTCAATAACCAATCATCAATTATGGGATACTTTTCATCATGCATGCAAAGCTGCCGCCTTGTCAAAAGTATATTTATGCAGGAGTTATCAAACCCAAATACTACGCAGTCAACTGAAACATTGGATAACTTTCTAAAATCCATCAATCACGTATTTTATACGTTTATCATCAAATTAAAGCTATTGCAAATATAAGGATCAGAATAGTTATCTCCCAATACAATTCAGCTTAATTCTCACCTAATGAATAGTACACAGAGTTAAAACAAACTTAAAAACATAAAAATTCATTATATATAAAGTTTGTCTCATCTAAAATATTTCAGCTATATTTGAACCATATAACGTATATTTTACGCTTTATAATATATAGATCTTTCATTGAGCATACTGAGAAGATGAAAACTTAATGAAATTCACAATTAAAAACTGACACTTTACAGACAGACTAAACTCTAAACTAATAAAAATCATTATGAAGGAAACTAAGCCAATTCGCAACTTCGACCATCTAGACGAAGAGCAACTCCCCATTCCAGAAAACAAACTTCATGGGTGGAAGCATTTTGCAGGATTATATGCAGGAGAACATGTTGCAGCAACCGAATTTGTAATTGGTGCCACCTTTGTTTCCTTGGGAGCAGGGACACGAGATATTTTACTAGGATTATTGATTGGCAATATACTAGCCGTATTAAGCTGGACATTTCTCACGTCTCCGATTGCTGTTCAAACAAGACTAAGTCTCTATACATACCTCAACAAGATTGCCGGAGACTCAATGACCAAACTTTACAATTGGGCCAATGCAATCATTTTTACAGTTATCTCTGCTGCAATGATCACCGTCTCTTCTTCTGCAGTGCGTTTCCTCTTTAATATTCCCGCTCAGTTAAATTGGTACTCTACCAATATTTGGTTTATACTTATTGTAGTTGCCGTTGGTATTGTTGTTGTGTTGGTTGCGATATACGGATTTAATACTGTTGCCGATTTTTCAAGCATCTGTGCACCGTGGTTATTTGTCTTATTTGTGGCAGGTGCATTTGCTCTACTGCCGGCACTTGCAAATTCTGTCATCGGATCAACTACAATATCAAGTTGGAAAGAATTTATTGAAATTGGAGATCAGTCAATATGGAAAGGAGTAACCAATACCGGTGCACCAGGAATAGGGCTATTAGAGGTAATTGGATTTGCATGGGCCGCAAACACGATAACTCATGTTGGCCTAATCGATATGGCGATACTGCGCTACGCAAAAAAATCGATATATGGAGCACACTCAAGCTTCGGCATGCTGTTTGGGCACTATATTGCATGGATTGCTGCAGGAATTATGGGGGCTGGCGCTGCGGTACTGCTAAAAACAGAAGTTGTTGCCCTAGACCCGGGTGATGTTGCTTACTATGCCCTTGGAGCGTCAGGCTTTGTTATTGTTATCGTTGCCGGATGGACAACAGCCAACGCCAACCTATATCGTGCCGGACTGGCTGCACAGGCAATTTTTAAAAATCACTCCAGAAAGAGCAGCACCATGATTGTTGGTATTTTTACAATTATAATAGCTTGTTTCCCATTTGTCTTTTCAAAAATGCTCCCCATGTTAACTTATGCTGGCCTATTGGTTGTTCCGGTAGGTGCGATTGTTTTTGCAGAACACTTCATCTTTCCTAAAATCGGATTAACAAGGTATTGGGCATACTACAAAAAACTTGTTTCCAGTAAACCTGCAATTATTGCTTGGGTGGCAGGTCTAATCCTGGGTTTTGGACTAAATGCCTTGAATATAATGTCGTTTTACTACTTATTCATCCCTACCTGGTTTTTCACGATCATTCTATATACTTTAATGGCCAGAAAAAGTGGAGCAACAGAGAATTACACCGTTGAAATATTGGAAGAAGAACAACTACAGCTAGATATTAAAGCCTACCATGATGAAAAAGCAAAAACCGAAAAGGTGCGGCAAAAAGACAATACCCTTTTTTCAAAAATGCTTAATATCCTATCAGTTACCTGCTTAGCAATAATATTAATATTGGCTATAAACACCATGTTCGGAAGTTCTGACTTCGAAATATACAATCGCAATAAAGAAATCTTTCACAAATATTCATTATTCTGCACTATCGGATATTTCGCTTTCGCCTACTGGGCATTACGCAGACAAAAAGCTCTTGCAAAATAACAAGTCAAGGACCACAAAAAGAATTATAACATGAAAACATCAATATCATTAAATCAGGAAAATCTAAGTTTAATACCATCCGATGTTATAACCCCCTCATATGATAGAGACAAAGTAACCACCAGTATTGTACACATCGGCGTTGGCAATTTTCACCGGTCACACGAAGCTTTCTACACCAACGAATTAATGGAACGGTACGGCATATTAGATTGTGGAATCTGCGGAGTTGGCTTGCTCGATTACGATCGTCGGATATACAACATTCTTAAAGATCAGGATGGATTATACACGCTGATAACAAAAGAACTGGATGGATCACTTACTGCAAGAGTAATCGGATCAATTGTTGAATATATTTTTGCTCCCGAGAATCCAATTGCCGTTATTGAAAAAATGGCTAATCCTGCTATTAAAATTATCTCACTCACGATAACGGAAGGCGGATACAACTTAAATGAAGCGACAGGAGAATTTGACTTCAGCAATCCGGTAATTGTAGAAGACATGAAAAATCCAATGTCACCCAAAACTGTATTTGGATATCTGTCGCAAGCTCTGAAATTAAGAATGCAACGTGGAATACCAGGATGCACCATTCAATCGTGCGACAACATACAGGGCAATGGTGATGTGGCTAAAAAAGCACTTACCGAATACATCGAAAAAACAGAACCGGAGCTACTTCCCTGGATTGAAGAGAATGTATCTTTCCCCAATTCGATGGTAGATCGAATCACACCTGTCACCGTTGCAGCTGATATCGAAAGATTAAAAACAGAATTTCAAGTTGAAGACCAGTGGCCAGTTGTTTGCGAACCATTTAAACAATGGGTAATTGAAGATCAATTTATAACGGGAAGGCCAGAATGGGAAAAAGTAGGTGCCCAATTTGTTGAAAACGTGATTCCTTTTGAAAACATGAAATTGCGTTTACTCAATGCCGGCCACACCGTATTAGGAATGCTGGGAGCCCTGCATGGCTACAAAACCATAGACGAAGCAGCACACGACAAAGACTTCCAGTTTTTCTTAAAAGCTTTCATGAATGAGGAGGTTACACCAACACTTGGCAATTTGGGCAATATTGATTTAAATAAATACAAAAAGAGCCTGATTGATCGCTTTCAAAATATCTACATAAAAGATTTAATTTCCCGAATTTGTCTGGAAAGCTCTGCAAAAATCCCAATATTCTTATTGCCAACCATCAAAGCACAGTTGCAAGGCAAAGCGAATATAACCAGAGCCACCTTTATAATTGCCGCATGGTGTAAATACAATGATGGCGTGGATGAAAATGGAAAATCCTATGCTATTGAAGATGCTCTGAGCAATGAATTAATTCGGGCAGCAGCATTATCACATGAAAACCCAATCCGGTTTCTGCAAATCAGATCCATTTTCGGCGATCTGATAGATAACAAAACTTTTGTTGACGCTTTTTTAAGCTCATTAAAAATGATTAGGGAGAAAAAGATAAAAGAATGTGTTGCTGAAATTAATTCAAGATTAAGCTAAATTACACTTAGCAAAAATCACAATAACCAATGCTTACAGAAGAAACATAAAACCATAAATCAAGATTATAATTTATAAGATGGGCCGTTGGTGGAATCCAGCAGCCCATCTTATACCCTAATAATAAATCAGGTTCTTCTTTTTGTATTCACATCAGCAGAAATTACATCATCATTTACTGATTTTGAAAAATTTTATCCAAGAGCCGATAACGTTCATCGTTATAAGCTTTCATTAATTTCGATTCCACATCAATTATCATAACAGAAGGGGCGTCATCACTTGGCGCAGCAGCTTTCCACTCAGCTAATCCTAAACCATTTGGATTACCGGTCTTAATAAAATTCGCAAAATATTCCTGCATAGTTTTCGATACTGCATAATCATCTTTTGTCCACGCAAAGTCCTTGTTAATACTAAGATTACCCATACAATAATCAATTTCGCTGGCATGTTTGGCTCCCAGGGATTTTTGAGTTGAAGTATTCGTATTCTCAGCCATTCCCGGGTTAGTGTCATGATCGATCTTGGGAGGAAGAATTCGGCGGAATAAATAACGATACACTGGTTCCTCGCTGTTTTTTCGATGTAAGTCAAACCATTTCCAAGTCGAATACCCTATAAAACCATCAGATGCCAAATCCTTGGCAGCATATTCAACCTGGTTGATATTTCCATGGGGATATAATTTCAGAATTTCCCTGAAATCGTCAGGATAATTTTCTTTTACTCTTTTCTCAAAATTCTCTGGGGTGAAGTCCAGTCCCCTCATAAAGCCATCACCTGATGATTCGGCAGAGTTCCAACCCACCAGCAATGGTACCTGTGACTGCTCCTTTGTTTCAAAGATTTTTTCGAGGTTCTTAGGAAAGAAATACCCATCAAGTACTAAAGGAAATCTGGTGTTTTTTGAATCCCAATAAATCTCCCATATTTCAAGAGCACTCAATGATCGTAGTTGCTCAAGGGAAAGATTTCCTACTTTTTTAGCCATTTCTATCCCAACTTGTTCTGCTTTATCAAGAGGTACTGGAGGCATGAGTGGATTAATGATAGCTCCACTTTCACCTATTGCGCCCTGGAATAACCCTTTGGAAAGAGGTGTTGCCATTTGCGCACTCACAGAAAGCGATCCTGCCGATTCACCAGCAATAGTAACCTTAGCCGGATCACCGCCAAAAACGGCAATATTAGTTTGCACCCATTTAAGGGCCGCATTTTGATCAAGCAATCCATAGTTTCCCGAAGCTTTATAAGGGGATTCAGCCGACAATTCCGGATGTGCCAAAAAGCCAAATATATTCAAACGGTAATTAATGGTTACCACAACAATGCCCTTTTGGGCCGTGCTTGCACCATCATAGCGAAGTTCAGAGCCATCCCCCCTTCTAAATCCGCCACCATAGAAGTAAACCAGCACTGGAATCCCTTTCTCATTGCGCTTAGCCGGTGACCAAACATTAAGGTAAAGGCAATCTTCACTCATGCCATTAGCCCGCGATTTCATATTACCAACAGGTACGCCCTGAATCGCGCGTGGTCCAAAGGATTTCGTTTCTTTTACGCCCTTCCAATTCTTTACCGGCTGAGGTGCTTTCCAACGGAGCTCACCAACTGGCGGCTGGGCAAACGGAATTCCCAGATAATGTTGAATTCCTGTTTTTACATCGTAAAAGCCTTCAATAACGCCATTTTCTATTTCCCTTTGAACGGGCAATGAATTGTAATCCTGTGCCATTGCCGGCAACAGAATTATTGAAAACAAAATAGTTAGTGTAAGTTTTTGGAGTAGTTTCATGGTTGATTGTTTATATGAATTAGTTTTAACTATTGGAAGCCCCTTAGAATTTTACTTTGAACCTTCCCTGGTTTGTTGAATCAAACCTTTTATGATCTCATAAATAGACTTTCCTTTATACGGGCCATCCGGAGAGGTAAATAGTTTTGTTGCATCCCAGTCATCCTGAAAGATTGCATAGACAAAGGTGTAACCTAACTTCTCCTGGGTTGCATGGATATTGTTTATATAGATGTCTGCCTGCTCATCTGCAGTATTGCTTGATCTGAACCTATCCATTGCCCCTGGATAATCGATATACATAAAGTACTTTTTCAAATGAGGATCGGCTTTGAGTTTGTTTAAAGTACTTTCTTTTACTGTCCAGTTCTCGGTGTCAATGTTGAAATCCATATAATCGACATAACCGTAGCCATGATGATATCCCCCTGTCATATTAATTCCAATCACTTCATAACCCATATCCTTTAGCCGCTTTAACATGTTCTCAATCTCCGCTTCAGTATGGACTTTCCAATAGTCAGGCCAGCAATCCAGATTAATATTCCTGATTGGCTTCTCCAAGGGAAGATCATACAGGTTTTGGGCAGCTTCAAAAAACTTTTCCTCGCTCCATTTTAGATTTAATTTTGGGACAATAATGCACTTCTCACTTCCCGCCCTGATAGCGGCATTCAGAAAATCAACTACTGTCATTGGCTCCTCTCCTTCGTCCACCGGAACAAGCATATCTGGATACTGGGCACCAGTGATAAAACGTTCCAGACAATCGGGTTTAAGTTCTTCAATTACCTTCAGAATATCTTGAGCAGTATAATCATTCAGCATCCACTTACCTGTTTTGGTATGTACCTTATTGGCATGCAAGGCAAGCGTGATCATCCGCACATGTATCCCATCCGGCAAATATGGATTGACCTCAACCGTCTTGTTACCATTATTATCATTCCGAACATCTTTTTCACATGCGAAAGAAGATACTGACATAAAAAGTGCCAATAAGCTCAATACAATATTTTTCATTTTACTAATTTCATTGTTTTAGTTTATAGAAAAGACATTACTTTTTACGCGCATTGAGATATCTATCCAGTAATTGCTGATCAAGTTCATCCGAATCTCCATATTTTTCGCGCATCTCATCCAAGCGTTTGTGCATCATCGATTTCACATCTGCATATGCAGGATCATCATAGATACTCTTTAGTTCATGCGGGTCTTTTTCAAGGTCGTACAATTCCCATTCGTCAATGTCATAGTAGAAGTGGATCAGCTTATACCTATCGGTACGGACACCGTAATGACGTTTCACCGAATGGATTGCCGGATATTCAAAGTAGGTATAGTAAACGGCATCGCGCCACTCCGTGCTTTCTCCACTTACCAGTTTACGGAACGATTCTCCTTGAATATTAGAAGGAATCTGCACACCAGCATAATCAAGGAAGGTCGGGGCAAAATCAATATTCTGGACTAATCCATCGATTACCGTTCCCGGTTTAATTTCGTTGGGGTATTTCACCAACAAAGGGGTGCGAAACGACTCCTCGTACATAAACCGCTTGTCGAACCAACCGTGTTCTCCCATGTAGAAACCCTGATCTGAAGTATATACCACAATGGTATTCTTGTCAAGCCCGTTTTCTTCCAAATAATCAAGTACTTTTCCAACACCTTCGTCCACTGCAGCAACACAGCCCAAATAATCCTGCATATAGCGTTGATAACGCCAGTGCATTTTATCTTCTTCGCTCATTTCCCGGTACATATTCTTAAATTCTTCACTGATTGGCATATACACCGAGTCCCAGGCTGCCTTCTGAGCTTCATCCATCCGCTTGAAGTTTTCCACAAGCGCTCTTTTATCATTGTTCCAGGTCTTCGGTATCCCCAGTTCGTCCATTACTTCAGGGTAAATTTTCGAGTCACCTGCCCAGTTCATATGTTTCAGGATATTCATCTCTGCCGATTTCGCTGCTGTTCCCCGTCCTTCATAGTCATCGAATAAGGTTTCAGGTTCTTTAAAGCTCATTTTAGTGTATTCTTTAAAATGACGAGGTGCCGGTAGCCAGGTGCGGTGTGGCGCTTTTTGGTGATATAATAAACAAAAAGGCTTGTCCTGATCCCTGTTTTTTAGCCAGTCTAATGTAAGCTTGGTGGTAATGTCAGTCACATAGCCATGGATTTGTTTCTTTTCCCCATCAAAATAGAAATCCGGATTGTAGTATTGTCCCTGACCTTTTAGCACTGCTGAATAATCAAACCCCTGGGGAATGCCATCCAGGTGTATTTTCCCAATCAGGGCTGTCTGATATCCTGTCTGTTGTAGTAATTTAGGGAAGTTCTCCTGGTCCCAGTTAAAATCAGATACGTTGTCCAGCTTGCCATTTACAAAACTGTGCTTACCAGTCAGCATTGCTGCCCGGGAGGGGGCACACAAAGAATTGGTAACAAATGCATTTAAAAAAATAGCCCCATCACTTGCTATGCGGTCAATGTTTGGCGTTTGGTTCATTCCATGCCCGTAAGCGCTGATCGCCTGGTAGCCATGGTCATCACTCATGATGTATATAATGTTTGGCTTTTCCTGTTTTTCTGCCTGTGTACAGGATGAAAAGCCTGCAGCCATGGATATCGCTGCAAATGGGTAAATCAAGTTCTTCTTCATAGTTATATCAGTATTTTAATAGTTTTTCGATTCACTTATGGTTATTTTAGAGGGCGGCTTCGTCCTTCTTCTACATATTTTTGAAGTAATCCCGACATTTCTTTTTTCCGTTCGGTCTCATGAAGAATTAAATTGTTACTTTCCAGCGAGTCATTGTCCATGTTATACAGTTGACCGTTTACGCCGTTTTTCACAGGCATCAACTTAGAAGGGGAGGTAAAACCGCCGGAGCCAAGACAATCAATATATTTCCATTCTCCTTGTTTCAGAGCCAGTTTGCCGGCAGATGATAAATAAATAACATGATCTCTTGTTGGAGTATTCAAATCGCCATTCAACACACCCATAAAACTAAAGCTGTCCTCTGCTCC
This sequence comes from Sunxiuqinia sp. A32, assembly GCF_052690465.1. Classification (NCBI taxonomy): domain Bacteria; kingdom Pseudomonadati; phylum Bacteroidota; class Bacteroidia; order Marinilabiliales; family Prolixibacteraceae; genus Sunxiuqinia; species Sunxiuqinia sp. A32. Next base: position 150,260 of record NZ_JBQYLI010000005.1, read on the forward strand.
ATTTTCCGGCAGTTGCTGTCCGGTCAAATCGGCAAACGTTGCAATCACATCAATTAGGTCAACCGTTTTGGTATACAAGGCAGGCTTTTTAATTTTTTCAGGCCAGGAAACAATCAGCGGGATGTGGTGTCCACCATCATAAATATCACCCTTCTGGCCTCTTCTGCTCCAGTTGCTTTGGTGTGCATAGTGCTGCATATCGTCTTCAGCCCAGGGCGCACCGTTATCGCTTGAGAATATAATTAAGGTATTTTCATCCACCCCTAGCTCTTTGAGCTTTTTCGATACACGGTCCACAATATTATCAACCTGATTGATGATATCACCGTAAGTTCCCAGTTCAGAAGATCCTTGAAAGGCTTTTTCAGGTAACCACGGTGTGTGTGGAGCAGTTAATGCCATATACAGAAGAAAGGGCTTCTCTGGCGACTTACGAACCTGCCCGTCGATAAAATCCAATCCATGATTGACAATATCTCCCAGGCAGTCTTCAAATTTGAATGATTTTGACATCTCTCCATTTCGCCACCAGACACCACGTTCGTAGTATATATCATTCTCATTGGTATATTTCCGGTCCCAGTCATAAGTAGTATCTTCTTTTTTCGTAGGGTAAACATCAGCCGTAGGGATTACTTCCGGATCGACCACTTTGCCATTCTCTACAAAAACATAGGGCGCCATATCCAGCGAGCCGGGAAGGATAAATGAATAGTCGAACCCAAGCTCATTGGGACTATTTTTTACCGGCTGTTGAAAATCGACATTGGTATGATACTTAGAGTTTTTTCCCAGTATCAGAGGTTTTGACTCGTCTTTCTTTTCCCACTCAAGCCCCAGGTGCCACTTACCTACAGCGGCAGTGGTGTACCCGGCTTTTTGCATCAGGCTGCCAATAGTTTCCCTTCCCGGCTCAATCAGCGGACTTAGGTAGCCCCAATGACTTGGTTTCTTGGGCACACGGAAAAAGTAACGGCCAGTAAGCAAACTGTAGCGTGAAGGCGTACAAACGGCCCCCCCGGCATGCGCATCGGTAAAACGGATACCTTTTTCTGCCAGCTGGTCGATAGCCGGGGTCGTTGTTCGTGCATAGGGATTGTTTATTGAAACATCGCCATAACCCATGTCATCTGCAAAAATGATTACGACATTGGGTTTTTCCTTTGCTGTGACAGAAAAAAAGCTGCCAACAGCAAAGGCTGATAAAACAAAACCAAAAAATTGCTTTTTCATATTTCTTATTTTAATTTCTTGTCTCAAACAAGGTGGCTCAAAGAACTTTACTTAATTCAACTGCGTGACTAACTGGTTTATTGATGGTATAGATCATCTTCACAATTCCATCCATCTCATTCTGACATTCCTGTCTGAATCCGGGATATTGAGCCTTTTGGTACGACTTAAAAAATCTTCTGGCTTTATTCCAATCAGCCTTGATAGAATCAAGCGCAACCTGATTGTCAGCAAACAACAATCCTTTTTCCTGGAGAAAAGAGAACTCCATCCATGCGTAATCGCGAAAAAGTCTTTCAATTTCAACACGGTTTTCGTTCAAAAGCATAATTTTCATTGCCTGTTGGTACTGAGGCGTATTGGTTAATTCGGCCATATTTATGCCATCTGCCAATTCTAAAGCTGAATATCTGGCTATTGGCTGCCCATCAATCAACAATTGATAGTTTCCACCTGATAGTTCACTTACTATTAGAAGTTCCTGATTAAACTCTTTGGTAAATGGAATTAACCTAAGCGCATCCATCTGAGATCTCGAATATTCTTTCCCCCGAGGAATAGAATCGACTGGATAGGGAAGAGCATTTGCCAGGTAATTAAACGATAGTCCGTTTTCATCTCCTTTCAAGTCAGAAACAGTGCAATTATCAGTCGATTCAACTTTGCTGGCTTCAGCATTGACACTGACTTCAGCCACTTTTTTATTCGCCAAGCCTTGTGCTTTGAGGAATAAATAGGCCATAACCATTTGACCATCGTTGTCCGGATGAACACGATCTTTCCCGCATAAAGTAAACAAGGAATCTTTAACTTCTTCCCGCATGTTAATTTCCATCATCGGGCGGGCAAAGTCAACAAAGCCCCACCCATTTGCTTTGGCCGATGCACGTTGAAAATCGTTTACCTTCAGTAAAGCTTCATTTTTGGTCGGAAAAATTTGTCTTTCAATTTTTGACGTTTCGTCATAAGGCGATCCCCCGATGATCACCTTGGTTAATTCTTTTTCATCCTGCAAACGTTTTTCGATCACTTTGTAATGGTCGAACGATTTTTGGATTTGCTGCTTTGCAATTTCCTGGGCATTATCCTTGAAAAAATCACGGTAACCAACGTCATTCATCCCAAATGTCAGGGTCAGGTATGTCGGTTTTTTACTGAAAATATCATCATCCAGGCGTTCTTCAATGTCCCATGACTTATCACCCCCAACACCAGCATTGAAAACAGTAATGGGCATATCGGGGAAGCGGGTCATATAATACAACCAAATAAATGAATGATAACGCCCCCTATGTGTGATACTGTTTCCTACAAAAACTACACGTTCGCCTTTTTTAAAAAGGGGCACAGGAGTTTGTCCCTGCGCACAAATAAATAATATGCTGGTGAAAACAACCAGATAAAGTCTTTTTAAATTCATAGCTAATATTATTTTTTAAATGAGTAAAGAACCCACTTATTGTTTATCATCAATAATGTTAAAATCAACTTAGTAAAATAATACACTTTCTTTAGGCTGCATTATTTTGCGTGAGGAGCACTGCTCTTTCTTTTCTTGTATTCTGTTAGTTCCTGACTTAATTCTTTTACTACTTCAGGGTATTTTTTCCACAAGTTATTTGTTTCTCCCGGGTCTTTACTTAAGTCATAGAGTTGACCAGGGATTAAAACCTTGTCGGGAGAGTTCTCTCCCTTTTCCCTATCTCTCTTTTTCAATTTTCTATAACATTCAGGAATCATTTTCCATTTTCCTTTCCTTACAGCATCAACTTCTGGATTATTGTTAAAATGGTAAAAGATTCGGTTCTGGTAGTTTTCGTCAGGTTTATCACCTGTCCAGAAGGGTAATATATTCCAGCTGTCTATGGCATCTTCCTGATCCAGTTGGTACCCTGTCAATGCAGCAAAGGTTGCAAAATGGTCGCCTAATGAAATAGTGGTTTCATTAACTGCACCTGCTTCTATATGCTTTGGCCAGCGAACAATATATGGAATGCGATGTCCTCCTTCTTCCGGTTGGCCTTTCCCTACTTTAAAAGGTCCGTTGGCACGATAGTGACTTTTTAAAAGTTCATCATTATCCTCACGACTTGAGTTAACCGAATTAAGATAATAATAGGAACCATTATCACTGGAAAAGATAAGTATCGTGTTTTCTCGTATCCCCGCATCATCAATAGATTTCATTATTTCACCCAAACACCAGTCTACCTGCTGTACGTAATCACCATATTTTCCAATGCCTGATTTCCCAATAAACGGGTCATCCGGCACAATGGGTTTGTGCGGTGAATTTAGAGGAAAATAAAGGAAAAATGGTTGATCGCCTTTCGACAACTTCCGTATTTGTTCCTTTGATTTGGAAAGGATAACACCCATCCATTTTTGAATATCGAAATCTTCGGTGGCAGGCAGGTTTGGACTCAATTTTGGGTTGCCAAGCAGCTTATTTCCTTCCATATTGGCATACCATCCACCTCCAGGCTGTAATGGTGTTCCAAAGAAATAATCAAATCCCCGGTCAGTAGGACCAAGACGTGTTTCCGCTGTTAGAATCCAGTTGTCAGCTGGTTTTGGAAATCTTTTGCTAGTTGGGTTTGGTTGTCCCCATCTACCATCTTTCCCTTCGAACAATACACCGAAATGCCATTTCCCAACGCATGCCGTGTAATACCCTTGTTTCTGCAGCATCTGCGGCATGGTCATACAATTCCATGCGTCAGACTCGGCATCTCCATAATTCCTCCAGATAACCGGGTTTCTTCCTGTCATTAAACCAAACCTTGAAGGAGCGCATAATGAACCAACGCAGTGAGCATCCGTAAAACGCATTCCCTGTTGGGCCAATTTGTCAATGTTTGGTGTTTTAACTTGTGATGCAGGGTTATTAGCATGAGCATCTCCCCAGCCCATATCATCAGCAAATACAAATACGATGTTCGGCGTTTCTTTCTTTTCTGATATCGGATTTGAAAAAGAATTTCTATCACCATTTTTTATCTGATCTGCATTTTTTAGATTCCCGGCATGTGAGGAAAATACAAATGCGATAACTACGAAAACAAAAAATATTCTTTTCATATTAATTTTCTCCTATTAATGTTATTTTGCATGAAGAGCACTGCTTTTTCTTTTCTTGTAATCTGCTAGTTCCTGACTTAATTCTTTGACTACTTCAGGGTATTTTTCCCAGAGGTTATTTTTTTCTCCAGGATCTTTATTCAAGTCATAGAGCTGACCTGGCACGGGAATCAATTGGGGTTTTGACCCACCAGCGCCACGTACACGTTTTTTATAATAGCATTCCGGGATCATTTTCCAATTTCCTTTTCTTACAGCATCCACCTCCGGATTATTGTTATAATGAAAGAAAGTACGATTTTGATAATCTGCACTTGTTTCATCTCCTTTCCATAGCGGTAATATATTCCAGCTATCAATGGCATCTTCCTGCCCTAGCTGGTATCCTGTCAGTGCAGCAAATGTCGCAAAATGGTCACCGAGAGAAACCGTTGTTTCATTAACCGAACCTGCCTCAATTTCTTTAGGCCAACGTACGATGTACGGTATCCGATGCCCACCTTCTTCTGGTTGTCCTTTCCCTTTTTTAAAGGGGCCATTTGCACGATGGTGACTTTTTAAAAGTTCATTATTATCCTCGCGGCTTGAGTTAACCGAATTAAGATAGTAATAGGAACCGTTATCACTGGCAAAGATCAGTATGGTGTTTTCTCGTATTCCGGCATCATCGATCGTTTTCATAATCTCACCAAGGCACCAGTCTACTTGCTGGCAATAATCACCGTATATCCCAATATCTGATTTACCAACAAAAGGTTCATCCGGAATAATTGGCTTGTGTGGTGCATTTAATGGAAAGTATAGAAAAAACGGTTGATCACCTTTTGACAGTTCCTGGATTTTCCCCTTTGATTTGGCAAGGATCACATTCATCCACTTTTGAATATCGTAATCATCCGATACAGGAACACCCTTCGAATCCAGCTTAGGATCGCCAAGGATCTTATTTCCTTCCATATTTACACACCAACCTTCTCCATGTTGCATCGGATTTCCGAAAAAATAATCAAATCCGCGATCAGTAGGCCCCAAGCGTGTTTCTGATGTTAATATCCAATTGTCGGCAGGCTTAGGAAACCTTCCGCTAATTGGGCTTGGAGCCCCCCACTTTCCATCTTTGCCTTCAAATAAAACCCCGAAATGCCATTTCCCAATGCATGCAGTATAATATCCCTGCTTTTGAAGCATTTGAGGCATGGTCAAGCAATCCCATTCCTCAGCTTTAATATTGGTATAATTCTTCCAATTTACCGGATTTCTTCCTGTAAGGAAACCAAATCTGGAAGGAGCACATAGTGAGCCAACACAGTGGGCATCGGTAAAACGCATACCTTCTTGCGCTAACTTATCAATATTTGGTGTTTCTACTTGTGGTTCAGGATTGTTACATTTAGCATCCCCCCAACCCATATCGTCAGCAAAGAAGAATATGATGTTTGGCATTTCTTCTTTTTCCGATATCGAATTTGAAAAAGAATTCCCCTCGTCACTTTCTGTCAGGCTTTCATGCGTTAAATTTTTTGCATGAGAAGAAAATGCAAAAACGATAACTACAAAAACAAAAAATATTTTCTTCATCTTAATATTTATAATTTAATTAATTGATTATTTGGTGTTAATGTTTTTGCTCTCATTAAATTCCAAATAAGGATCATAATTTTATAAATTTATTCACCAGGTAATGATCATTCGATTTGAGCATAATTGTATAATAGCCGGTGATTAAGTTTGTGCAATCAATGTTGGGAACACTACCAATTGTACCTTTTAAAACTAATTGTCCGGTATTATCAAATATTGAGTAATCACTAGCAAAGCTGACGCCTTCAATGTATAAGTGCCCATGAACCGGATTTGGGAAAATTTTTAAATCCTCTTTCAATTGATTTTCTTCTATTGATGTTATCACATGAGGAGCATTACTTTTTCTTATCTTGTATTTTTCTAGTTCCAGGCTCAATTCATTCACTACTTCAGGATGCTGATCCCACAAATTGTTTTGTTCTCCCGGATCTATACTCAGGTTATACAGCTGGCCTGGTATGAAAACCATTTCCGTTCCACTCTTAGTTTTAACTTTGTTGTAACATTCCGGGATCATTTTCCAACTTCCTTTCCTTACCGCATCTACTTCAGGATTATTATTAAAATGGAAAAAAGTCCTGGTCGGGTAACTCTGATCAGGTTCGTCTCCAGTCCAAAGGGGTAAAATATTCCAGCTATCAATGGCATCTTCCTGGCCTAATTCATACCCTGTCAGTGCAGCAAAGGTTGCAAAATGGTCACCTAATGAAATGGTTGTTTCGTTAACAGCTCCTGCTTCAATATGGTTAGGCCAGCGTATGATATATGGGATTCTATGCCCGCCTTCTTCTGGTTGACCTTTCCCCTTTTTAAAGGGACCGTTTGCAAAATAATGGCTCTCTAAAAGTTCATTGTTATCACTCTTACTTGAATTGACGGAATTGAGATAATAATAGGAGCCGTTATCACTGGTGAAAATAAGTATCGTGTTATCACGAATTCCCGCTTCATCAATTGTTTTCATTACCTCACCCAGACACCAATCAACCTGTTGGCAATAATCACCATATTTCCCAATGCCCGATTGGTCAATGAAAGGATCATCGGGGACAACTGGTTTGTGTGGTGAATTTAGTGGGAAGTAGAGAAAGAATGGTTGATCTTCTTTTGATAATTCCTGGATTTTTTCTTTCGATTTTGAAAGGATAGCCCCCATCCACTTTTGAATATCAAAATCCTCGGTTTCCGGCAAGTTTGGACTCAATACTGGATTGCCAAGCAGCTTATTTCCTTCCATATTAGCATGCCAACCGCCGCCAGGTTGTAATGGGGTTCCAAAGAAATAATCAAATCCACGGTCAGTAGGGCCAAGGCGTGTTTCTGAAGTCAGCATCCAATTGTCTACTGGTTCAGGGAATTTGCCACTAACCGAATTTGGAGCACCCCATCTCCCATCTTTTCCTTCAAATAAAACCCCAAAATGCCATTTTCCGATACAAGCCGTATAATATCCTTGTCTTTGCAACATTTGTGGCATGGTAAGGCAATTCCACTCTTCAGCTTCTATATTGACGTAGTTTCTCCAGATAACCGGATTCCTTCCTGTCAACAAACCGAACCTTGACGGGGCACACAACGAACCAACACAATGAGCATCTGTAAAACGCATTCCTTCCTGTGCCAGCTTGTCGATATTAGGTGTTGTAACCTGTGATTCCGGATTGTTAATATGCGCATCTCCCCAGCCCATGTCATCAGCAAAGAAAAATACGATATTTGGCAACGTATTTTCGTCAGCTACAGAATTCGATGAAGCTTTTGTATCACCACCAACTTTTAGATTTCCTGCCTGAGCTGAATGTGCAAGCGAAACAACTACAAAAACAAAAATTATTCTTTTCATCTTAATCTCTATAATTCAAGCGAGCGTTTACGTCATTCTTTTTATACCGGTTAGAATCATATTTTTATAAATCTGTTCGTCAGGTAACAATCATTTTTTTCGAGCATAATTGTATAATAACCAGGATTTAAACTCGTGCAATCAATTCTTAAAGAACGACCTATTTTACCCTGATGAATTAAATTGCCCATGATATCAATGATCGTATACGAATTGTTCGATTCAGCATTCTCAATCGATAAATAATTTCTTACCGGACATGGAAAAATTTTAAGGATTCCATTCAATCGTTTTTTTTTACACCACTTCCAGTTAAAACAGCAGGATTCGTCCTTCCGTACAAATTGAAACTATAAATGTTGGCTTGTCCGGAACCATCCTGAGATGGTTTTGTAATATAAAGTCTCCAATACCGGGCAGATTGCTCATTTATTTTCCGCATGGTAACATCATCAGTATTTCCTATGACTTCATCCACCGTAATCCAGGTTTTATTATTATCACTTTTTTGCAACTTAAAGTCGCGGGTGTTAAGTAATGAAGCCCCCTCTTCCTTTGCGCCAGCATTAATTACCTGCCATTGACTAATATAAAGGTCCGTTCCCAGATCAATTGACACCCAATCATCTTCATCGCTATCCACGCTTTGCCATTTTGATACCTGAGATGCTTTCTTTGTGAAATTGAAAGCTGCCGAAGCCGGATTTCCAGAGGTAGAACTACTCGCCGATGTCGCATTGTGGTAATTTGAAACAATATATAATGGAGCATTTTGGGCTTTTTCATCCAGCTTAACCCGGAAAAAACGCCCCCTGTTTTTATCATTCGTTTTGATTGTTTTTTGCTCTTTATTTGCACAATACGAAACAAGTAATTCGCCCTCATCAGACAGGTGAGGATGGGCTTTGGCACCGTAATAATTAACGCTGTCGATTCCCATAGCTTCCATATCATCAAGAGGAGAATACAATGGAACTGCATCACTCCATGGCCCAACAGGGGAATCAGATACCCTGTATACAATAACCGGATCTGATAAACCTTTCATATAAATTAAAAGATACTTGTTTGCATAAATTCCGGTTTTTATTGGTGTAACACTAAACCTGTCGCTCATATCTCCAGCTAACTGTGCCTTTTCACTATTAAAAGCTGATTCAAAAGATTGTGTATTTGAATTTTGAACCCATTCATTTCCATTCCAGAATAGCCAGTCGCTGAAAGTAGATTTTGCAAAATTCTTTTTTTCAATACGGGCCACAATGAGTTGACGACCACTATTTGCCCTTCTAAATCCATATTGATAGATAAATCCATCTGGCGAAAAAGCTCCGCCTTCCAAGGTATTGTCCATTATGGCAGCGCCAAGCCTGATTTCAGTATTGTTATCAGAATAGAAGAAAGGAGTGGCTATTTTTTCATAATTCTGCAAATCAATCATATCATTGACAATAGGGATTTGCACACGGTTGATACCCGTATTGGTTCCACCTGTTTTTGCAAGCATGAACATGTAAATATTCCCGTCAACCGATAGTCCGTCCAAGGCCCACATTCTTTCACCAAAAATATTTGATTTGGTATAGTCACCTTTATCTCCCCATATGTATTGCATATCATTAAAAGTTGGCACAACACCTAGCGATTTCTCCGGTAAGACTGCAACCGAATGGTTCATCATCTTATCGCCTGTCACCACGTAACTTACCGGGTCGATTCCGAAACAAATATGCGAGTCACTAAAAAGCCAAAATGTTTTTGTGCTTGAAGATGATCCAATATTATCGTTTCCATTAAAGGGTATCGAGAATATTCCGTCCCCTGAATACCAGCCGCTGCCATTGGTTCTTTTAAACATGCCATCCCATTCATTGGCATCAATTACTTTTAACGGCATTTCTTTCGTTGGAAATTCCTGTGGGAAAGAATTGAGAAATGAAATCGCAACTAATATTATGATACAAATAAATTTCATAATGTAATGTTTGTAAACTAGTTAATACTATTGGGCTTAGGTCCCATTTCTAATTCGAGTACTCCTCCTGCAACGATTTCCTGGTGCGTGATCCAGTAGCGGTTTAAAGGTTTACCGTTCAGTTTCATAGACTGGATGTAAATGTTCTCAGCTGAATTGTTATCGGCGAGAACCGTAAATTTCGCACCTGAATAATAGTTTTGATCAAGGCTGATTTCAACCTTGTCGAAAACAGGACTGGTTATCTGGTATTTGTTATCCCCCGGACAAATAGGATGAATACCTGCAGCTGCCAAAACATACCAAGCCGACATTTGTCCCACGTCTTCATTTCCACAAAGGCCGAAAACATCCGTACCGTAAGCATCATTACAAATTTTCCGGGTCCATTTTTGGGTTAGCCATGGTTTCCCTATTTCATTGAAAATAAAAGGTACATGATGAACGGGTTCATTAGCGTGATTGTAATAATCGTTCCATCGAATGCTGTCTGGTGTATTTTCAAAGAATTCAGTGAGTTTCTCTGTAAAATATTCTTCTCCCATCAATTCGATCATTCCGGAGATGTCATGAGGAACAAACCAACCTTGCTGGAAAGGATTTGATTCTTTGCACCCCTGTCCGTGTGCTGTCTTTCCTTTCCATTTCATCCAGTTGTCTTTGTCAATCCTTGTCCGGAACCATTTTACTTCATCATTCCACACATTTTTATAGGCCTGTCCTTTCTGGTAGTATTCATCGGCAACATCTTTTTTACCTAGGCTTTCAGCAAAGCGTCCTGTACACCAGTCGGTGTAGGCATATTCCAGTGTTTTTGAAAGGCTTTCAGAAGTAAACCCCTGGCTTCCGTTGCTAAACGTATCTACCGAATTCTTACAGTATTGAAAGGCTTTTTCAATATCATAATTACGGATCCCTTTTTCATAGGCATCTACAATAACCGGAACAGCAGGGTTACCAAGCATACACCCTGAATAGGAATTTACAATTTCCCAGCGGGGCAAATATTTACGTCCACTTAAATCGGCCATTTGCAGGAGGGAGTTTATTTCATCGTTGACCATCTCTGGGTTAATAATGGTTTGCAGCGGAAACTGGGAACGGAATACATCCCAGCCACTGAAAATAGTACGGTATACAAATCTATCAGCCTGGTGTACCTTGTTATCAGCTCCAATGTAATTCCCGTTCAGGTCTGAATAGCAGCGGGGATCAATCATTGTGCGGTACATTGCCGTGTAAAACTTAATCTTATCGTCTTCGTTTTTACCTTCAACTTTTACATTTGCCATAGCGTCTGACCAAAGCTTACGGTTTTGGGCCACTACCTGATCAAAATCCCAGTCGGGGATATCATGTTCCAGGTTTTCTTTTGCCCCTTCAATACTTACAAATGATATCCCGCTTTTCAGGATCACCGGTTCCTTATCAGTCGTTTCAAATTCAGTGAAAAACCCAAGGTGTTCCCCTTTGGTTTCTTTTTGATCGTATATGACCTGAGCATTAGCTACCAAGGCCTGGTACTCTTCGGCGTTTACTTCATCTCTTTTTCTAACCCAGTCATCCGGTATGTCCGCACTCCATACACCATAGTTTTTCAACGGTTTGCTGAACTGGCACCAGAAATATACGGTATAATCCGCTTTGCCTTTGCCGTTTCCCCAACCACCACCTTCCGGTGGGCACTTCATCCATCCACAAATGGTGTTGTCATCAACAACCTTAACATACTGCTCGGTTGAAGTCCCTGCCACACGTCTTGCCAGATCGATCTGGATTCTTGAAAGTTTATTTTCGGGATATGTAAAACGGATAATCCCTGAACGGGGGGCTGCTGTAAGTTCAGTTCGAATGTTATAATCTGAAAGCGTCACGGCGTAATATCCGGCCTTGGCAATTTCCGAATCGTGTGAAAACCGTGAGCGGTATCCTTTTTCAGGTGCACTTTCATCCCCTTTTGCAGTTTTCAGTTCCCCGGTAGTCGGCATGACCAGAAAGTTTCCAAAGTCACCAAACCAGCCGATCCCACTCATGTGGGTAAAACTAAAACCTTCAATAGTGTTATTAAAATAGGAATACCCGTTCCCATTATCTTTTCCGGTATATGTATCGGGGCTTAACTGCACCAATCCAAAAGGAGTGGCTGCCCCGGGAAATGTGCGTCCGCATTCCCTGCCTTTGAGGTTTGAGCCAGCTGGGGCAAATGCTCCAATCATGGGATGGATATAATCCACAGGCTGTTTCTCCTCTTGCCCACATCCGGTCATTAGTAATAAGATATTTATCAATAATAAAAGTACTTTACTTTTCATCCTGCTATCAATTTTTTAATGATGGTTGTTTAATTTATTTTTTTTCATGACCAGGCACTTTTTGAATATGGCTTTTACCTTTTTCCCAATACTTATCGATAATCCATTGTGGTTGCCATACATCCAGAATCCGGTTTTCTTCTGAAAATCTCCCCGAATGATAATCAACTTCTACTGGCAATGGGTCTTCAACGGACAAAGGTTGTTTATCGCCTACTTTCCCTTGCCAATCTTTCATGAGGTTTGTTAATCGCTCGATAGTGTCTTTATAATACGGATCGGTAGCAAGGTTGGTGGTTTCATTCGGATCTGATTCTAAATCAAACAGAAGTGTATAGTTCCTTGGCGGATAAATGTGGAGCTTCCAGCGGCCATCGTTTACCGTGCGCATTAAACCTTGAAAAGGCAAAAACACAGATTCCCTTACCGATGGTTTTTCATCGTTCCATATTGGCGACAGGTCTTTTGAATCAACTCCTTCGGGAATATCCACATTTGCCACATTGCAGCAGGTTGCATACAAATCAAAGATATAAGTGAAAGAAGATATTCTTTTCCCATGGGGCACACCCGGTCCCCAAACAATCAATGGGCTCTTCATGCTTTGTTCATAAACATTCTGCTTTCCCATAAGTCCGTGGCTTCCCAATGCCAGCCCCTGATCAGCTGTATATATGACATAAGTATTGTCCGCAAACGGAGAATTTTTCAATGCATCCAGGATACGTCCCACCTGCTTGTCCAGGTAAGTTACAAGCCCGTAATACTCGCACAACTGGTCACTGATCATCGCTCTTGGTCTTGGCCATGGTGCCAGGCTTTCATCCCTTCCTTGCAGAAAACCATTATCGAAAGGGTGGAGCGTACGAAAGTTTTCTGGAAGTGGAGGGCGGTTCTCATAGTACATATTGCGGTACTCCTCACTCGGGTTGCGCGGATCGTGGGGGGAGCTAAAGGCTACATACAAAAAGAACGGGTCTTTTTGAGAAGCATTGTTTATGTAATTAATTGCTTCGTTGGCAAAAAGTTCAGTTGAAAAACTGGTGGATTCCATTCGTTCGTTGACTAATTGATCATCGGTGGTTAAATCACACACTTGCACTTCCGTGTGCTTGTTCATACCTCCCAGGAACACAGATTTGCCGGATTGAAAAGCCCGTTTCAGGGTTTCACTTTTATTGTGCCACTTACCGGTAATAAATGTTTGGTACCCCTTGTCTGCAAGAAGTTCAGGGAAAAAAGTGCAATTGTTCATTCCCCCTTCGGACTTCATATGTGTCCAATGCATACCAGTCATTAGCATGGCCCGGCTGGCAACACAAACAGCCCCTGTATAAGATCCTGCACAGTAATTATTTCTGAAATAGCACCCTTCGCTTGCCAACTTGTCAAGGTTAGGTGTTGATATATATGGGTTCCCACTTGCTCCAATAGCATCCTCTCGCTGGTCATCAGCAAAAAGAAATATAATGTTTGGCCTTCCCTTCTTTTTTGATAAAGAACTTGAAAGAGGATTTCCCTCTTCACTTTTTGTTTGGCTTTCATGCTTCAAATCTTTTGCATGAGAAGAAAAAGCAAAGGCAAAAACTACAAAAACAAAAAATATTTTTTTCATCTTAATATTATTAGATTATTATTCAATTCCCCAGGATTTATTTGGCTCAGGCCCCATCTCAAACTCCAGTGTCCCGCCCGATACAATTTCCTGGTGGCTTATCCAGCAGCGATCCAATGCTTTCCCATTTAACTTCGCCGACTGGATATAGATGTTCTCTTTTGAATTGTTATTTGCAATAACCGTGAATTTCTTACCACTGTAATAATTCTTGTCCAGTTTAATTTCCACTTTGTCAAAAACAGGGCTGGTAATCTGGTATACCCCATCTCCCTGGCAAATAGGATGAAACCCTATTGATGAAAGGATGTACCATGCGGACATTTGCCCAACATCTTCGTTTCCAACTAAACCAAGCACATCTGGGCCATAGGCTTTTTCACAAATTTTTCGGGTCCATTTCTGGGTTAGCCATGGCTTCCTAATTACATTGAATAAAAAAGGAACATGGTGAACCGGCTCATTGGCATGGTTGTAATAATTGTTCCACATAAAGTTATCCGGGACACTGTCGAAGAATGTAAGCAGTTCCTGTTCAAAATACTCAGGCCCCATTAAAGTCTGTAACCCCTTAATGTCATGAGGAACAAACCATCCCTGTTGGTAAGGGTTGCTTTCCTTGGATCCTTGTCCATGTTGCAATTTCCCTTTCCATTTCATCCATAATCCGTCTTCTTCACGTCCACGAAACCACCTCACATCCTCGTTCCAAATGTTTTTATAATTCTGTCCTTTCTCTTTATAGATTTTTGCATCTTCTTTTTTGCCCAACATTTCTGCCAGCTGCCCAACACACCAGTCAGTGTAAGCATATTCAAGAGTATGTGAGATGGAGGCTATTTTTCTGTTTTTTGAAGATTTTGAAGTGTAGCCTTTTTCCCCGTTACCAAATATCTCAACACTGTTCTTTGCATATTCATAGGCTTTCTCAATGTCATAATTTCGAATACCCTTTTGCCAGGCATCAACCAAAACAGGCACTGCCGGATTTCCCAGCATACAACCGGAATACGAGTTCATAATTTCCCACCGGGGAAAGTATTCCCGGCCACTGACTTCTGCCATTCGTACCAATGAGTTGATTTCGTCGTTGACCAGTTCCGGGTTGATGATAGTCATTAGAGGGAACTGGCTCCTAAATACGTCCCAGCCACTAAAGATGGTGCGGTATTGGAAATTGAGGTCTCCTAATTTGTGCACTTTCTTGTCGATGCCGATATAGTTCCCATCAACATCGTTTATTACCCTTGGGTCGATCGATGAATGATAAAGTGCAGTACTAAAAATTATTTTGTCCCTTTCTGTGCCACCTTCAATATGAATATTCTCCAAAGCTTTTGACCAGCTGTCAAACGCTTGCTTTTTGGTTTTATCGAAATTCCAATGGGGGATATCGTTTTCCAGATTTTTTTGTGCACCGTCCATGCTTACAAAAGAAATACCGCATTTTAAAAGGACTTCTTCTTTATCCCCAGTCTCAAAATCGATGAAAAATCCTAAATGCTCACCTTCTTTCGCTTTAATTCCTCTCTCAACCTTTGCTTTGGCAACAAGGTCCTGGTATTCCTTTCCAGCCACTTCTTTGCGCAACCGTGTCCAGTCATCAGGTATGTCCACACTCCAAATCCCTGAATTGGATAAGGGCTTAGAGAATTGACAATAGAAATAAATGACGTAGTCAACTTTTCCGGCACCATTTCCCCAGCCACCACCTTCTGGCGGGCATTTCATCCATCCACGGATGGTATGGTTGTCCACAACTTCAACAAATTGTTTTGTTGAGGTTCCACCAATTCTGCGGGAAAGGTCAATCTGTATCCGTGATTGTTTATTCTTAGGATATGTAAAACGGATGATCCCTGCTTTAGGCGCAGCAGCCAGTTCCGTCCTAATATTATAATCATCTAAAGTGACAGCGTAATAACCTGCTTTCGCCTCTTCTGTATCGTGGGAAAAACGGGATCGATAACCGGATTCAGGATTTTCATCATTCCCTTTTGAGGTTTTCAGTTCTCCAGTTGTTGGCATCACCAAAAAGTTTCCAAATTCGCCGAACCAGCCAATACCGCTCATATGGACAAAGCTAAATCCTTCAATAGTGTTATGGTGCCATGAATAACCCGGGCCGGTGTCATCACCCGTGCGAGTATCCGGGCTTAATTGTATCATGCCGAAAGGGGTCGTCGCACCGGGGAAGGTTTTTCCCAACCCATGGGTACTTCCTCCAATTTCATTGCTGGTACTGGCTCCAATAAATGGGTTAATGTAATCTGCAGGATTTTTCTTCTTTTCTTCACAAGTCCCATACTGGACTATGGTTACCAAAATTATGAGTAATAATAATTGTTTCATGATTGTTTGGTTCTGGTTACGGGTGCTGCTATTCAATTAAGATACATAAGCACTTAAATATCAATCACCTCTACTTTGATTTTGTCTAAAAAATCAAGCGAAAAGTTGTTTTCAATTTTGCGACGATCGTCACATCCGTTTAAAAAGTATGTTTAATAAATTTAAGATTGATACCATGTTAACAGAGTGTGCCAGTTTATTAATCTCAACTAATTTTTAGGTCTATAGTATTCCTATAGAAATTAAGAAGCACACTCAATTAACAGGTATCAAAATGTAGTTTTCTTCAGCTAGTTTATAGCTTCGTTTCTCGAGTACTCATCATATGGTATCGGCAAGAAAACGTCTGTTGGAACGCCAAAATTCTCATTGGATTTTGCCGCTTCTGCCGCTTCAATTTGCTCGGTAACAGTTTCAGTTCGCACTAGGTCGTACCACCGTGTACCTTCGCAATGTAACTCCAGGAATCTTTCTTTTAAAACAGCAGCCCTGAAACTATCCTGATCTAAATCGGCTAAATCAGGTACAACTCCATCTGCAACGTTACCATCAGAATCCATTCTTGCCCTTGCCCTGATTGTATTAACCCATTGGTAGGCATCTGCTGTAGGCCCGCTATTAATTTCATTTTCAGCTTCTGCCGCAATTAAATAAACTTCAGCAAAACGGATGACTTTGAAGTCCTGATCACTCACCTGGGTATTACGCTTTGAATCTATAAGGATTTCTTTATCAACCCATTTTAGGAACATTAGTTTCTTATTATTTTCTTTATAGATTGTTCCGTTAACAGTAATGTTTGTCCCTATAAAAGGTTCTCTAGCATCTCCAGTTTCAAACTGCTTCTTTAGATATGTTGATGGAGAATAGACAACAAGTTGATATACATCTTTATGCAACTTATTTCCTTCAAACTGAGTAGCAACACCAATTGTTGAACTGTATTGAACATCAAAAATATCTTCTTTGCCGTTATCATTAGGTATTTCAAAGGCATCCCCGTAGTAAGACCAAAGACCAAGTCCATAGGTGTCCCGATTGTCAATCAAGTCTTTAGCAAGATCTCGTGCCAGTTCGTATTTGTCAGTTTGTTTTAGCGGATATCCGGCCATGGTTAAATATACCTTTGCCAGAAGTGCTTTTGCTGCGGCCTGATCAGCTCGGCCAAGATCATTGCCTCCAAAATGTACAGGCAATGCATTCACTGCAAACTCAAGATCTTCAACAATAAAATCGTATACATCCTGAGGGCCGGATAAGGGGACATTAACATCCTCAATAGAACTGGTCGCATGTTTTTTTAGTGGAATTTCATTCCATAACCTAACCAGATGAAAATAACTTAATGCTCTTAAGAATTTTACTTCGCCAAGATACCTGTCCCTGACATCAAGATCAATTATCGATTCATCCATCTTTTCCCCGGCATCAACTACACTATTTGCCCTGTTAATAAGCAAATAACATCCTTCCCATGGTTTCTGAACAAACTTGTTATCTGCAGCCAGGTTAAATTCAGAGATTGCTCTTTCATTTTGTCTCGTACTGTGAGCTTCATCAGACAACAAAACAGTAAGGTTTAATAATTCCTTGTTATAATAGCCCGAACCTTTATCGCCCAATACATCATACACACCAGTAACTGCAATTTCCAGGTCTGTTGCGCTTTGGTAAAATGAATCAGCCGTTAAGGTAGAATATGGTGTAACATCAAGAATATCGTGACATCCAAACAGCAGTATGCCACTAATAAATAAGTATATGAATTTTATATTTTTCATGATATTGTATTTTTAAGATTAAAGGTCGAATCGTAATCCCAATATGAAATTTCTGTTTTTGGGATATCCAAAATGGTCATGCCCAAACCGCAATGCGCCATTTGAGTTTGCATCAACTTCAGGATCAAAACCTGAATAGTTTGTAATAACAAATAAATTACTTGCACTCAGGGAAACAACTGCGTTTTTAATTCCAATCTTTTTTAATGATGGAATTCCATAACTAAGTTTAATATTTTCAAGACGCAAGTATGAACCATCTTCTATCATACGAGTATCAGTATCTTCGCCCCTTGGGCCATGCGTAGTTAAACGCACCATGCGAAGAGTACCTTCCGGATTAGTTATCGGATCATATGCTTCCAGGGTTGTTGCCAATTGGTTGGAAACCATTTTTGACCATTCAATTTGAGCCTTGTTAACATTCATGATATCGTTGCCATAAGTCCCTGTGAAAAGAAATGACAATTCAAGGTTCTTGTACGAAAATGTATTTGAAATACTCCCGTAAAATTTAGGAAAGGCATTACCAAGAATAACTTTGTCAAAATCGTTTATAATACCATCAGGTTCTCCATCCGGGCCACTTATATCTTTTCTCAAATAATCTCCAAAATTGGTACCGCTGTAAGTTAATGTTACATCATCCGCAGGCCTAATTACTTCACCGCTTTCAGGATCAAGAACTTCCGGTTTCGCAATGCCATCAATAATATATCCCCAGAATTGTCCCAAAGGTTCACCTACTTCCAACAGTTGAGAGTTCAAAATGCTTAGGGTTGACATACCGGCTTGTACTGTTTGATTTCCACCAAGATCCAATACTTTATTGCTAGGAAGTGACAGGTTGAAACTTGATCTCCATTTAAAATTCGTCTTATTTATGTTGTAAGAAGATAAAGAAAGTTCAATACCTGTATTTTCAATAGTTCCTAAATTAACCCAGATTGTGTTAAATCCTGAACTGGTAGGAATCTGTTTTTTATAAAGTAAGTCTTCTGTGCGGTCATTATAATATTCTACTGTTCCATTCAAACGACCACCAAACAATCCAAAGTCCAATCCAAAGTTAAGTTGTTTTTTTATCTCCCATCTCAGGTCAGGGTTGTGCATCGCTCCCACATGCATACCAACATTCGCAGAACCGTATCCATCTCCGAAAGTATAAAAATCAGGGTTGTAGGTGGCTATGGTTGCATACTGGTTAATCTGGTCATTACCAGCAACTCCGTAACTGGCCCTTAGTTTTAGATTTGAAATATCGTTTACATCTTTCAAAAACGACTCTTCGGATATTCTCCATGCCAAAGAAGCTGATGGAAAGAAGGCCCAGCGGTTATCTGTAAGTTTAGAAGAACCATCATAACGCCCCGAAGCTGTAAGAAGATATTTCCCTTTATACGAGTAATTAGCACGAGAAAGGTAAGAAATCAATGCCCGGTCATATTTTTGGTTATCGGGTGCACTTGGAGTAAGACCTGTAATCAAGTTGTTCTCGCGGAAAACATCGCTAAAGAAGTTTGTAACTTGATTCTTCAACCAGTAGGTTTGGTATTTATTTATCTCATAAACACCCAACACATTTAAAGAATGCCCATCACCGATTTTTGGGTTATATTGGACTGATGTTATACTGGAAAACTTTTTGTTTTGGGCAATGCCAACCTTGGCAATACCATTGTTTAAATACCCATTTCTGGTTTCACGAGGGGAGTAAAGGCTTGTTCGACTATTTGAAAAATCATAGCCTGCAAGTTCTTTAATGGTCAAATTCTTTATAGGTTTGTATTGGAAATAAATATTACCATTTAAGCGTTGTCTCTCTTCTACATTAGTAACTTTATAAATCAATGAAAAAGGGTTATCTACATTAACATTTTCCGGGTCACCCAGAAATTCTCCACTTTCATCATATGAGTCCCCTTTTACCGGACTGTATCTAAGAGCTGAGTAAATAACACTTGCAGCAGGTTGGTTCATGCTTTCTCCCTCAGTGCGAACTACATCTGCATTTACATAGCTAAAGCTTAGGTTTTGTCCTATTTCAATTTTCTTATTTACTTTTTTGCTTAGGTTTAGCCGTAATGAAGTCCTTTCATATTTTGAATTGCGGATGACCCCATTATTTATCGTGTTTCCAACTGAGAAATAATACACTGTTCCATTTTCACCACCGGATAAAGAAACATTTGCGTTTTGAAACATGGATGTCCTGAAGATTTCATCCTGCCAGTTTACTGTTTGTGCAGAATCGATGTATCCCTCGCTAACGAATCTGCTCGGATAATCTTCTAATACGGCTAAAGTATCTCCATCGTAGTCATTTAACAATGCTTTGTTCACCATTGTCAAATATTCCTGAGCATTCATTACATCCAGTTTTTTTGTTACTTGCTGAATACCGGAAGAAATGTTTACAGAAATCTTGGCTTTTCCTTCCTGACCTCTTTTTGTTGTTACTAACACAACTCCATTCGAACCCCTTGATCCGTATATCGCAGTAGCAGATGCATCTTTCAAAATGTCAATAGACTCAATATCATCAGGATTTATTGAAGCTAAAGGGTCGATACCTGGACCATCGCCAACCGATACATCTTCACCAGTGTTGTCAATTGCAACTCCATCAATTACATAAAGTGGTTGAGAGCTGGCATTAATTGAAGAAATACCGCGAATACGAATGTTAACGCCTCCACCTGGCTGTGAAGAAGATGAAGTAACCTGAACACCTGCAGCTAAGCCTTGCAAGCCTTCGGCCATACTTGTTTTTACTGAGTTCTCAAATAAATCGTTGTTAACCCGTGTTACTGCACCAGTAAGGTCAGCTTTCCTTTGGGTTCCATATCCAATAGCTACAACTTCTTCAATTCCTATAGCGTCCTCCTCAAGAGTAACATCTAAAACTGATTTACCTTCCACGGGAACTTCTTGAGTGCTCATCCCAACAAATGAAAAAATCAGAATTGAATTCGAGGAAATATTAGGCAGTGTATAATTTCCATCTCCGTCAGTAATAGTGCCTTTTACTGTACCTTTAACAACGACAGTAACTCCGGGAAGAGGAACTCCTGCGGCATCTTTCACTTTACCAGTTACTACTATTTCAGATGGAAGTTGGTACCAAGAACTAGTACCATTGTTTACATTTTCATTATCAGTATAGATAACTACTTGTCGGTCACTTATTACAAACCTGGTATTTGTATTCTTAAAAAGCGTATTTAAAACTTCATCGATATTTTTTTGATCGATATCAAGAGATACTTTACGCTGTACATCAACCTTTTTATCGTTGTACATGAAGAAATACTCAGTTTGGTCTTCAATTTTTCGCAGCACATCTTTTACGGTAGTATTTTCTACTTTCAAATCCATTTTTGCCGACTGCGAATAAACGCTTGCATTTACGCTTATAAAAGTGATTAGCAAGAGTAAGCTCGTTAGTTTCATAATACGAATAAAATGCGACGGAACATAACATCTCCAGTCATAGTTACACATCAATTTTTTTTTCATAAGTTTGCATTACTAAGTTAAAAATTGCCCTTATAAGGGTTATTTGAAGAGGTAAAGTGTTGCGAGCACTTTTCCTCTTTTTTTATTTTACATTATTCATCGTGGATATACATAAACTGTATCATTTTCAATTTTATATTTCATGGGTGTGGTAATTGACAGTAGTTGGAATAGTTCTCTCAAACTTTCCGTTTTGATGGTCAGCGTATAATTACCAGATACTTTTAATTGGTCATCTACAATGATTTTCACCCCATACCATCTTTCCATTTTCTTCACAACTTCATAAAAGGGGGTCTCGTCAAATCGAAGAATCTCTTCTTTCCAGGAAGTATATAGTTTTGTATCAACCTGGTTTATTTGCATGTCCCCACTTCGACTATCTACAAGGCTTTGGTAGCCCGGAGACAATGACGCAATCTTGTTTGTCAATTTATTTAATACCTGCACACTACCTTCCTCCAGGGTCACCATAATATCATCATCCTCTTCATAGGCACAGATATCAAAACTTGTTCCAGTAACTATTACGTTAGTGTGTTTTGTATTAACTGTAAACGGATGTTTTTTATCCTTTTTCACCTCTAGGTATGCCTCACCTTTCAGGTACAGGGTTCTGTCGTTATTGAATCCATTTCCATACTTCAACACTGACTTACTATTCAGATAACCTTTTGATCCATCTGGTAACGTAAATTGAACCCGTGAGCCTTTCGGTGCCCTAATCTCTGCAAAAGATTGGTTTGAAACCATTTGTTGAGAGTAAAAGTATATCCCAGCAAGAAGTATTGGAATCAGAAAAACAGCAGCCACACGAGTGTAAATAGACAATATTCTTTTCGTTACAGAATTATCTTTTCGTGTTGTATTTATTTTAAAGTGAATGTCATTTAGAACATGCTGCAATTCAACTTGGGTTCGTTTAGTTTTTTGCCACTGATCCCTGGCAATTTCTTCCAACTCATTTTCATTTTCTTTTTTATAAAAAGAAGCCGAAATGAAATCTTCATCCTTGTTTGAAGGATCACTAAAATATTTTCTTATCCTATCTTTCTCGAAATTTTCCATTGCTACAGAAAAGGTATTTGTAATGTATATCCACAATTCAGGATTTACACCTAGTATGGGGATAATATTTTATTGAATAAATAGACAGAAGTAAAGTAGCAATGCCAGGTTCTCATCTTTTAATTGTTCCCGGAGGAACTTAAGAGCCTGACTAAGGTGGTTTTCCACCGTGCTTTGACTTATTTCCATTTCCTTGGAAATATCCTTAGCATTTTTCCCCTCGAAACGACTTTTAATAAAAACTGTTCGCCGTTTTGGAGGCATTTTATCAACGTAAGTATCGATCAGTTCTTTTAGGGATGAGTAATTTACATCTTCTTCAACTATACGTTCGTCCTCACTTAATGGTGAAAGCTCAAAATACCTGTTTAGCAAGGCTTTAGATCGAAAATATTTTTTTATGTAATTGAAAGCTATTGAGAAAAGATATGAACTGAACTGGTATTCTTCTTTTATGTCATTTCTTTTTTCCCAAATTTTAAAGAAAACCTCCTGGACCAACTCTTCCGACTCTTCTTTAGATTTTAAGTAACCATATGCAAAATGATACAGCTTAGAGCTATACTCATAAAAAAAATCGTTGAAAGCATTTATGTCACCCTTTTTAAGCTTTCGAACCAATTCCTTCTGATTATTTACATTGATTGATTGCACCTACAAGCATTATTTCATACAAAAATATAAACTTGAATAAGAAATGAGCTATTTTACACCAAGAAGTGCTTTTTGAAGGTTGTTGCATTTTTCATTATGAAGCTCCAGTATGTTTGTACTAGCCAAAAAAGAAAAACTGGTTGAACAAAGTAATTATTCAACAAAAGAACAGCTTTTCCAAAAACAAAGCATCCTGAATCAGAAATAATTAATACTTCATTAAATTGGAGCATAACTTGATAAAAAAATGAATGACATTGGGAAATCAAGGATTGGCAGTAAAACTCTAGATATCAACATATATTTTACAATAATTTAAATTACTGAATTATTTCAACACAAAAGCAGCCACCCCTTTCTTATTCATCTGCTTCGCTATTTTGTGGCCCTCGTAACTGGCACAAACTGCCTGATACCCTCCACCGGGACAAATTACAACAGCAGTTTTCCCGTTGTTTTCATCCTGTGGTAAATAAATGGTAAGATCCGGTTTTGAAACAGCAAAAAATATCCCGTTTTCATCGTATTCTTTGTTTTCATATTCTTTTTCTCCCGGAATTGAGCGCTCGTAAAGAGGAATGACCTTTTGCGCTCCGGCAGAAAAAAAGAGTAACAACACGAAGAAAAACAAAAGTCCAAATATTTTCATAGTGTATATCTCCTATTTATTTACCAGACCGTTTTGTTCTTAAGATAATAACTATTCGTGCTCTTTCCCGATTCTTCTTCATTTTATGAGAAAGCCAGTATCCGAAAATTACACCTTGATATTGATAAAGTCCCATTGGTAATGTATTTGCTGTCAGAATTTCTAATCGTTAAATCGAATTTCCCGCATATTACTATCAAACCAGTCAAAATCAGCCGGATTCTTGCATTTCTCTCCATTTCCAGAAGCATATAATCCTAAAAAGATGCCTCCAAAGGAACGAGCAACGTCTGTCGAAACTAAATTTGTTAATCCGCTTCCAAGTTTTTCCCATTGATTGCCATCATCAGAAAACCAAAATACATATCTATCCGGATTAAAGACCACTTTAAGCAATATGCTTGAACTGTCAACGACAATTCCGTCGGATTCTTCGACCATATCTCCAACTATTTTACGCATGCAAACCACGTTTTTATCATTCCTGAGTGTTGAAAATACCAAATACTTACATTCAGGACTTTGGTATACAGCAACTCCAGCTTCTTCATTATCAGCTGTAGGTTCAAACTCCATGCTGGTGACAATTTCACCGGCCAACTCAGTTTGTCTGATCCCTACAAATGCAACTTGTTGGCTCTGCATTAATGGTTCCTTGGTGCCTAACAACCTTAAATACCCTGGTCGCTCACTAAGTGAATACAACTTTTCGAATGGATACGCCATCAGATTCCATTTCAAAGCCAGTCTCGAAGAATCAAATTCTTCGCGCACTGGCTCCTCTGGCCAAAGGTATACTGGTAAAGTTTTTGTATGTACTTCGAGTTTGGTTAGTGCAGCCTCTTCTACATATGGCCATCCATCTTTCCACTCAACCGGCATTAGAAATGTTTCGCGTCCAATCACTGAAAAATCCATATATCCAGCTTTTCTCTGCCCCAAACAGACCGCCCAGGAATTTCCCAGATGATCGTCAATGAAATCAGCATGCCCCAGAGCAGCGGTATGATGCCACCATCCGTTATGCTGCGAAATTACAGGATTATGTGGACATTTTTCAAAGGGTCCCCAAGGGTTCTTGCTACGGGCTATAGATTGCATATGTAAATAACGAGAACCGCCTTCACCCATGGTCAAATAGTACCAACCATCCCGTTTAAAAAGATGAGGGCCTTCGGTATCGTCTCCAACCAGACCTTTAGATATACTTTTTAAAGGAGTTAATAACTTACCGGTTTTTATATCGATCTCAGCTTGAACGATATCCTTATCGGCAAATTCGCCTCTACGAGTATAGTATACTCTCCCGTCGTCATCAAAAAACAAACTGGGGTCAAAAACCGGACGATCAACCAAAACCGGATCACTCCACGGCCCTTCCGGATTAGATGCTGTAATATAAAAATTACCGCCTCCCGATACATCTGTCGTAATCATATAAAAAATGCCATTATGATATCTTAATGTACCTGCATAAATCTCAGGTCTATTGTTGTTCTTATCAAGAAGATAGTGTTCAGGCCGTGTTAAACAATGTCCTATCATTTTCCAATGAACTAAATCCCTGCTGTGGTATATAGGGATTCCAGGATAGATATACGAAGTACTTGAAATAGCATAATAATCTTCACCAACCCGACAGATACTTGGATCAGGATTAAACCCTCGAATTACAGGATTCGTGTACGTATCAACCTGAGCATACACCATGCTTCTAAAAACCAAGAATATCATTATTAATGATAGCTTTCTCTTCATAATTACATAATTTAATTTTTACTATTAAAAATCTAAATTTTCATCTATTGCTAGATTGATCCAATTTGTGCTCCTATCTGTTTAAGCAAGAAAAACCTCCTCGATTATTTAGGAATATTGAGACATCCCAAATCAACAAAAAACAATTTCAGATTCACCGCTTAGTTAATTAGTGAAAGTGCATTATTTTCTCACTTAAACTTCTTTTATCAAGGATACCAACTGATTTAAATCATTCCATATTCAATACCAAAAATGAAAGAATAGAGAACAAAATTAGTTGCACTAGCTACTTTGATTTATAGTAATAATTATACCTTCTCTCTGGTGCAGAATCTCCATTTACAAAGAATTCGTGTATATCGTCGATTTCTTGAATATTATCTATCCAATGAAAATATAAATCTGGTTCGTCATTTTGTTTAATTAAAGACAATGGTATTGCTACTTCCAGTTCATTTCCTGCATAGGAATAGTTACAATCTGCAATTTTTTTCCAACTATTATTTTCTCTCTTGTGCAAGGATGTTTTCGTGGATGATTCTGAATCTAAATTTATTACGTAATCATATCCCTCCCAACCAGTACTTTTATCTCTATCTGAATCAATATAAAGTAACATCCAGTTCTTGTCTTCATATGAAGTGAGTTGATTAGCAGTTTTAACATAAAAATAGACAAACTCACTATCATAAGTCACCCTGCTTTCAATAATATCATTTCTTCCTGTATTATTTGAATAATAAATGTGAGAAAATACCGATTGTGCCCCCCTTGATTTTGTATCATTTTTAAAATCTTGGAAAATAGGACTAACATCTGACCATTCGTCAAATAATCCATCAATACTAACCTTTTTCGGTTCTGAAACTTCCGGCATTGGCTTCATCCCTTTGTAAAGACGGATGTTAGCTGCCATCTGATAAAAATAGTTATCTGTATATCCACCCAATTGTGGTTCAAGGTCACGATTAAACTCTTCGTTAAATTCATCTACAAAATACGACTCACCTTCCTTCAGTATCCGATTTTGCATCGGAAAGTTGGCTGCTGCCAATTCGGGACTACAGTACCATGCACCAGCTTTCCACTCATTCCAACCGGTAATACAAAGTATCTTTGCTCCGATTCGATGTGCTTCGTTCCATTGCTCCTCAAAGAATAGTCCCTTTCCTGTATCTTCAGTCAGCCAGTACTGATTATAGGTTGGCGTATGTGACGTAGTCGAACTTTTTGATCCATATTGAGGGACATCCCAAATTGGTCCGCCAAACGAGGGAGCTACGACTATTTGTTCCAATCTACCATTCCAAAAAGCAGGACTCATTGGCACCTGATCAAAAAAGCGCCATTTACCTTCGTTTTCTGAGTTCGCTTCAAAAGTTGCCCACATCGCACGCCATGTAAAGGAATTATTTATCTGCCAATTCGTTTTATGTTTTTCAGGAGAAAGAACCAATGGTTTTCCCTCATAATAGAACATATGTTTTCGGTATTCAGGATTCAGATAAAAATCAGTATAGAATTCTTCGATTTTGGGTTGTGGATCGTGATTGAAAAAAGGAACAATCTTCGGTAAATTATATCCATCTGCTTCCATTTCCTTCATTACTTTTAGGAAAGATCTTAATTCTGGATTATTTATAATCGCATTGGTAAAATCCAGATATAAAAAATCGATTCCGACCAAACTGAAAAGAGCAAGGTGTTTTCGCATCACAAATTCATCCAACGAAGAATAATATCCAAGTTCCGGTTCAGCCCAATAGTAATCAGCGAAAAGCCATTGTGTACGAGTCGGGTTTTTCTGAAGCTCCTCAGTAACGTTAAAATCTTCTGAACGATCATACCGAATAGGTGTATGCCAGAGCCAATAAAAGAGTCCAATAAAACGATCTTTCTTCTCGTCTCCTACTTCTTCAAAGCTTGGAAGACTTCGGCCCAGATCATCAGTAGCAACCAAAAAATCGCCCATAGCAGATACAGGGCCACCTTCCTCATCCAATGGTGGATCAACTTCTGTGTTAGGATCCGGACCAGGTTTTTCTTCAATTACAACCTCATTTTTACAAGAAATGCCATTGGCTGCTATACATAAAGCTATTGCAATAAAAAATAGTCTTTTCATTCTAATGTGTTTTATAATTATTTCTTAAAACCATATAGAGTTATCGCTTTTAAGAATGGTTTCTAACATGATTATTTTTACTAATTTTCTATTAGTATTCGCTTAATCCCAAGTGTTGGCCCCTTTACCTCACGCGAACCATCGAAAACCACTATCTTTCCGGCCCTGAACTCAATCGGATCAAAAGCCATTTCAACATGGTTTTCCAAGTAACCTCCGGTGAACGGTTGTGCAAAAACGTGAGCCACAATCCAATCACGTCCATCGGGGCCTGAGAACACTGTATTGTGCCCGGATTCTACAAAATCATTCTCATAATAACCCGATTCATACGTTGTTCCAGTTCGCGCACAAGCTGCTTCGTTCATCGAACCATAGATTGGATCGGAATTCATTGTCCACGGACCTTTTATATTAGTGGCAGTAGCATAACCAATTTCGTAGCCTCGTGCCCATGTTGAGAAAAAGAGGTAGTAAATCCCATCTCTCAACATTACATAGGGGCCCTCAAAACCCGTTGCAGAAGCGCTTGTCCATTCTCCCTGATCAGAGGTTGGCTTCACACATTCAAAAACATCTCCAATAATTTTTCCTGTCATAAGATCAATCTCAAAGCCTGTTATCCCTGAAATAAACATATATGTTTTTCCATCTGTGTCCTTGAAAATATGAGCGTCATTACCAACAATAATTGATTTATCAACGCTAATAGGAGTATAGGGGCCTTCGATTTGATCGGCGACGAACAAAGCAACTTCCTGGAGTTGTCCACCAGGTCCATTCTGACTACAATTTACAGTGTAATAATACTTATCATTATCGACAAACATTTCCGGTGCCCAGAAATAATATTTCCACCATTCCAAACCATTTGCCTCAGGTCGCGTTACTGGATTGCAAACCAATCGCCATGTTTTCAAATCTTCAGAAGCATAAATTGCTGTTCCATTAACCACCCCCCATTCTTCGAAATGCGGCCATCTTGTGCCTGTCAAATAATATGTATCCCCTTCTTTTATTATACATGGATCACGAAACATATTTCCGTCATCAATGGAGTTATAAAGTTGCGGATTGGAATATTCAAAATAATCCTGATTTGCTTTTTCTTCTGTCTCCGTCTCAGATTCCGGTTTTACTATCGATTCCGGATTAGATTTACATGACATATCAAAAGAGACAAGAAATGTAAATAAAACGATTAATATTTTGTTATTGCTCATATTGATTGTTGTTACTGCTATGCTTCTGTTGAATCATTTCAGCATACCGTCTTGATCTAGTTTTTATTATTTCGAACGATTCTAACTTCGTCGGCTAATTACAAACTGTTTTTATTTTTCCATCAGCCTGCTTTCTATGTTCGATCGCAATTATCCCATGAGACGTAGGAAATTTACTAATCGAGCACAACCTCTGTAAATGACCATGCAGGCGATTTCACTTCAACTAATCCTTTCTTCATTTGTATTTTACGACTTTCAACAAACTCTTCGATTGTTTTTGGACTCTCAAGCGTATTCATAACCAGCCTATTTTCGCCAAGTAAACGAGTGGTGTTTGCATTCTTAAAAACTACTTTCAGATTTGAAATATCGAAGGTTGCTGTTGTATTCTCTGCAGTACGATTGCATACATACAATACCATCTTTTCGCGCTTTCTATCCCAAGCTGCCTGAACCTGAAAATCTTCCACCATCTTTGGCTGATAATTTTCTATTTCAACTACCCAAGCGGCCTTACTCTTTGACAGAAATTGAAGTGCTTTTCCCGATGCAGTTAAGTAGGCTCCGTCCTTTGGCGTATCCATAGCACATTGACTATGTGTGTTTGCCAGGTTATTGAAATTTACGAATAACATATCATCTCCTAACCGTTGAAAAGACATGAAATTCTTTAAAAGATTTAATGCATAATACCATTTGCTAAAAGCAAAAGACTTAGTTGATCCACCTTCACGCTCCGCCAAATTATATGCATCGCGTTTAACATCAGTATTATAAGCCAGCCATTCGGTATCGCAATATTTTATAGCTGTACCATTTGCTTCATTGTATTTGCGCAATTTATTTAACATCATTTCAGAGATGCCTTCAGCATCTCCACGGTCAGCTAAAAAATCGATATAGGGTCCAGCAATAGTCAACATATCTTCTAATTTTTCATGATAATCGTACCCTGATCTTTCACCATAAGCGCTTAATCCAATTTTAATGTTTGGATCAATTTCTTTCATTGCTTTCGAATAAACTACTGCAGCCCATGCATAATCTTCAGCTTCAAACCAACGAAGGACTTCATTATCCAATTCCCAATACTTAACCCCAAAAGGTTCTTGATATCCATGCTCTGCACGCAAGTCAGCCATGGGATGCTCCCCTACTTTTAAATTACAATAAGCAACCCAGTCAGCTGCAGATTTGGCACCTTGGGATAAACTCATAAACTCTGGGAAATCACCATCAATAGGACTTTGCCATTCAGGAAAATCAACTTCATATCTTCTTTTTGATGGGTGATATACATTGACGCACATCTGCATTTGGGCACCTGCAGCTTTACACAACATAGCATACTCTGCAGTTCCAACATCATTATAATTCTGACCGCCCCAAAAGTAGGACGGCTTTGGTTTACGATCGGAATATGGACCAATTCCATCACGCCAATCATAAAATGAAGCAAAACATCCCCCAGGAAACCTAACAATTGAAGGATTTAACTCTTTGAACACATCAACCACCTCTTGCCGCCAACCATAATATGAATCTCTTGGCTTCATCGAAAAGTCATCTACAACGATAGAAGACTGAGCTGGGATCCATAGACTAAATGTCGCATAACCATCATATGATGGATTTGGGATCTTCATCCTAATTTCATCAAAATCTTCACTTTTGATTTCAAAAGGAATTGAAATAAAAGGGTTATCCCATTTACCTTGCGGATACATTCGAATTTCGGCTTTTATTGGTCCATCCAGTGATTTTATCATCCCCCGAAATTCATAATCAACACCTTTTCGCATAAATTTTCCTTCTTGCGCCAATGCTCCCATCCTGCTTTTCTCATTATTAATGACTTTCAAACACTGAACACCATGACCAGAGCCTCCATTAACTTCCTGAAGCCTGATATTGCGTTGGGATGTTTGATGAATGATAAATGAGGAGGAATCCTCAATTATATATGGCTGGCCAGGATCACCTGGTGCTGCAAACCATGCGTTATGGTCATAACCGCTATGATACCAATCGAACTTGCTCCAATCTGTTTCATAACCTTTTGAAAGATCTTTTTCATCATAATACAGATCGTACCATAACTTGTTAATCACCCGGTATGTTTCAAAAGGCTCAAAACTGCGATTGAAGAACATCTCGCTCCACATAGGTTCTACCTGGATACCGTAGCCAAGTTCTATAAAATTGCCATAAAGTAGCGGGTTTATTGGTTCTTTAGCTATTTCGTTGGTTGTTAACTTATATATCTGTTTCTCTTTGAAATTTTGTTTCCCAATAGCAGCAAAACATAATACTATTAAATATGCCGTAATAAAACTTCGTAAATTATTTGTTCCCATTGTAGTGAGTTTCATCGCATTTATTGTTTATTTAAATTGAAAACTATCTACATGAAAGATATCTTCTCCTTCGCCTCTAAATCGAAGCCAGACAGCTCTTGTTCCAGTTACCGGGATAATATCACATGAAAAAGTATTCCATTTTTTTAAATCGCCACCACCTGGTATTTCAATCGATCCGATTGACGGTCCCCAAATATTATCAACACCAATATCAATTTTTCCTGGTTTTTCTCCCGGAGCAACGCGAATGTCAACTCGACTAACATCCTTGTCAAAATTGATATACTTGTATCCTGCATTGTCTCCGTTTTGAATTCCACCAAGCTCTTCTTCATTCGGTGAATATGCCTGAATCCGAACATTTCCGTTCATCAAGCATGCACGTTCTGCACCAATCTCTTTTAGAGGATCCAATGGACCTGCTGCCCCTTGCGAAGTCATTTCCACTTCAGTAATACTACCATCTTCATTAAAAAAAATGGGCTCAATACATGCTTTTCGCATGGTATAACTACCATGGGTGGAACGGTGGTAAAAAATATACCACTGATCTTTAAATTCAACTAAAGAACCATGATTATTCCAGTTTCCCGGGTCACAATGATCGTTGTCGATAATCACGCCTCCATATTGATAAGGTCCCATTGGAGAATTACTTGTAGCATAACCAATACAGGTTGGTTTCCCTGCTCTTCCCATATGTGCATACACCAAGTAATAAATTCCTTTGCGTTTGGTAAGAAATGCCCCCTCATGAAAAAAATGATCTTTTTCGGTAATAACGTTTTCTATTACTGAGGTTAGATCTACTTCTTTCATATTTGGTTTAAGTTTAGCAATCTTTAACTGGAATTGCCCCCAAACATAATAAGCCTGTCCATCGTCATCAACAAAAACCGCAGGGTCGATTTGCCGATGTTCTCCCAGTTCAATGTTTGTACCGTTAACAAATGGGCCAGTAGGAGAATTTGACACCGCTACCCCTTCAGTTAAGGTATTATTGGCTAGACAGTAGTAGAGATAATACACCCCATCCTTATACCAGCAATCAGGTGCAAACAATAAGTCATCACTATACGGTATTACATCATCTTCTCCTTTTGAAGATATGCGATTTGGATAGATCTCCCAATCCATCATATTATCAGAACTGAGGACGTCATATCTCCATGAACAGTAATAATCTGGATTTTCATCGCGAGAACCATACAAATAAACTTTACCATCATCCCATACCCGGGCAGTAGGATCTGCAACATAAATGCCTGGAGGCACAATTGGATTTTGGGCGATAATATTTCCAGATCCTACAATCAGTAAAAAACATAAAGCAAAAAATTTCAACTTCATCATTATTCAATTTTTTAATACGTCTCTTTCTATCAAAACCGTATTCTCAAATCCCGAAGGTTAATTACTCCAAATCATTCTATAGTTAAATCTTCGGTTAGGAGCTGCATCTCCGTGTGTGCAAAATGAAATTGGGTCTTTCAATTCGGTTGGATTGTCTGTCCATTTAAAATCAAAAGTGAACTTATTGTCAATCAAACTTAAAAGTTCACGAGGAACAGATATTTCAAGCTGATTACCGGATACTTTGTATTGCAGATCAGATACTTCTTTCCACTTACCTTCGTTTTGAGAAGCTTCGTAACGCATCAAAGTCGTGGTTTCTTCATCTTTCACGTTTTTGTTAATCAGAAAATCGTATCCATACCAACCTGTTTCTGGATTTTTATCGGCATCAATCAATAACAACATCCAGTTAGTATCACTCGAATTGCTCAATTCATTGCTGGTTTCGGCATAAAAAGAAACCTCCTCTTTATCGACTGCAACTTTCGCAGTTATAATATCATTCCTACCTGTATTATTCACATAATGAATACCAGCATAGCCTAATGCATCGCGGTGAAAAGTATCATTTTGAGTATCACGAAATTCATTCTTCACCTTATCCCAATCCGAAAAATTTCCATCGATTTCTATCGAAGCAAAGCCTTCTTGTTTTGGTATCGGCCGAACTCCTTTAAAACGACGAATGTTTTGCGCCATTTGCATATAGTAATTATCGGTATAACCACCTTTCATCGGGCTCACTGTGCGGTTAAATTCCGAATTGTACTGATCAACAAAAAAGAATGGATTGTCGCGCCCCAACCAAGGTGTTGTTCCCCCTCCATCAGGCTGGTATTTACCTGCTGTCCATTCGTTCCAATCGTTTATATACAAAAACTGAGGATCGGCCTCCAATGCCTCTTCCCAGCGCTCCTGAAAATAAATACCGTATTCAACCGGGTTTTTCATTGTTTTACCTAACCATGGAACATACGCTGAATCAGGTAAGTCGTATTCATCCAAATTAGGTTCGCCGTCTCGCAGTGACCAGGATTTACCAACTCCCATATTTTCCTCTGTCATAGTAACCGGATGCTGTGCTGGGGTAACCGCTGCTTCTTCAAATTGTCCGTTGTGCGTAGAAAGTAATTCTTTGGGCGATAAGGCCTGAATCTTTTTATCAGCCATGCTGTAACCAAAACTCCAGTTGTCTTCAGTCCCTACAAATCGCTTTCCTCCCCATTCATAATATCCCCACCACATAGTACGCAGGGTGAAAAACTCTTTTACTTCTTTTGTGTAATCCTGATAAAACTCTTCCGAATAATCTGAGTCACCAAAATGAGGACTGTCCTTATCGGTTTCAGCAGCCACATCGTAGTGTGGATTTGGATTTTTTACTCCACCTCCATTAGCATCCAACGAAGGTTCTCCATTGTACAACAGTAAAGGTTTCTCATCCCAGTAAAACCATAAATCCTTATATTTTCCCTCTTTGTAAATACGGTCGTATAAATCCTGTACCACTGTGATTACTGGTCCGTTAAAAGCCCAAAAGATGAATTTTGGCACCTTGTTTCCTTCTGACTTCATCAATTGCATAGTCTGGAATATTACCTCCCATTCATCCCAATACCTAACAGCATTGGTAACATCCATTACCAAAACATCCACCCCGGCATCGGAAAGCATTGACATATCTTTTCGAATCACATACTCATCCTGACTCAGAAAATACCCCATTTCAGGTTCTCCCCAATGATACGAATGAGTGTACCATAGCTTATTATTAGCATCTAGCCTGGCACTTTTATCTTCTTGAAGGATTTTAGTTACATCTGCCAGGTAAGGTTGTTTCATTTGAATTTTATCCTGCGTGTGCCATGTAACATAAAATATCCCCACAACACGCCGTTGATCATTTTTCACTTGACCAACCTCTTCATAAGCTGGCATTGGTCTTCCCAATGCATCATTTGCCACCCACGTATCAGGGTAAATGTCCCGGCAATACGTTTCTTTATCTCCAAAAGGAGAAAAATCATCAACTTTTTCCCGAGTTTGGCAAGAATTTACAAACACAGCCAGCGTCACCAAAAAAAATAACATGACATGACTACTAAATACTTTCATTTTACATCATTTGCACGTTAATATTTCACTCTGAAAACAGTTACTGGCCCAAACAAACCAGATGGTTGCAACTGACTGCCAGCATTGTACGGATTAACCGGGCACCAAGTCTCACGTTCCTTCTCTGGCAGATTTAAATCACCAATTAACCGGTTCACCCAAGTATTTACTACGTCAACTTTAAGAATGTTCTCCCCTTCAGTAATAAAATCAGTTATATCTAATTGATATGGAGGAGTCCAAACGCCTCCTGCATATTTACCATTCACATAAACTTTTGCCATAGCTGTCAAATCACCCAGATTAAGCGTAATATTTTCGCCGGTTGGCATTGCCTCTATCCTGAAAGTCTGCTCGTAAGTAGCATTACCCGAGTAATACCTGATTCTATCGTCGGAAGCTTGGGTCCAGTCGATCAGTTTATCAAAAACTACAGGCTCTTCAGGGCCGCGCTGTGACACATCGAACTGCACTTTCCATGATTGGTTAAAATCAGCCAAAACAGTTGGTTCGGGATAATTTGCTTCTACACCATTTTCTTTGGCTTTCCCAGCTTTTTTGCGGAATACAACAAATACGCTTTCATAAGGAGCCAGTTTTAAAGGAACTGATGTTGTGTTATCAAGTTGCTCATATGCGGGAAGTTTTCGGACAGAGCCATTTGTCGCATCCCATAATTCTGGTTGACACCCACTTACACGAAATTCAGGAATTACCAATTTTATTTCATTGGTCTGGTTGCTCACAAAATAAATATTTGCACCATCCGTTTTGCGATGTCCGTAGTGGATGCTATTGTCTTCAGGAAGTTTACAATCAGGAACACAGTCGATCATCGCAAAAGCTTCCTCCATCGATAATCCATCCATTACCAAACCATTGCCAACTTTGCGCGATTTCACATTTACACCATCCACTTCCCCCCATAAATCAGCAGCCATTTCCTGAACCTTTTTATCTGAATCAGGTTGGTTTTGCAAACTTGGAGAATGATCAGGGCAGGGTCCAAGCACAACGGCCCCATCATTTACAAGCTTTATAATTTTAGCAAGCAACTCCGGACGCATGGTTTTCAACTTCGGCAGAACTAAAATTCGGTATTGAGTTCCATGTGGGAGTGTAAGCAATTCGTTTGTTACAGTCAAGTATTTTTCGATCACTTCGGCATTCATGTAATCAAATTGATATCCGACAGGAAGCTCAGGATCAGTAACTCCAGTCATTTTTGGGACATCTTCGCCAATAAAATAAGCTGCATCAGCTACATTTAGTCCCTGCTGAAGCATGTAATTTGACCGCTTCAAATAATCCACATATACATCCAGTTGTGAAAACCATGTATTTTTCCTGTTAAATTCATTTCCAAAATCAGCATTTATTCCAGGATTTTGGTCTTCAAATGGCTGTGAAATGTAAACATGCAAGAGTGTATTATTGATTCCTTCAGCAAAAAAGCGATCCCCCCGCTGCTTAAACAGAGCAGGGTAACGACTGAATGCTGGGCCACCACAGGTATTCGATTCGGCTGAAATCTTTGTTTTTCCATAGATATGCGCACAGGAAGTTGCTGCTCGGTTCTCAATATCACCGAGTTCTCCTTCGCTCCAAAATTCACCACCAATCTCATCCGACTGTCCTCCATACATCAGAAATTCACCCGGAAATCCCCAGTGTCCATAATTTTCAAGCCAAGTGTACAGGCCATATTTATGACTAACTTCTCGTAACCCCCCAACATAATCATAAGCCACTTTGTCGGCCACCATTCGACGAACATCCCATAAAAAACGATCTGATTCCAACTGGCTGTTTACCACAAACCCATTGAAAACCGGCAAAAATGAAACCGGATCATATGCATATCTATCCTGGAAATCGGTTAAAAAGCCATCAGTAAAATTCTGTCCACCTGTTTCATAACTATCCTGAACTACTACTCGAAAAGTCTTTCTATCAGCTTCTGGAATACGTTTCAGAATTTCTCCTATGTAAGCATCAAAATGTTTTTCGACATGTTTTTTACTCATTTTATCGATCTCCAAACCAGTCGCTTCAGGAGACGCCGGAGCATTAGTAACTCCTGTTGGTGTCATTCCTGTTCTTAAAATCACCCAGTTTCCTTCTGGTACTTCCCAGTTCAAGGTGCCATCAGCAAACATCATTCTAGTGAGATCAACAACTTTAGAAGCAGCAATAACTGCATCTTCTTCATTCACTTTTTCCTGTTGACGCCACTGGTATTCGTTCCAATAAGGCAGTGGTGTCTGGTACATTTTTGCCAGTGTCTTCTCATAATAACGTTCCACCCGTGGAGCCGAAGACAGTTCAACTTCTGCCAAGCCAATACCCGTGTTGACATCTTTCACTACCAAACGAAAGCAACTCGAAGTTACTGCCGGAAAGGACACAACTACTGGTGCATACGGTATGAAACCTACATTTAAGGCAGCATTATAACGATCTATCTGAAATTCTGAAATCGTTCGGTAGCTCCCGTCTTCTTCTTTTACCTGAAGAGCAGCAGGATTGTTAATTGGTTTTTCAATAGAAGTTATAGATAGGCTGCGCGCAGTGAAAGGCACTTTTGATTCGAATTCAATTATGAAATCACCACTTGACGGGAAGTTAATACCTGTACTGGCATCTTTATCCACAATTTTAGATAAGCCTGCCGTTACTGGTGACGATGAAATAATCCCTGTTTTTGTGTCAAAAATCTGTTCGTAGAATTTTGGTTCGGGATAGGCAATTACCTTTACATCCTGAAAAGGATCAATCGGCTTTCCCAATTTCTGACTCAGATTTTGCGGCCCTTTTACATGTAACTCTGAAGTCGCCAGATAGCGCATTGCCTCATCAGCTTGTACCCACGGACCTCCAGACTGGCTCCAACCCGGCGAATTAAAAATACCAATTTCGATGTCTAACTCCGTCGCTTTTTTTAGCGCCGCATGAAGAATTTCCCACCATTCGTTACTAAAGATTTTCACCTTTCCATAAGGCACTTCATCTCGTCCAATATAACCGATAAATGCACGATTGATACCGGCTTTTTTCATCGATATCAGATCGTTCTCCACACCTTCCTTTGATATATTGTCTGAAATCCAATACCAGTAAACACTGGTTTGAATGGAATCTGGAGGAGAAATAAAAGCATTTTCAAGGCTTTTATTTAGACTCATCTTATCATTTACGCCACAGGCACTAATAACCATAATAAATATCAAACACCAGTAGGCTCGGACTTTTTTGACCATAAAAGATTAATTAATCGAATAAAATTACTCCAACAAAAAGTAAGAAACAATTAGAATACAAACACGCAAAACACTCAACAAATGCCAATCACAGACAGATTCCAGAAAACATCTAAACACTTTCCAGATCAACTTTATCAAAAAATATTGCCCGACTCAATCGTGAATATGATTCGCTATACGTCTGTTTTTTTTATATTCCTCGCTGAAAAGATATAAGAGAGAGTGACAAATCTTTCACAAGATTTGTCACTCTATATAAATACAATTATTATCTCCAAGGTTCTGGTTGTTCTATTCCTGACAATTTTTTTGCCTCATCCTGGGCAATTGGCAAAACTAGATATTTGTCTGTATATGATAAACGATCATATACTTTCACTCTTTGATAGTTAAACACATTATCCGCAACTTTCGTGATACGCATTCCTGTAACCACTTTATTGGTCTCTCCAAGTATTTTCCAACGACGCTGGTCAAAGAATCGTAAGTCTTCCATGCAAAACTCAACACGACGTTCGTTACGAATCCTTTCACGAATAAATTCCTTAGTTGATGTGAAACCAGGGATATCCTGAATTCTTGGTTGATTTGCCCTTTCACGAATTACATTTAATTGCTCCATTGCACCATTCAAATCATCCAATTCACATAGTGCTTCAGCATAATTAAGGTATGCTTCAGCCAAGCGGAAAATTACCATGTGATGAGCTACGCCATTTCCTAACCCATTAGGACCATAATACCGGACATCTCTACCTTTTCGGGCATAATATCCTGTACATGAGAATTTGGTTTCAGACGAAACATTATCATTAAACCCTTGACCACCTCCAACAAAAGTTTCTATAATCGCATTAAACTCAACACCCGAAGGCACACCAAAATCAGCTCCATTGAAAAGAATATTTTTATAAAAACGTTCATCACGATTTAAGTAAGGATTATCTCCTTCTCCTTCACCATAGCCTGCTTCTATAGCAGCCGGATTAATTGTCACACTAGTATGATCGCTATTAATATAGCTAACGGGGATTGCTCCATTCTTCATTTCAAAACAGTCAACTAGCTCTTGAGTCGGATTATCACCCGTCTTATGACAATTTGCCAATCCATAATTAGCCAAAGAAATACCATTTACATTTCCAATATGCGAATCTTCAAGATGACTACGATAAATTATTTCAGGAACATTGGTTGCAAATGGACTGGTAAACAAACTTTCATACTGGTCAATATCTACTAGATAATAAGCTTCAAGATCCAATAAATCTTTAGCCGCGTCTGCAGCTAACTGCCACTTGGTTTTATCATTTTCAGGATTATTCAACGGGCTTGCATTGTACAGAAGAACCCGAGATTTCAACGCGTAAGCAAATCCAGCTGGTAATAAAGCCAATTCATTTGTTGGGCGAGATAAAGGTAAATATCCAGAAGCAATTACTTCATCGCATTCGTCTGCTATTCTAGTAGCTATCTCGTGATAAGTTGGTCTTTCTAATGATTTCCAATCACTAAAATCAGCCTCAAAAGGAACATCAAAGAATGGTAGGGGACCATAAAACTGTATTAACTGAAAATAATAATAGGCACGTAACAATTTAGCCTGATTAATCCACCTACTTTTTTCCAGCTCCGACACAACCGTAGAATTTGGAATCTCATTAATCGCAATATTTGCGAACCTGACTCCTTTCCAATTTATTCCCCACCATGCCGTTGGTGCATTCCCAGGGTCTCCTCCAAAACCAATTCCAGGCCAAACGCATGCATTTGTTTTTGATAACTGTCCTGAATTCCACCAATAGGATGAATAACCATCTTCCCGTGGTTCAAATCCATTATCAGAAAGTGTTTCCAATGTTTGGAAAAAGAATAGGTTATCACGAGCTAACACCATTTGTGAATATGCTGCTGATAACAATCCCTTTGTTCTATCGTAGTCGCTCAACACTTCATCCAGAGTCATCGTTCCATCTGGAGTCTTTTCCAATATGTCCTCACATGCATTATTAACGTTAAGTAAGAAGATCAGGAATATTATTTTTATGACGCTATATCTATTTTTCATAATATGCTTATCTATATTCATTATACAAATAAATTGTTATACAGAATTAATAAGTAATATTAATTCCAACATTATATACTTTAAAGAGAGGGTGGCTTAATTGATTTGCCTGTTCCGGATCAAAGTATTTTTTAGGAAATTTATCAAAAGTTAACAGATTAAATCCATTGAGATAAATTCGAATTTTAGAAGCAGAAATTTTTCTCGAAATATTTTCTGGCATAGTATAACCAATTTCTGCATTTTTCAATCGTATATAGCTTCCATCTACAATCCAAAAGTCATTTGCTATTAGATTTGAACTTCCTCCAGGAGCCAGTCTTGGGTAAGTAATTTTTTCACCATTATCCAACTTCGCTTGTGTCCATGATTCTTTATGCCAAGTTGTAAAATTACCTGCATTTTCCCAAGTTCCTCTTCCATTAAGAAAATAGCTTCTATTAGCAGCGCCCTGAAACATGCAACTTACATCAAATTGCCTGTATATAAAATTCAATGCACCACCAAAAGTCCACTCTGGCACATTGGGATTTCCAATAGGAACGATGTCTTTTTCGTCAATTATCTGGTCATCATTCTGATCAACATATTTCAAATCACCTAATTCAGGAGCTTTTCCTAATGGCGTCTGATCGTACCAGCTATCAAGCTCTTCCTGCGTGTTAAAGAATCCATCTGTCTCATATCCCCAGAATTCACCAATACGATGCCCTGTTTGCCTTGTAGGATACGCGTAATCTTCACCAAGTTCAACTTCATTCACATAGTTGATTCTATTCCTATTGAAAGCACCATTTAGTCTAGCCATCAACATCGCATGATCATTAAACTGTTTCTGATAGCCTAGTGATAATTCAAATCCTTTATTTTCAACTTCTCCGTAGTTTGCTGGTGGTAAGTTTGTCTGTCCAAACATAAATACAGGAGTGGTTCCACCTTCACGTATCAAAATATTGTCCCTTTTTTCATAGAAAACATCAAGATCAAGGCTTAGAAAGTCAAAGAATCTCCCTTCTATTCCAACATTATATTTATTATTTACCTCCCAAGATATATCTCGATTGGCCATTGTATTTTCATATGTTCCAGCAGGAAGTCCAGGATAGCCGCCCCCAGTTCCCCAATCATCTATGTACAAGAAACGAGATGCCCCCATTCGGTCATTACCAACCTGTCCATAAGAGAATCTTATTTTTAGAAAATCAACTGCGTTTTTATCTACTAAAAATGGTTCTTCTGAAGCCACCCAACCAACAGAAAATGAAGGAAAGAAACCAAATTGTTTTCCTGGAGCAAACTGTTCAGAACCATTATATCCAAAATTTAACTCCGCTAAATATTTCCGATTATAATTATATGTAGCCCGACCTACAATACCAATATAATTATATGGCAATTCAATATTTATTAATCGTTGGTACCGATTGAATAATAACATTCCCGTAACCTCGTGAACTCCAAATTCTTTCACGTAATTTATTGAAGCATCAATATTGAAAAGGTTTGAAAAAGATTGCGCTTGCGTATCAACCAAAGGTGTATTATTAGTTGATCCTAGTTTACTGTAAACCAATGAATCACCCACAACAGAAGTTAACTCGTATACCGCATAACTTCGATGTCTCTGTTGAATATTTACAGACATCGCATCGTAGGAAGCAATCACTTTTGCAGACAGACCTTCGGTAATAAAATCGAGTTTTTGCTCTGCACCAAGGGTTGTAGTAACATTATTAATTGTAGATAGAACAAAACCGGAACGGTTTAAGAAACCGTATGGTGTTGTATTAGCTCCTCCCGTAGCATACCGGGTTGAACCTGCAACTTCTCCATCTGGAGTTAAATCATTATACGCAAGGTTCGGCCGTGATAAAATTGCTGCAAGTGCATAACCATATATATTGCTTCCATCAAAACCATATGGATCATTTTTTTTGTCCATATACCCACCGATATTAAGCCACATTTTCAGAGATGAATTTAATTCAATATCAAAATTCGATCTAAAATTCACCCTTGTATTTTTAGATTCAGCATCGTAATTATATTTATCAAATGGCTCATTCTTAAACAATCCTTTTTGCCCTTGAAACCCCACGGTAGTAAAGTAACTCATCTTCTCTGTTCCTCCGCTAACATTAACATTCACTTTAGCCATAGGTGAAAAGTCTTTAGTAAATTCATCCATAAAATTACGCACGGGGAATACATTTGTTGAGTCAGCCGTTCGATAACGTTCCAGTTCAAATTCAGAGTAAATTGGATCAGCTCCCTGCTGTCCCTGAACCTGATTTTCTAGTTTGGCATAATCATAGGCTGAAACCATGTCTGGTAGGCGTGTGGGTGCTTGCAACGAATATTCTCCAGTTACATCAATCTTAGGTTTCCCAACTTTTCCTCTTTTAGTAGTTACCAAAATAACACCATTTGCACCACGCACACCATAAACAGCTGTTGCAGAAGCATCTTTTAATATAGAAATTGTTTCTATTTCGTGTGGATCCAAGGAATTAAAATCTCGTTCAACACCATCTACCATCAATAGAGGCTTTTGTTCATTCAACGTACTACGACCACGAATAAACAACTCGATACCTTCTCCTCCAGGCTCACCACTTCTTTGCAGTACTGTTAACCCAGGTAAACGTCCTGCCAAAGCTACTCCAATATTCGAGGAAGGGCTTTGAACGATCTCTGTTGCGTTAATTGTTGAAATAGCTGCAACAACACTCTCTTTTCTTTGAGTTCCATAACCTACAGCAACTACTTCTTCGAGTCCAACAGTTTCTTCTTCTAAATCAATATCAATAACTAAATTATTACCAACAGTGATTTCTTGTGTTTTCATTCCAACAAAAGAATAAACTAGGATATCACCATTTGACAATCCTGATATTGAGTACTTTCCGTCATTATCAGTAACTGTCCCCTGAGTACTTCCCTTCGCAACTACCGTTACACCAGGCAAAGGAACACCAGAAGTATCAGTAACACGCCCAGAAATATTTTTGGCTTGTACTATATTTGCCTTATTATCAAAAATATTTGGTAATTCGGAACTTTCTTTTGACATAATGGCAATTTGCCTATCATGAATTTCATAATAATTTAATGTGCCTTTAAATACTTGATCAAGAATCGAATTTACGTCTCGATTCTTCACATTAACACTGACTTTTCGATCTACGTCTATTGATTTTTCACTGTATAGAAAAATGAATTCACTACTTTCTTCGATCTCCTGCAAAACCTGTCTCACCGATATGTTGTCGAGATTCATACTGAATTTAGTTTCCTGT
The DNA here is from genome assembly GCF_052690465.1 of Sunxiuqinia sp. A32. Taxonomy (NCBI): domain Bacteria; kingdom Pseudomonadati; phylum Bacteroidota; class Bacteroidia; order Marinilabiliales; family Prolixibacteraceae; genus Sunxiuqinia; species Sunxiuqinia sp. A32. The sequence continues at coordinate 193,499 of NZ_JBQYLI010000005.1, forward strand.
GAATAGCTATTAGCCGACACAGAAGCCACAGAAAACAGAATTAAAAAAGTTAGCAGTTTCATTTTCATAAAAAAATTTGGAACACTGCTGTACCAACAGCATAGCTCATTTCGTTTCTTTTTCATACTTTTACAATTGGTTTGTTATTAGTTCTACTATTAAATAAACTTTGAAAATCGGTGGAGGCTGCAACTCCCCGATTTTCTTTTATATGAAGCTCATTCTTTTCATTCAATCATAGGCAGTTAGTCTATTTATTTAACAACTTTTACAATTTCTCCGTCTATCTCGTATTCAAATTTTGCAACACCCGATAAGACAACCATTACTTCGTTCAAAGAATCTTTAAGATCAAGCTTTCCCGATATTGGAAGTGTTTTAGAAATTACAGTTTCGTCGTAGTCAAAGGTGATTTTATAATACCGTTCCAATTTTTTAAATACCTGCACCAGATCTTCATTTGAAAATGAATACCACCCTTCAATCCAAGCAATATATCTTTCAGGATTTTCCACAAAACTCAGATCAATATCTTTATTTCCCCTGTCAAATGTGGCCTTTTGTCCTGGAAGCATTTCATATTTATTCCGAAATACTTTTTCACTATCCCATACATTTACACGCCCTTCAATTAGGACAGTCTCTGTTGATATATCAGTTTTGTATGCGCAAATGTCGAATTTAGTTCCAAGCACTTCAACCTTAATATTATTAGTTGACACAATAAACGGTGTTCTGCCATTTTTGGTAACTTCGAAATATCCTTCTCCTTCCAAAAATACCTCACGTATTTTTCCACTAAAATGCTGAGGAAATGCCAAACGGCTTCCAGCATTTAACCATACTTTAGTTCCATCACTCAATATAAGTTTTGATTTCTTTCCGTAAGGAACAATAACTTCATTGAATCGTATCTCCTGAGTTTTTTTATCCACGACTGGATTATTCGCCATAATACTGTCATCATCAACCAAAATTGCATTTTGATCTTTTAACACAGTGATATTAGGATCATTTTTCTGGATTTCGACCTCTTCCCCGCTTGATAAAATTAATAATGGATTTACTTCCTCCTGAATTTGTGAGTTTGCAAATTGGTATGATGAGTCATTTGATCGAATTTCAACATAAACCAAAGTTCCAATAGCAGCAATCAGCAGTATTGAAGCAGCAACTTTAAAATAGCTAGTAATTCTACGAAAGTTATTTCTTTGCTTGAATTCTTTTTCATAATTGCTAATATCGCGCCACAACTTGTACCTTCGTTCTTTATCTAGTGTTTTATTCTTTTCATTTATAACACAAATAATTTCTCTTGCCTGCAGAATTTCTGTTCGAGATTCAGCGTGTTCCTCAAGAAACCGATTCCATTGTTTTACTGAATTAGCAGATTTAACAAGTGAGACAAATTCCTTATCCTCAATTAGTCGCTCTATTGAAAGCTTGTTATTTTTTCTATCCGTCATTATTTTCTCTTACAATACACTGTTAAAAGCACCTTGAAGTAGTTTTGTGACAGATAAAAATAAATTTATTTAAAAAAAGTTGTTAATCGACTGAAGATGAAGAACAAATAAAAATCATTTTCAGACAAGTATTTTCTCATTAATCGTATTGCTCTGGATACGAGTTGGCGAGCTGTATCATATGAAATTGACATGATATCGCATATCTGATCATACTCTAAATCGCAATTGAACTTGTAATATAAAATTTCCCGCTGACGTGCATTTAATTCATTCATACCCTGATTTATTAGATATGCTTGCTTTGAATAATCTTCACTATGAATCATATCCTCTTCAATTGAAAAAGAAAATTCAGGTTCATTATGGTAGCTATCTCCGATTGACACCTGCTTATTATGGTTCTGAATTTCTTTAATTAAACGTCTTTTGAAGGCGGTAATCAGATAAAATCGAATATTGTCAGTTTCCCCCAGTTTTCTGCGAGATTGAATTAGGTAATAAAATAAATCATGAATGGTATCAAGGATAATATCTTCATCATCCGTAAATTTTCTTCCATAGAAGAATAAAAAATCAATGTTTTGATGATAAATATGTGACAGAGCATAATCCTTCTCATTTTTGAAGTCTTCCCATATATATCTATCGTTTAACATCAATCAGTATCAGTTTAGCGATGATAAATATAAATATTTTAATGAATATATATTATTAAATCAGAATGAGATCAAATAGCATCAGCAGTAATTACCATCAGATTTAAGAAGAGAAATATCAAAGTTTGTTGTTTACTGCAACAGGGGCAGGTATCATGAATCTTTATCAAATCTAACACCAAAATCTGTATTCCGAAACCATAGAGATCAGATCTCAAGAAAAAGAAAGTTAATCAAGTTTAAAATCCTGATACAGAGAAGAAGATTGAACAAAATAGTGTCTAAAAAATGATGTTTTAATTATTAAAAAAGTACTCATTAAATTTAGAGAGGAAAATCAATTTTTTTCAATTATTTTTCACCCAGTAAAAATGTAGAAGGGGTCGAAATCAATTAACCCCATATTTATAAAATGTCGGGATCCCAGAATTCGTCTTTTATCCTGTAACTTGTCCTACTAACTACATTGTTGGATATGCCCAAATTTCTGTATTTTCTACAGGTTCCAAATTTTCACCCGGCTGGCCACATTGAATAATATGCCTGGCTACAATTTTTGCCGGACGAAGTATGGCAAAATTCGTGATCCAGTAATTTTCGAACACCATGTTGTAAAAATGGGCTGTTTGGGGCTTGAATGTCACCCGCCTTTTCCCTCTTACCAATCCATCGAATATTCCCATTGGCAAATCAGGGGTACTCAATGCAATATTCATGTCACCTCCTTTGAATGAAACCCCAGTTTGAATTGTATTATATTCAGCGCAGGTATTGGGCATTTGGTCCACCCCCACCTCGACTTCTTCGCCCAGTGACTTGTAAAATGCACGAGGAGTCTGTAAGCTAAACGGAAAAGCTAAATACGATGCCATTGGTTCCAGGTTTTCTTTCATCCATATTGTGGTTGTAATTTCAATTCTGGGTGAATCATCAAATACATCCCACTGCTGCTCAATACGCTTGGCAAAATCTTCTTCCATTACTGATTTATACCTGAGACAATAGTCGCTGGACTCTTTCTTAAAATCAACCACCTTTGGGGTGCTGTGTAAAATATTCTTAGAATCAAGACTCCTATTGGCAATCGCCTCTCGAGGAAATTTTCCTTGTGGTCTTTCCATAATTAGCTGCCCCGGTAGGTAAGGGCTATCTATGTCAAAAACCGATTTGTTTTGCGGTTTATATTTGATGTCTACAATAGCTTTCGAAGAATTGTCGACAACTACATCGAAGAACTTACTTGCCTCAAGACTTTTTGGAGTATAAGCACGGTTGTTTACCAGTTCGAACTTCTTCTTTTGCCCCGGCTTCAGCCCTTTTACAAAGAACTTGTATTTTGCAGGATGATAGGGCCAAACATCATTGGGTATCTCCGGCGGAGGAACAGATGCTCCGTCTCTGGAACCCCATTCAGACCCAAGAATTTCTTCAAACTTAAAAAACTCTCCAGTCAGCAAATCCTTTGCACCATTTGCTTCAAATCGCATAGCTGTAGCAGAGATTTCCACCCAACCAATTCTTTCAGTTTTGCCCGGATTAAAAACTTCAATTTTGTTTGTCAGTGAAAAAGGCTTGTAGCTGCCACTTGCTTTTATAATATCTGCCTTAATAAGCTTTGAGTTTTCGTTAGAACGAAAGAAATAATCGAATTTTTGCAGATGGTTGCCCAGGGTTCTTTCATCGTATGGATGAGCAACGCTATCGTATGCGCCCCATGTGTGTTCCGCTGAAAATACCAAATCATGGTTCAAGCTATTTAATCTTTCAGGTAAACCAGGCACATCGGGTTTTAACCATTCAAGTGCAGACCCAATATCCTTATTTCGACGCTTGGCCTCCTGCAAAACAGCAAGCTCAACGGGAGTAGATGCCACTCCATCTGCCCACCAGTCGCACCATTCTCCTTTTAACGAAGTTAAATCAGAAGGAAGAACCTTATTTATCTTTTCAAAAAATTGCGAAGGGGTAGATAATACAAGCTTTGGCTGCAGCCCCATTTCATTCCATGTTTTAATAAATTCACTCAATTGCCGACAGGGTATATCGTTATCAATAGTCAGGTGATTGGTAAATGACAGTTGCAGATAAGGAAACGGATATCCCTGATTGCTTAATTGTTCGAGCTTGCCTTTGAGAATGTCGAATGATTTCAGGATATCATTTCTTTTGTTGCTGAAAATCTCGTTACCAGTCGGCTGGTTATACCAAATATCGTACCTATGTGGCACAGGTCCCCTTCGAAAATGTTCTTTATGAAAATAGTCGTAACCATTAGGATATCCTTCACCATTGTATACCAACAATTTTTGATTTTTAGAATTCTGCCACCATAAAAAAGATGGTGCTGGCAGGGGTACTCCTCCACTATACCCATTACATCCCGAAACAAAATGCTGGACGCCAAGATTGTTTAATGACTGGATAAGTCCCAATGAAAAACCGTTCACATCATTCTGCATAGCCACCTTTGGCTTATACTTTTCGTAAAATGACCCCAGACGGTTTAATTCATTATTAAATTCATATTCGTCCATCAGGCAGGTTAAATTCCCGGGCATGGCAGTTACTTCAATACGCCCTTCAGCCACAAGTTTATCAAATTTATCCTTTTGCACACGTGTAGCCTGATTCCAAAATCTTTCTAATATCCATAGCGATTCCATGGTCCACCTGAACTTTGCTTCCTGAGGATAGTCCTTCGTTTCTTCACAATATTGCAGTACCAGTGGAATGTTATTTACATGTATTTGCCAGGTTGTTGATGGCAGATCTGTATACCCAAAATCGGTATGGCTGAGGTTAATAATATGTATCTCTTTTATTTCAGTTTTTGCTTGTCCCCTGTTATTTTCTTTACCAATTACCTGGTTTAATCCCAAGGGAGATAACGTTATACCTCCAGTTAACAATGCATTGTTCCTAATCCAGTTTCTTCGATTCATAAGTAACTTTTAACAAAAAGAATCCCCATGATATTCCATGCAAGTTTCTTAAATTAGATTTTCAATTTGCAAATCTCTTTAATGATATAATCTACCCCTTTGTGAGTTTCAGCAGAGAATTTCTCATCATTTGGAAAATATTCTCCATTTTCATCGGGTGCCTTGAAATTCATAGCAGCCATAATAGCATTCAGAATAAAGTCGTATGGTTTACCTAACTTAATAGCTGCATGAATCGGACCAGCCAATCGATCCTCAGGGCTTAACTTCCGATATAAATCGCAACCAACCCGAAATATAGTATCACCCAATGCCTTGTTTTGAAAACGCTCCAATAAATCGTCAATATGCGCCTCAAGCTGAGAATGGGTAAATTCGCCTGGATATTGAGCCATCAGAATTTCTGCAGACTGCAACATGGTTTCCCGGGTTAACTGAAATATTTCGGGATCTGCTAAAGCTTCGTAAATGTAAATCCACTTTGGGTTTTTCTGAAAACCCAAATAAGCCGCTGTTGCATGTCCAAGGTTGTGTATGAATAATTTTCGGTCAACCCAAGCTTTAATGTTTTCTTTAGGAGCCAGAAAACCTACATCTGGAACCGGATTTTTGAACCCGGATTTTGCCACTATTAAAGAATTATATGGCTCTGCAAATACCTGCAAGGGATCATCCTCTAAATCCTTTCTCGACATGATGGGCACCATCTTCCCAATACTGCTTTCGACCAAACCAACACGCTCTTGCAATGGAAAATCCGTTGGTAATCGCTTGGATAATTCATCAGCAATAAACAGATCAGCATCACGCATGTTTTCAGCAATAATGATATCCAACGGCCAGTGCCCATGCTTCTGCGGCCTGTTCAATAACGACTCGGCGATCAATGGCAAAGCAGCAGGCAATCCCTGTTGTCCAACCGACAAAGCAATCAAGGGAACGTCGGTCAATTCAGAAACCAACTTTTCTTTATCATTCAGGTGGATTCCCCTACAATTAGATACCGTGATAATTTCATCCCCCTTGTTACTTTTAATCACAACGCGGTATTCTTTTTTATCATTGATCAAATCAATAAGCCGGGCATTGATATCAACAAAAACCACTTCATAACCTGACCGGCTAAAGACCTGCCCGATGAAGGAACGGCCGATCTTGCCTGCACCAAAGACAATGATTTTTCTTGCCTCCCTCATTTTACCGTTTTTTCGGTTTTGATTTGCGATAAATAAGACTTGTAATAAGATTCCACCAAACCGGCTTTTTGTTCGGGATATTCTTCATAATAAGTTCCTCCGTTATAAAAACATGCAAATCCACCCGATGCAACCCCCAAGGCAACAGCGTTTTTTAAATCAACCGGCCCTTCTTGTTTTTCAAGAAGCTGGCTCGCAACTGACGCTATAACCCCTCCAGCAAAATTATCACCACAACCTGTGGTATCGCCTTTTCTCTCCGGCTCAGACATTAGTTCCTGCACGACTTTTTCCGAAACAGGCAAACTCGCGTGTGGTATTTGTCCAAACAAAGCGCTATCAGCATAAAAATGAAGGTCCTTTGATCCATGAGTTATAATGAACGCCCCTACACCCACCGATTTAAAGAAACTCATCGCAGCATCAACACTTGACTTACCGCTCAATCGCAATGCCTCTTCCATGTCTGTAATCAAAAGATCAATGAACTTGTAGGTTTCCACTGACTGCCCAAGCATCCAGGGTTTTGAAGGATCTTTCTTCTCACTCAGAAAATCATACACCGTATTAACCACTGTAACGGCTCTTTTCGACTTGGCATTTTCCAACAGATCGCCCAATGCCGAGTGGATATTCGGAACCAATGCTGTACCTCCAAAAACGACTATATCGCTCTCAAAAAATGAATCATCCAAATTCTCCGGTTCCATTTCCCATGCTGCGCCAATGTTATTGATAAAAATCCGCTCACCGTGACCATTATCAAAGTCGGGATCTGAAAGAACATCTGTAAATGGTGTATATTGCTTTCCTATCTTGTAATTCCCAATCTTCACAGGCGTTTTACTGAGCATTTCTTCGATGAACTCGCCCCCCTGATCATTTCCTCTGCAAGCATAAAAATCTACTTCTATCGGGAACTTTTTCAAAAGTTGAGAAACATGGATCAGCGAAACGATCGAAGGGCCACCTATGTTTATTCCCACAGGTTTTTTGCTCTTGGTAATTACATCACGCACCTGCATGTAGTTTTCTCCCGAGAACTTATCAAACTCCTCCTTAAAAACCAGCTTGCCGGGAGACAATCCCCCATCACCTGGGCTTTTTGAAAGGTATTTTGTAAATTCGGGATCTTTAAAACTTACCGGTGAATACAAATAATCGATTAGCGTGCAGCCAGTACCTGATATTCTAAATTGTTTTTGCTCAACCATAAACTAAAGAAATTTACTATAATCTGATGCTAATAAATGTAATGGCGCCTCATCTTCTTCAATCACTGGAAAACGGCCGACAGGCTCATGAAAACGGTTGTCATTGGTGTCATCATTGACCATGCTCACTTCGCCAACCAACACCTTACCTTTTCCTTCTTCACCGTAAAACCGGTGGTACACACCCTGCTCCAGACAAATGCTCTCACCTGGATTAAGAATTACTTTCCCGCCAGCCTCAACAGTCCGCTTTATTCCGTCGGTTTTTAATTGAACAGGCGTAGTGTCCAACTGCTCGCTTTTGTCCGAATTATAGAGTTCAATAACCAGGTTTCCGCCTCCACGGTTAATAATGTCTTCCATTTTTGCCCAGTGAAAATGCATGGGGGTTTCCTGGTTTTCTTCAACGATCATGATTTTTTCGGCATAGGTCTTCTTGTCAACACCGAACTTTCCATTACGAATGGTGAATAGAAAAAGTCCCCTTTTGTAGAATTCACCCGATCCAAAATCGGTGATGTCCCACCCAAGCATATTATCTATGACTTCTTCAGCCCCTTCCTTGTTTGCTTTCCAATCGTCAACACTCCAATATGCCCACGGCGGTAGGTTGAACTGTTTTTCTGCCATAAATTCTTTGGCACTCCTCAAAATCTGGTTTATTTCACTTCGTTTCATATTTTATTGTTTTTTAGGTTAAGATTATAGTATACGTAAAACACGTTTTATTGTGCCTCTTTTTATATTCCAGCGCATTAAAAATCAGATAACATGCGAGTAATAATACTGCGATACCTTAAATCAATACGACGGTGGAGGTGTTGTTTCTCCCCATTTGCCGGGTTGGTCGCTCATATTAAAATTCAATTCTGCTCCGTCTTTTATGTCGGTATGTTTAAACCAAGCAGTGCTTAAGTCTTCTCCATTTATTGAAGCTGACTGAACATAGAGATTAGTATCAGATGCACCATCCCCATTGATAATCAGCTTTTTCCCATTCTCCATCTGGATGGTTACTTTTTTGTACCGAGGACCGTTTACGAGGTAAAGGTCTTGCCCAGCCACCGGAAAGAACCCAAGCCTTGAAAAAATGAACCATGAGCTCATTGCACCAGAATCTTCGTCACCGGGATAATTTTGTCGGGTAAAATTTTGAGAGACTTTCCGTCCGTATTTCGAGCTCAGATCAGATCTTAAACCATAAGCAAATAAAAATGGTGTCATGAAGCAAGGTTCATTGTAGATTTCAATCCGGTTATCTACATAGTAATCCAATCGTTTAATGAAAGCATCTTTTCCTCCCATGATATCAATCAACTTACTCATTTGGTGTGGTGCGAAAAAGGAATAAGTCCAGCTATCCCCTTCATAAAAGTGAAGGCTAAATGAGCCCTTCGGATTAGTTGCCGGATCGAGAAATACAAATTTACCAGTAGTATCTTTTGCCTGCACAAATCCGCTAAAACCTTCACTGGTCACGCTTTTGTCCCAAAGGCTTTGCCAGTTTGAACTTCTCTTCGCAAAACGAACAGAGTCTTCAGTGTACCCCAGTCCGCCTGCAACAACCGAGGCACAATAATCATTATAGGAAAACTCAAGCGACTTGGAAACAGAACCCAGGGACATTTTCGTCAGGGTGTTAATTGGCACCCACCCCTGATCGTCTTTCAGATAATGAGGAGAACGGCCCGATTCTGTGGCATGGCCTTTCAAAACCTTGTAAGCTTCTTCCCAGTCTATTCCTTCCATACCTTTCGAATAGGCATCGGCAATCAATACGTCAACATTATCTCCTCCCTGTATCATGTCTCCTGCACCAACAAGAAAGGCATCATAAGCATAACCATAGTGACTAAATATCTCGCAAAAAGATTTAATATTTTCTCTTACAGTGCTTTCTTGTATTAATGTTAGTAATGGGAATTCGCTTCTGAAGGTATCCCATACACATAAATGATCATCGAAATAAGGCCCGTCGTAATTCCATGGGCAGTCGCCGGTTCGGTTTTTAGGTGAAATTAGAGAATGATATAGAGCCGTGTAAAAAATTGTCTTCTCGTCGTCAGAAATAGTTTCATCATCAATCAGAATACTGCTCAGAGCTTTGTTCCAAGTTGATGTCGCTTCTGACCTTACTTGATCAAAATCCCAACCTGGAATTTCTTCCTGGAGGTATTTCTGAGCATTTTCGACGCTGCGCGTGGAAATAGCAGCCTTCAGAAAAATTTGCTCGTCTTCTTTAGTGTCGAATTTGAAAAAGCAACCAACGCCTTCACCTGAGATTGTATCCGAGTTTTCAACGAACTCTTTTTCGTGATTTTTATATAAACCGAAATCTTTAGCCGGTTTGCTAAGTTCAATAGCATAGTAAACTTTGCCTTTCGAATAATACCATCCATCATCTACATATATGTATCCAGTAATCTGATTCGTACTCGGATTATAATTGAGTGTAGAGAAGTTTGACTCGGAGAATAACGAATAAGATGGGTAAATAACAAGACTTGCATTTTCGTCATTTGTTTCCGGGTAAGTAATTCTAAATATGGAAGAGAAATGAGAAGATGTAAATTCAGTTTTAATGTTATACTTGGTCAGATCTACTGTGTAATAATCAGGCTGGCAGATTTCGTTCATTTTGCCTGAATCGTGACTAGTTGGGCCATTGTTATCATCCCAGCAATCCAATCCTATTTGCGGTGATATTTGCAGGCACGAGTATTTATATACCGAACCCGTATTTATCAGGGTAAATCCACTGATATCTTTCTGAAGATTATACCCGTTTCGTCTGTCAAAATTATGTGGGCAAGGACGAATAGAACCAAACGGAATTGAAACGCCATAAGAACATTTACCTACTTCAGTTCCTATACTCTCATCCACATACTTTATCAGATCCCGGGTTTCAAATCCACTGTTTCGAGACACGCTTTTTGAATCTAATTCAAGTGAACATCCCAAATTAAAAATTAGAAAAAGGGAGGTGCTAAAAAGAAAAAATAAACGGATGGTTTTCATAGTTGATTAATAAGTTAGGTTTAAATTATCGTATAAAATTATTCGAACGCCATTAGATTCGTTGTACTGTAATACGCTGCAATAGCCCCAATTTATTGCAGTTCTTTTTAGCGCATCACACCCGATATTGAACTTTCCAGAACAAAAACCACGACCATCTAACAATCTAACATATACTTGTTCTTATATATCAAAGCCTATTTCCTCATTTAGAAAATTCATTAATTGCGATTCCTTTCATCCAGATCATCCTTACAAATAGCAAATTAGCTTATTTCCCATCCCAATAGAATTCAAAGTAATTGTCTTTTTTTCAATAAACCAAACTAAATCGTTTTAATCTGAATTTCCGGCCAGATATTTAGCAACATATAAATTCTCAAACACTGTATATCTGACTCTTATATACATTCAAAAATCTTAAACCTATCTAAACAAAAAAAACACTTTTAAAACAATTAATTAAATAAATACCCTTTTATTTAATAATCAAAACTTGTAGTTTTATCCCATTACCATTTTTTATTTGTAATATATTTTTAATCTTAGCTGATATTATAGACCTGAATATCAATAAAAACACATCAGTGAAAACGACATCCTTAAAAGACATAGCAAACCAACTTGGAGTTTCCACAACACTGGTTTCCATGGTTCTAAATGACCGGGGAGATGAAAAAGGAATTAGCGCCGAAACGCAAAAGAAAGTTTGGGATTTGGCAAAAAAATTAAATTACAGACCCAACCAGGTTGCCAGAAGTTTGAGGCTTGGAAATTCAAAGACAATTGGATTGATCATTGCTGATATTTCAAATGTCTTCTATTCAGTAATTGCAAAAAGTATTGAGGAAAAAGCTTCAGAGAATGGTTACAGCATAATGTTCATGAGCTCAGAAGAAAACCCCGAAAAGGAAGATGAAATGCTCAGAGTACTTATGAACAAAGGTGTTGACGGCTTGATTCTATCTACTTCTTTTAGCGACAGAAACCAGATACGCAGACTCAGGGACAGCAACATTCCTTTCGTTTTAATAGACAGATATGTACCTGGTGTAAAAACCAACTACGTCGTTTCAGGGAATTACCAGGGGGCTTTCGATATGACAGAACACCTGCTTTCGCTTGGTCTAACAAAGACAGCACTACTTTCTGTAACCCCCTCTCATCTAACGACGATGAAACATCGAATATCTGGATACCAGGAGGCATTACGAAAAAATGGCCATCAAGTTAAAAATAAGCTGATCAAAGAAATCCCATACAATAATAACATTAGAGAAAATATGGAAAAAGCTTTAAAGCAGTTAATACTTGAAGAAAAAATTGACTCAATATTTTTTCTGAACAATAAGCTTACCATCGAGGGATTGAATGCACTAAAACGTTTTAACATCAGAATTCCGTACGATATTTCAATTGCATCTTTTGATGACATCGAACTATTCAAATTCTCATATCCCGCGATAACATCTGTCAGTCAGCCCAAAGAAGAGATTGGGAAGGTTGCATTCGAGGTATTGCTGAACCAAATCAATGATCGCGAAGCAAAAACACAACAGATTGTCTTGCCCGTAAAACTGAATATCCGGGAATCTTGCGGAAACATTGTGAAAAATTTATTCACAGACATTTGATGGCCTGCAACCAATCACCACCACCTCAAGCAACGATAAATCGCAGTTCAGATGATCTAAGATGATAGATTGAACAAACGATTAAACTAGATGCTTCTATTTGATCTCCAAATAGATTTATCTATAGAAACAACAGAAAATAAACTTCCTGTTCTATTTCGACATCTATTCTGTCCGCATCATATGAAATAAGACAACACAAATGCCACGACCATAGTAGAACTTAAAAAGGTTCTGTCGCGTTAATCCAACTTAATCTAATAGATCTCCATTGTTCAGAATTATACAGCTAAAGAATTGAAAGTTTTGTAGCTAGTGGATTTGGAATCAATAATTTGATTCTTTCTTATGATATTTATTATTTCAATTCCTGCCAGTGTTCGTTGCGCTGACTCAAAACTTTTGAATCCGGTGGTGATTGCTATTCTTCTTTTGATGGTACGATGATCCTGCTCCACAATATTATTTAAATACTTGCATTGCCTCCATTTCACGTTCCTAAAATTTCGCTTGTTGTAGGTTTTAATGCCTTGCTTATTGGCACCGCTCTTATCAATGTTGATTATACGTGGTTTACCATTGTTACCTATGGCTTTATTCAGAAACTTCTGAGCAGATCCGTTCATCCTTCGCTTGGTTAACAAGAAGTCGATCGTATTCCCATACTTATCCACAGCTCTGTATAGGTAACGATCTTTACCACCAACTTTGATGTAGGTCTCATCCATCCTCCAACTGTCGCAAACTTGCCGCTTCCTCTTATGTATATTCGCTTCGATCAAAGGGGTAAATTTATAAACCCACCTTTGAATTGTAGAATGATCAATATTTACTCCTCTTATTAAAAGCAGTTCTTCTACATCCCTATAACTTAAAGTGAATCTCAATTTTAAATAAACGGCTTGAAGAATTATCGCTTTGGGATATCTGTGGCGCTTGAACATCGAATAATTATTTTAGTTGAATGGCAAAATTAGAAATTGTTGAATTGAGAACAATTAATGCGACAGAACCCCAAATGGAGCTATACCACAATCTTCTGTATTGTCAGTATTAATTGACATTACAAAAGAAAAGGTGACCTAAACTTAACAAAAAATTCAGGTCACCTTATAGTTCACGTGGGAACTGGTTTTATATGGTCTAAATTGATATGTTAAAAAATCAAAAAAGCCCGCAAACACTGGCGTTTGCGGGCTTTTGATGTCATTTGATTTCCCAATCTGTCGGGATACCAGGATTCGAACCTGGGACCCCCTGCTCCCAAAGCAAGATTTTAGTTTCATATATTTTCACAAACATTCATGACCATTCTCAAAACCAGCACTATTCAAGCTTTACAACAAGTGAAATTATGAAATAAATTGCATATTTTTGAAAATAATGTTTCACCTATGTTTCACCTAAAGAAATACCGATGGCTTCAGTAAAACTTAAATTTAATACAAAAAAAACACTTAGTGATGGAACACACCCTATCATAATACAGGTGCTTCACAATCGAAGAAAAAAAGAATTTTATCTTGGAAGATCAGCAACAATTGAACAGTGGAACATTGATAAAGAATGCACAAACAAAAAGCATCCTTACCAAGCAGAAGTCAATTCCCGAATAAAAAATGGTTTATTGACAATGAATAAGATAATCACTGATTTTGAAAATAAACACCAGCACTTTACTATTGATGACATTGAAAATAAATTCAAACTTAAATCATCAGGTGAAACCTTAAATGACTATGTTGATCTTTTACTTGAAAGATTTGAAAAGGAAGGAAAAACTGGAAACTCCAGAGTGTATAAATACATGAAGAATTCCTTTAACAGATTTGCTGAAGGAAAATCGGTGAAACTTGCAGATATAGATGCAAAAAAGATAAAAGATTACGAATCGCACATGAAAATAATTGGGAATAGTGTCAATACTATTTCTGTACATTTAAGAACATTGAGGGCTGTGATTAATAAAGCCATTAAAGAAGGGATTTTAGAAAATGAAAGATACCCATTTAAAAACATTTCAATCAAACACCAAAAAACTAGGAAAAGGGCTGTAAATAAAGATATAATCAAATTGGTTGAAGAGCTTGATGTTTCAAAGGAAGATAATCTTCAGTTATGGAAAGACTTGTTCATGTTTAGCTTTTATAATCGTGGAATGAATGTAGTTGACATGGCTTTTCTAAAAGTAAAGAATATTGAAGCAGGAAGATTGAATTATACAAGAAGAAAGACTGGTCAGCACTTTAGTATTAAGCTTACTGACAAGTCTAAAGAAATTTTATCAAGGTACAATGATCTGAATGAAAAAGATTCATATATATTCCCAATCATTTACAGGAAAGGCTATGAATATAAGGATTACCGGAATGCCATGAGGCTTATGAACAAAAAACTCAAGAAAATTTCAGAATTATTAAACCTTGATATACCTTTAACCACATATGTCAGTCGTCATAGTTGGGCTACCATAGCTAAAAAGTCGGGAATCCCTACATCTATTATCAGTGAGGGTTTGGGACATGAGAGCGAAGAAACAACCCAAGTCTATCTTGATAGCTTTGAAAATGATGTACTGGATGATGCAAATGATTTAATAATTGGTTAAGATATTTCATTTTATATCACATCGTAAGAAAATAAAATTCCATATTTCAAATTCCTCTAATTTAGTTTTAAAATGGACAACATTGACATCCAAGACAATTATTTGAAAATACTGAGTGTAAAAGAATACGAAATCGATGAAATTATTGGACTTTACGAAGGCGAATTTCCAGTTACTTGTAAAGGTATAAAATCGATAACTCATTTAATCAGCACCTTAGCGACATTGAAAAATAAGATACTTCTTGATAGTACTTTGTCTGTCAATGATATGGCGTATTTGAAGACTCGCCTTGAAAAACAAATAGATGATTATGAGACAATAAAGATTAATGACAATAAGTATTTTATGCAAAAAGGTATCAGAGTTTATGAAGCTACTTATGGTGCTCCACCTATTGTTGAAAACAAAAAAATAGATTTAAATGATGTCAATCCGACTTACTTAAATTACATTGAAAAATATTCTAAACATAAATTTGAGATAACAAATACATTAATCACAGAGCTTACAGAAAAAATTGATTTTGTTCATATTAAGTCAGAATCAAATAAGCTCAACCTTAATTTATCTGTAGCAGATATCTCTTTGTTTTTTCGCTTACTTGATGACGAGAAAATTTTTAATACCAAGCATAAAACGGAAATATATAGATTTATTTCACAATCATTTTCAACCAACAAACAAGAATCCATAAGTGAAGCTAGTGTTAAAAATAAATTCATAACTCCAGATAATACTTCCATAGGAAACATTGAAACACTCCTAATCAGGATGAGACAAAATTTAAAAAACATCTAAAAATAGCAGATTATTATTGCTGATATACAGGAACTTACCTTATGGTTGCGCAACCCTTAGCAACTGTTTTTGCCTTTAAATCCTTCAGATCTTTGTATCGGAAATTGAAGCTGAGTAAACACCAGCTTGGCTCAATTGACTGGTGGTAATAAATTTTTTAACGCTAAAAACAAAAATTATGGATTTAGCAATAGAATTTGAAAGATTAAAAGAAGGGCAAACAAAAATTATAGAGTTGCTCTGTGATAATCAACCGAAGTTTCAAGAACATTTTAAAGTTTACACAATTACTGAAATTGCTAATTTGCTTTCAGTTACGAATCGCACAATTTACAATTGGAAAGAACAGGGAATTCTTCCATGTACAATTGTAGGTTCAAAAACGTACATCACTCAGAAGCAACTGGACGAATTTCTGAGTCTTCATGAAGTAAAACCCGTCAACAGAGGAAGGAGGGTGTCATGTATATAAATGATATGAACGATCCACTCTTCGAATCACATGAATTTGAAAAGGATTCTACTGATTCAAAAACAGACCCGAATAAGCAACCTGAAGAAGGAACTGAGGAATCCAATAATGGAAATCTGGATCAATATTCTTACATTCCGGATGAAACGATTATGGTAAAAGCAGAATCTGATGAAGGCACAGCTGTTGTTGAAGAAAATAACCCTTCCAAAAAAATTCAGCTTGATGAAAAGCCAAAAACTGAATTGGCTCCAAACAAAGCTTATTACACTGGTAAAGAGCTGTATGAATTTGGTGTTAAAGAATTACCGATGTTAATTGCCCCACTATTCATAAAGAGTGGCATAACAATTCTTGCTGGTGGTAGTGATATCGGCAAAAGTACCCTTTTGAGGCAAATAGCTATTTCCATTGTACAGGGAAAAGACGAATTCCTCGGATGGAAGATTAATGCAGAGCATAATAGTGTAATCTATGTTTCAACAGAAGATGACCGCTATGCAATATCTCATTTGCTAAATAAATCACTCGGGGATAATTATGATGCGAGCTCACTTGAAAGATTACGATACATTTTCGATTCGGAAAGGCTGGTTGACAGTCTTGATGCTATTCTTGCTAAGAATCCGACTGATCTGGTAATAATAGATGCCTTAACTGACATCTTTGGTGGCGAACTCAACCAGGCAAATAAAGTCCGTGATTTTCTTAATAGGTATTTTATATTGGCAGACAAATATAATTGCTTGTTTGTTTTTCTACACCACACTGGGAAACGCACTGAACAATTGCCTCCAAGTAAAAACAACCTGCTAGGTTCCCAAGGAATCGAGGGTAAAGCGAGGCAAGTAATCGAATTAAGAAGAGATCCATTTGACAACGAATATCGCCATATATGTGTTGTAAAAGGAAATTATCTTCCTGATGAATATAAATCACATAGTTTCAAAATCAAGTTCAATGAGAATTTGACATTTGAGATGACAGATGAACGAGTTGAATTTGAGGATCTTGTTGAAAGAACTGAAGATGCTATTCCCAAGTCGACTATACGAAAAAGAATAGCTGAAATGCACGAAAATAAGGGTATGTCATTTGAACGAATTTCTGAGAATTTGATATCAGAAGGGACGAAAATTTCAAAAAGTACTGCTCATAAATATTACAAGGAATATCAAATGGGTAGTATCAATAATGCGAATCCCGAGCAAGATGAAGGTGAAGTTGATTTGCCAGCAGCAGAGGAATAGATAATATCCATCCGTCCGATCCACTAAGGAAAAAAACGGATGGACGAAATAGATGTTAATATGAGCTCACCTTTAGGTGGGCTTTTTTTATATCACATATTTATACTTTACAATAAAACTGTTACTTTTAGTAATTCAAAATCAACACCCAAATTATAATGTCACCCAAAATAGGAAAACTTAAAAAAGTTGAAATTCGTGAACTGTGGAAAGGAGAAGCATCTGATTTTACTCCCTGGTTAGCGAAGGAAGAAAACATATCGCAGTTAAGTGAAGAAATTCAAATTGAGCTAGAGGTGGTTCAACAGGAAAAGAATGTAGGTCCTTTCAGAGCTGATATACTTTGTAAAAATACGATTGACGATCACTATGTTTTAATTGAGAACCAACTTGAACGTACAGATCATACCCATTTAGGTCAGATAATGACATATGCGGCAGGTTTAGATGCTGTGACAGTGATTTGGATAGCTAAACAGTTTACGGAGGAGCATAGGGCTACAATTGACTGGTTAAACCGAATTACGGATGAGCAATTTAATTTCTTTGGGATAGAGATAGAAGCATATCAAATAGGTGAAAGTTTACCAGCTCCGATGTTCCAAATTGTAAGTAAGCCAAATAATTGGTCTAAGACAGTAAAAAGTGCAGCAGGTTCACAAGATTTGACGGAAGCAAAAACACTCAATCTTGAATACTGGACAGCAATGAAGAAGTATTTTGAGGATAATGGATCATTCCTTCGTAACCAAAAACCATCACCAAATCATTGGACCAATTTTGCATTAGGGAAAAGTTATTTTCATTTGTCTGTCGTTCACAGTGTAAGGGACAACTTTTTGAGGATCGAATTTCTAATTAAATCAGACACATCAAAAGAAGATTTCAGAAAATTAAAATCTAAATATGAAAATCAATCATATCAAGAAATTGATGAGAATGTAATATGGGATGAATTACCAGATAATAAGCTTTCATGGGTGTACCTTAAAAGAGATGCAAACGTAAGCGATAAATCTGATTGGAAAAACCAACATCAATGGTTCATGGATAACATTGAGAAATTTGATAAGTTCTTCAGACCTAAAATCAAGCAGTTGTGAATTAATTACATTGGTTCTTCAGCATGCAAAAGAGCCAAATTTTTGCCACCACACATGAAAGAAACCATCACAGGTTTTGTATTTTAGAAGCTTTTTAATTTTTTATGGCGCATTTAAAGGAAACATATTATAAAACAAAAAATGGACAACTTCTCTTAGGGGATTCTATTAAATTGCTAAAAGGGAAACTTTCATCAAAATTAAAGGGAAAAGTAAATCTAATCGTGACTTCTCCTCCATTCCCTTTAAACAATAAAAAGAAGTATGGAAATTTGCAGGGCGAATCATATAAAGAATGGTTTATAAGTTTAGCTCCTGTTTTTGAAGAATTATTAGCCGACGATGGTTCTTTGGTGATAGAAATTGGAAATTCATGGGAATCTGAAAGACCTGTACAGTCGTTATTGCATTTAGAGTCATTATTGGGTTTAGTGCAAAATTCAAACTTAAGATTAATACAGGAATTCATTTGTTATAATCCATCTAAACTACCATCGCCAGCTCAGTGGGTAACAGTAAATCGTTTAAGAACCGTTGATAGTTATACTCATATTTGGTGGTTAGCAAAATCAGATTTCCCTAAAGCCGATAACAGTAAGGTATTAAGGCCATACAGTAAAAGCATGCAAAAACTTTTAGAGAAACAAAGTTATAATAAAGGCAAGAGACCTTCAGAGCATGTTATTTCAGAAGAAGGTTTTTTAAAGAATCACGGAGGTAGCATCTCTCATAACTTTTTTGAGCTTGAACCAATAGATGAGAAAAGAGATGTAAGATTGCCTCATAATGTTTTGAGTTTTTCAAATACTTCTTCAAATGATTATTATCAAAAATTATGTCGTAGAGAAAATATAGTTCCTCATCCAGCGAGGATGCATGCTGGAATCGTTAATTTTTTTGTTGATTTCTTAACAGATGAGAGTGATTTTGTTTTAGACCCTTTTGCTGGTAGCAATACAACAGGGTATTGTTGTGAAAAAAAAGGTCGAAAGTGGTTGGGGATTGAAATTGACGCTGAGTTTGCTAATCAATCTATTTATAGGTTTGAAGAACCGAATAACAATTTTAAATTAAAAATCGTGCAATAATGAATTCCCTGATTACAAAAATTACTGATGTAGATTTCTTCAAAGAAGGTCAAAAAGAAGAACTTTTTGTTGGTCGACCTTTTGCAATTAACTACAATAAACTAAAGCTGCTAATATCTGATTATTGGAAATATAAAGTAAAAGGGATTCCTCAAGGTTCTTTTTTGTTAGCTTTTTATGACAATCCTTATGACGAGGAAATTCATGAAGCATTGTTGCTAAGAGTTTTGGACCCTGCTCAATTACCCACAGACAGCAATGTTATTGCCTCTATGGTAGAGTATTATAAGGATAATTTAAAGACTTCTGGAAAACAAAGTGAACTTGATGATTTTACTAAATACGAGTTTAGCTTCTCTGGTCTGGAATGTCGTATTTTAGGAACTTTTTATAAGGAAAATGGAAAAGTAGAATTTGGAGCAGACGTCGAAAACTTTTATTCTGCTCACAACTACAAAGTTTATAAAGCAACTGACAAGGTACTTGAAATAGTAGCTAATCAAAGAGACAAGGATATACTTGCAGGGGGTGAATCAGAATTTGCAATTGGAAATGTTAGATATAGTTCGAGTCGAAGACAGCTTCTTCATGATGAATCAGTAAATGATGTTAAAGTTTTTATTAATCCAGGGGATTTATTAGGGAAAAGAACTGCACTTTTTGGAATGACAAGAACGGGTAAATCTAATTCTGTCAAAAAAGTAATTCAAGCTACTGTTGAAATTTCCTCTAAATCAAAATATAACTCTATAAAAGAACTTCCTGCACATGAAAACCTTTTAGAGCCTTTAGATAGTGATACTGGCGCTCCTAAATTGCCAGTAGGGCAAATTATTTTTGACATTAATGGTGAATATGCAAATGCAAATCTACAAGACGAAGGCACTGCTATTTTTGACATGTACAAGGATTTAGTAATTAGATATAGTGTTTTGGATAAAACTGACGAAGGATTCAAGGTATTAAAAACAAACTTCTATACAGAAATTCAAGCTGGTTTTGAATTGGTACGTGCGACTTTGACCTCTAATACAAGTAATTATATTCAATCCATTTGTGCAATGGACTTAAATGTTCCTGACGGCTACACAAAATCAATATCGGATAGGACAAGTGATGAAAAAAATGCGGCTAATCTATATGATAGAAAAATAGCCCTTTACAAAGCTTGTTTATATGCAGCAGGCTTTAAAACCACCAATAATCGTGTCAAGTTTTTTGGAGATGCAAAAACAATAAGTACAATTACTCCTGAAATAGAACCTCATAAAGGAATTACACTCGATGAATGTATTACTTGGTTTACATCTTTGTATGAGGCAATGGGAGATGCTACTTTGTCACAAGTTTTCACTCAGTACAAGCAGAGCAAAGGCTTTGACTATCTTGACGAAGACATGAAAGCTCTTTTAGTTTTTTTAACTAGAAAATCTACACCTAATGGTTCTGCTAATCTTTCAGGGTTTAGAATCTTAAGGGCAATATCAAGTTTGCATACGCCAACTGTTCAACAAGCATTTGAGAAAGAAATTATTTCTGCGTTAAGGCTTGGCAAAATTGTAATAATTGACCTGTCGCAAGGTGACCCTTTAATCCAAAGATTATATAGTGAAAAGATATGTTCACGAATATTTACGGATTCAATGCAGAATTTTATTGAAACGAAACCGAATAATTACATTCAATTCTATTTTGAAGAAGCCCACAATTTATTCCCTAAAAAAGAGGATAAAGATTTAAGCCAAATATATAATCGAATTGCAAAGGAAGGTGCTAAGCTAAATTTGGCCATGATATATGCGACTCAGGAAGTAAGTTCTATAAGTTCAAATATTCTAAAAAACACTCAGAACTGGTTTATCGCACACTTAAACAATGAGGATGAAACAAAAGAGCTTAGGAAATACTACGATTTTGAGGATTTTACGAGTAGTCTTGTGCGTTTTAGTGCAAAGAATGATAAAGGTTTTGTTCGTATGAAATCATATTCAAATCCGTTTATTGTACCTGTTCAAATTGATAAATTCTCTGCAAAATAATTTTCTATGTCTTATAACGAAGGTAAACGTCCATTTGAAGCGGCAAGTAAAAGCAACCATATTCATTTAATTAAGGATAAGTTGGTTCAAGAATTCCTCTATAATCATGAATTGCCACGTGATTCTGAAGAGATTGAAACGATTTCCTCGTATTATATTGATGTTGATTATGATGCTAAAGACTCTATAAAATGGATAGTTGCCGTTGATGGAGGAAATACAACAATTCCTGTTAAATCCAAGTTCCCTTCATCAACATTAACATTTTTTCAATTTGGAGCTAATGCTTTATCAATTGAGGATTTGAATTCTCTAAAAGAAGAACCGTATATTTCTCCTGATAATATTTCAAAGCTAAAAGAACTTCATAGGAGAAAATTAGTTATTCCAACTAAAAATATTGGTTTAAAAAAAGACGATGGAACTCGTGCAACGCTAACATTTTCTGTACGAAAAGCTATTTATGACTTTTTTAAAAACGAAGACTTGCTAGAAACGCTAAGTTGGTTTCTATTTGAATCTTATAATCCATCATCAGCTAAAACCACTTACGACTTAGCATCTCATCCAGATAATCCCGATATTAAAAGAATCAATATTGAAAAAAACCAACTAACAGATGAATATTGTATTAATCACGCTGATGGATTAGTATTCTTAACAGATGTATTTCGATTGCACGAGGCTGTTGATGATGATTTTGGTGCTGGTGGTGTCTTAGGGTATTTGACTAACATCGCAGAACATTTTATACTAATAGATTACATTAAAAATGTATATAAAAGGCGAAAGTCAGCTTTACGAGAAGTTGTATTTATCAAGGATGGACCTTTAGGATTTTTTGGTCAAACTGCTAATATGCATAAGCCGATGAGAGCTTTGTTAAGTTACCTTGCTTACTCTGAGGATATTTATATTGTAGGGATTGAAAAATCGGGTCCTTTTGTTGAGCACGCAATGGAAATTCAAGATAAAATTAAACCAGGTCAAGCATATTTGTTTTCAAATAAGTATATCTATAAATATGTGAAACCAGGTGACATCAATACAACGGAGCCTTTTGGAAAAACATCTTACTATGGGAGTAAGTTAATTTTTAAATCAAGAGACGAGAAAATTTACTTAATTACTTTGCCGACATCTTCACCAGAGGTTGTTATGAACCCCAAAAAAGAAGATTTTCATAATATTGATGTGATACTTAAATACATTGAGAAATTACGTTCGGATATGTACGATAACTCATTGCTTCCAATTGCTTTAGCGAATAAATTGGTTTCGTTATCCGACCACCCAAGTTCAATGATTTTAGAGAAATTTGCTAAATCAATAATTAAATGATAATCCAGTCCACACAGCCAAGCACATTTGCAATTCGCACAAACTAGACTAAAACCAAATTGCAATAGAACTATTCAAACCCAGTACGCCCACCTAAAACCCATCAAAAAGCCCATGAATAAACAGATTGGGCGTATGGGCGTAGAAGTGTCAGAAAATAACTCCTCTATTTCTATAATAAAATGTCGTCTTATTCTAAAGAATAATAATATTTTCAAATACAAAGTTTTATAGAATCCTTACACCCATACACCCAAACATTGATGAATAAGGGGAAAGAGGTGGATTTATGTTGGGTTTAGTGGGCTTAGTCTGAATATAAGTTACTCCTGTTATCTTAATTTTTCTACTTGTTCGTTATCTAAATTAGTTTTAACTTAATAAATGAACTTGAAAAATGTTTTTTTTATGATCTCTGAAAATGAGAACAAAGTCCGCCAAATTACCTAAATACGCATACTGATGGGAATGAATAGAACATCAAATATTCCTAAAACTTATGATAGAAATCAAATTATCAAGTTTCATATCCAAGAATATCATAAAACTAGTGTTGATGATTTTTTTCAAACATTAGCTGGAAAATATATAACTGATAAACGTCAAAGAGAGATATTTCTGAAAAGAGAAGTCTGGTTGAAAATTAAGCTCAATTATATTGGAGGGCTAATGCTTTCGTTGAGGGGAAAAGAGATATTCTCACCCAAAGATATTCGTGATGTAATTCGTGAAGAGATTATACCTTCACTTACAGAAATAAGTGATAACCAATTAAGCGGAATGCTGTTAACATCTGACGTACATAAAAATGCGGTTACCCCAAAATGGCATAATGGACATCCATGCCTAGAAAAAGTCAGTAGAGGAAAGTATAGGTTAATAGGTTTTGAAATATAATACAGATAATTTTATACCTCTTTCAGTTCCCATGTCCACCTCAATCTAGCTTTACCAGTGCTAACAACTCCAGACCTTTCTTGATTTGGATTTTCAAAGAATTCATCCTCAAATTCTTCATCCATTGAAATAAAACCAAGATTTCTGTCTTTCATTTTCGATAAAGCATCTGCTACAATATCTATGCTTGAATCTATCACTAACCACTCAATATTTGTTAGTTTTAATATCTTAGAACCATCTATATCAAGCTTACCTTTTAGCTCTGAAATATATTCAAATGTATTACGGAGTTTTTTTCTGGATTGCATAAGAGAAAGTCTAATAGAAACAGAATTGTTATCTGGTAACTTACTCTGAAAAACTTTCAGTCCATCAGAACCATTTTGTTTGGGTCTAAACCTATAAATATCTTCTGATTTATTTGTTAATTGAATAGTCCCAGCTTTTGGAAGCATAGCTACTAAGGATTTTGAACTGTCTTCTGGGTGTGTAGTATAAATAATGAAATACAGATTCCACCTGTCCCTTTTGGTAAGCATTTCTATAGAATCCAGTTCTAATCTTACTTGTTTCATATTTGGTTATTTTAGGTTCTAGTGAATCAAAAATTCCAGTTAGTAATATTTACCGTGGATTCCAGATTTGCTTCAATTGCATCATCTAATCCAGGGAAAAAATCAACACCTGTCAATACTTCAATGCTATCAACAGTTACCACAAAATCAGATAGTGGATTTTGTGAGCCTTCATTAGCTAGTAGTAAAGCAATCATACCATTTTCTTCGTCATAAATGACTTTGTAGTACTTCGATGGAATAGATACTTCATTATCTCCAATAGTACCCAAATTGGCATTTAAAATAGGTCCTGTAGCAACATAGATTCCATTGTATTCTATAGCCCAATCCCTAACTTGACTTTCAAGTTTAGACCAGATACCCCTGTTAAAGCTTGGATTTTGAGGAGACATATTTGATAGGAAGAATGACTCAGACATGGATGTATTATCAAGCTTCATATCTGCAGCAGGACATAGATGACCTCTATCATAACCACTGTATTTATAATCATCTAAGGTTGCTGATCCTGTCGATACTAAAGGATCTTCCCTGAAATCATCTGTTCTTTCCTCTGTTCCATTGATTAATTCAGGAGTCAAGTGGTAAAATACCCAATATGCTTGTTCATCATTTTCTGAATAAGATAGTGAATAGTAGGTGTGCTCTATTACTTCACCTGAAGAAATTGGATGAAGGTCAACGTCCTGTATTTCTTCAACAATTGGCTCTTTTGTTTTACAAGAAAAGACAATAAAAATTAGGAATAGGAATGGAAGTTTTTTCATTAATAAAATATTATTCTGTAAAGTTATTGACTTTGGTTCAATATGTCGTTAACTTGCTTTAACTTTTTACTGACATAGAAAGTATAAATTGAACGGCTCGAGTGCTTTGCTTAAGAGTTGAGCCACCACCCCCTCATTTAACTGTGAGGGGTTTTCTTTTATTAGAATCCAAATTCCTAAATTTCAACCAACAACTGATTTTGTTGTTTTAGACTAGTAGAATGATGGAAGAAAAAGATATAATTATATACCCAGAGTTTTGCTATATCCATTCTTTTAAATTAGAGTTGGTAGAAGCTAAAATCAAGTTTGATCTTTTTAAGAATAAAACAGGTCAGTATATTGTTGTTTCATCAAACCTGGAGCAACATGATAAAAGTGTAACTTTTTACAGGGATTATGACCATCTTTCCTCCGTATTTAAGGAAGAATTTACTGAAATTGAAATGTTATATTGGAAATAGTTATGTGTTACAGTTTTAGATCAATCCTGTATGCTCAGAAAAAGCGTTATGAATACTGGAGAAAGGTATGGGAAAAGGAGGCTGATGTAATAGATGACAGAGGTCAAGATTTGTTCTTTGCTGATGGATTCAACCATCCAACTGTATTGATCTATACGGATTCAAATCCATTTATTCCAGTTTCCTCAACTTGGGGATTAATACCTTCATGGTCTAAAGATTTAAGCATATGGAATAAAACATTGAATGCTCGTGGAGAGACAATCTTTGATAAACCAGCTTTTCGTGAATCAGCTAAATCAAAACGTTGCTTAGTCTATATCAATGGATTTTTTGAATACCATCATTTTAAAGGAAAGACATATCCCTATTATATTTTCAATAAAGATGAAACCCCAATGATATTAGCTGGTCTTTGGAATGATTGGACAGATAGATCAACAGGTGAAATACTGAATACTTTTTCAATAGTCACTACTTCCGCAAATCCAATGATGGCATGCATTCATAACAACCCTAAACTGAACGAGCCTAGAATGCCTGTCATTCTTCCTGAAGACTATGCTGATGAATGGTTAAAACCAATTAAGAGTGATTCCGACAAACAGGTCGTCTCTGATCTTATTAAACCTTTTAGTCAAGAAAAAATGGATTCGTACACAGTTGGAACATTGAGAGGGAAGAATGCTATTGGTAATGTTCCAGAATCCTCATCAAAAGTTTTTTATCCTGAACTCAATGATCCACAGGATCAGTTGTCTATTTTCTAGTTCGCATAGGAATATTTTTAGGGAAAACGTGAGAAGACAGTGACGTAAAAGTCATCACCCTGCTCGTAAGCAATACAGTCTATATCCTTATTTTTCTTCAATTCTTTTATAAAATCGTTATCAAAAGGATCTTGCAGAAGCAGACATTCAATTTTAACGCAATCAGTTTCTCTATCCGCCACAGAAACTATTGAGATATTTCCTTCAAACCAATACCAATCTTTTGGAAGCTTACAATCCTGCCAGTAGATTTTCTTTAAGTCTATAGCCATTCTTGCTCTATCTGATCTTTGGGGATGCTTGTTAATGTATGTAATTTGATATACTACCATACCACCATCATTTTGCGTGATCGCTGATCTGAAACCTCAAAAATGGGAATTATTTCTCATTGAAAAATTGGAGTATTATTTTAATCCACAGTGTCTTCAATTTCATTAATATAGTCGCTAACATATTCTCTTTCTTTAAATTTCACTAACTCTACTTCCTGTTTTCGAACAGTAGAAGACCACAATTCTTTATTATTTTTTAGTTCCGCTAAACTGTTTAATATAGTGTCGATTTTATATTCGTCAATTTTAATACCAGCATCTATATATTCACCAATACCGCATTCTTCAGTGTAAATAACAGGCACTCTTGCTTGCATAGCTTCAAGAATAACCATATTAAACGGATCATGCCTGGATGGAACTATAATACAGAAAACATTATTAAATAACTGTTCCCGTTTGGACCATTCTGTAAACTCCTGGAATTTCACATACGATTTTCTCCTATAATCCATCCAATCATAGTTGGGATCATAGGCTTTCTTATCAGCTTTAGACCTTAATTCGTCTAACTGTTCTCCCTTGCCATTTATATGGAATTCAAAATCAATATTTCGTTTTGAAGCTTCAATTGCAGTATCGATAAACAAATCAGGCCCTTTCTGCCAACTTAACCGACCAATAAAGGATACTTTGTTTGATGAAAAATTACCCAGTTCTTCAAATGTCAGCTTTTTCAACCCAAGCAGGTTAGGAAGATTTTTTATCGGACAATCTGAAATATTATAATTTGACTGAATCTTCTTCATTGTGATTTCGCTTGGCACAATAACTTTATCTGCTTTTTTTAATGCCTTATTTTCAATTAGTTTTATTCTTTTTGATGATTTTTCCTGTCTGTCATATTCTGTGGAATGGAAATGGCAGATCAAAGGTTTGTTGAACTCATCTTTCAATAAAAACCCTGTTTCAAATGTGATCCAGTCATGTGAATAAATAATGTCAAACTCAATTTTTAATTCTTGAATTGCTCCGATAGTGTCATTTCTAAATTTGTTAATTCTGTCAAACAATTCAATATTCCCTTTACTGTACAAATGCTGTAGGTGAGGTGAGCTTGTATAGGGGCTCACATAGCTTGAATAAGGAGTGTAGACTTCATCTGAAAGATCAGATTTGGATTTATCTGAATTTCCTACTGGTATTATTTTTACTTCATTGCCAAAAACAAAGAAGTCATATGCGTCAACAGACCAGGGAATTATCACAGTAATATCCTTCCCTTTATTCCTTAATTCCTCTATTAAGTTATGCAATGCTGACCATGTCCCACCCTCTACTTTTGGTGGAAACTCCCACATAAGGATCAAGATTTTTGAACCAGAAACATCTGGGTAGAAATTAGAAGCTAGATATTCTTTATCCTCTTCATTAAAAACGGCTGTTCTCCAGTTCTTTACTAATTTCCAATTAAGAGAATATCTGGAATAATTCGCTTTTCTTAAATCTGAATTGAACAAGTTGATATTTTTGATCTTGGCATTGTATAATATTGCTTCATCTAATACGACGTTACAAAATGATGAATCCGTTAGATCTGCGTAATCAAAATTGGTATTCTTAACAATAGCAGAATCAAAATTATTTCCTATAAGTTTTGCAGCATTAAACCTGGTATCCCTCAGAATTGAATTTCTAAAATCACCTTTATATATTTCAGTATCCCTAAAATCAAAATTAGATAAATCGAGATTTGAAAAGTTTGGTCTGTGTAGGTGCATACCCTGCCAGTTAACTGACGTCATCGAATTCGGAATATCCCTAACGGCTACTTCAAAGACAGAAGTTATGGTTCTTTTCAGTAATAAATTGTTATCTGATCTCTTGCCGGCAATTGATAACCCTATTGCAACCCTATCATGAAAAGATGACAATGCAGGTTTTATAAATTGTTGTAATCCCGTAACGCCACCTGCCCGAACATTAGAATTATCGCTTGTTATTCCGCTCCAGAGTTCATTAAATATTAACGATAGTTTCTCTTCCTTTATCTTTTGCCTTTCAATGATTAACTTATTAAATGCTACCCCGGTTCCTAATAAAGCAATGATTATACTGATAAATGCGCTAACCGAGTTTACTATTTTGTTGGTCACATATGATCTTTTTTGATACTGCAATTCTTTATCAACTAATTGAAAGAGTTTAATAGCTTCGTCCAGGTCATTCACCTCGAATTCTTCTTTTAATCGGGAAATGACTTCATGTTTTTCTCTGTTTGTTACATAAATAGAATATGCTTGCAGACTAGCGACTATTACTATTGAGATTATAAAATATAGTTTTAAAGATTTCATTTTAAGTGATTTGGTAGTTGATTGGATTCTAGGTGGAACTAATTCTTTTTGTTTTTCAAAATCCAATTTAGGGAATTATAGGTTAGCTGTTTATATGAAAATAATCAGATTTAAGTAATTTATATCCATTCAATATAATAATACTAAAATGCTAAAGAGAAATTAAGATTACTTGACATTAAAATATTATCCCAAAATTTTTAGCACCCTCCTCTTGATTGATTGTCATATGTAGCGAAACAAACACCCCCCCTGCCTTATGGAGTTGGGCAATATCCCCGCCTAAGCTTCATGAAAACGTATTTATTAATTAAAATTTCAAGACATGGTAACAATTGTTGATCATGCCCTTAGGAAAAACCATGAGGGTGAAGAATTTTTTGCTTTGATCCTGCAAGGTGGGATTGAAATGGTTAAATCAAAAGAATCAGGCAGGTATTATGCTACTGCTAAGAGAGCATCTATACCATCTACTTTTGATGAGCAAACCTGTAAAAGTATGGTAGGGCTACAGCTACCTGGAAGTATACGAAAAGTAGAGTGTGAACCTTATGAGATCACTATTGAGGAATCAGGTGAAGTAATGGAGCTTAACCACAGGTGGGAGTACTTATCTGAAGCTGAAAATGCAGAAGAAGCGATTCATGAAGGTAAGGTAATCCAGCCGGTTGAACACTCTGTGAGCGAATAATTATTTCTCTGCTCTTTTAATTAAAATAGACTTTAAGGAAGGAGAGGGTGCTGTGATAGCAACCCTCTTTTTTGATTTATGAAAAAAGATTCCACTCTTCATATTTATTTAAAAGTAATCATTATTCAAATCATAATCAATATGGAACTAAGACGTGCTGAACGCAAACAAGCTAAAATCAAGATGGGTATACAGGGACCAAGTGGCTCAGGTAAAACGATGTCATCACTATTAATTGCCTATGGTATGGTTGGTGACTGGACTAAAATTGGTGTTATTGATACGGAGAATAATTCTTCTGATCTGTACGCTCATTTAGGTGACTACAAAGTGTTGCCACTTTCAAAACCCTACTCTCCTGAAAGGTATATCCAGGCTATTGATGTCTGTATCAAATCCAAACTGGAAGTTATTATTATCGACTCAATCAGCCATGAATGGGAAGGATCAGGAGGTATTCTGGATATCCACGGATCGATGGCTGGTAATTCGTTTACCAATTGGGCCAAGATTACGCCGAGGCATAATGAGTTTGTCCAGAAGATCCTTCAATCCCCCTGTCATGTAATAGCTACCATCAGGAGTAAACAGGATTATGTGCTGTCTGAAAAGAACGGTAAGATGGTCCCTGAGAAAGTTGGATTAAAAGGTGTAACCAGAGAAGGGTTAGACTACGAGTTCACCCTTGTATTTGACATTGATATTAAGCACCATGTCACAGCTTCTAAAGACCGTACTCAAATGTTTATGGACAAACCCAGCTTTACCATTACAGGCAAGACAGGTGAACGTATCAAAAACTGGTGTGAGTCGGGAAGGTCATTAAACGATGTGATCCAGATGATCAACCAGTCTCATTCGGTAGATGAATTAAGGCAAATTTTAATCCAGTATCCTGATTATAGACAGGATATTGAGCCTCAAACCATCCAAAGGAAGCAAGTTATTGAGAACCCAATCGTGGAAAAAGCAAAGTAACCATGGAAACAGTAAAAGAGAACCCTATTGTTGAGAATCCTGTTATGCTGATGGATGTGGTTTCATCTGATCAGTTTATCCATGCTAATACAAAACCAGTGCTGTTTGATGAGCTTAAATCAAAGTGTATCATCCCTGTATTTGCCAAGGATAATGAAAGTACCATTTCCCATACTGAGTTTATTGAAACTGTATATGAATCTGCTCGCCAATTCTTTGATGGGGAGCGTATCTTACAACCTGCTATAAGGGTTTCTCATGCCATTAAAGGAAGAATACCTGAGGCTATGGGAAAAGCAGCAAAAGAACTTACTGATGCTGAGAAAACGGTTTATTATGAGCGTATGGCTTTTGTTATTGAACTACCCGATATTGTTGAATCTGTTAGTGGGAATAGCCTATCACTCACTATTGGAGGAGTAAGAGCATATAATCATGAAAACCTCTACAGCAAAAAGAATGAAGAGCGGTTCAAGGTGTTTATCGGTTATAAAAACTGGGTATGTACCAATCTCTGTATTTCAACAGATGGGGCTATGATGGAGCTGAGGGCCCGGAATGTAAGGGAGCTGGCGATGGGTATATTCAACCTACTGACGGAGTTTGAACCTTCTGTTATGATAAACATGCTCAGTTCATTTTGTAATCATGGTCTTTCAGAATCACAATTTGCCCATTTACTGGGGAAAGCCAGATTGTACCAGTACCTACCTGCTAAAATGAAAAAGCAAGCTATACCATTTCCTCTCAGTGATACACAAATTGGATTGGTAGCCAGGGAATATTATCACGATGAGTCATTTAGTAGGGAGACCAATGGTGATATTGATCTTTGGAAGCTCTATAATCTCTTCACCGGGGCTAATAAATCATCATACATTGATACTTTTCTGGACAGAAGTTCATCCTGTTATTCATTCATACGATTCCTGACCGATCAAATTAGTAGTGATAACAAATCCTGGTATCTCAGCTAATAATATTTGTTAGCTGAACTATTTTTTTATCATTAATAATCCCAAGTAGAATGACTGATCAGGCCAGAAAGTACATCATTGATTTATTTAAAATTGTGGGTACAGATAGCATCCTTGTAATTACTTCAAATGGAAAGCTATTAAGGCTCTATTGCCCCTTCAAAGTTATTAGTAAGGTTGATGTCCCACCACTTCTAAGAGGGCATATATACAGTGTAAAAGCCGTTAAAATGACACTGAAACTGGAAGAGGTTTTTATCATTGACGACAAAGCTTATTTTGTCTGGTACTTCACAATTAAAGCATAGGATTTTTGTCCGTCCGTCTTTTTCCTAAGGGATTTGGATGGATGGACGATGTTCCGAATAACAAAAAATCATATAAAAATGAAGCATAATCCATTTCAGATAGCTGAAATCACAGTTAGTTATCAGCCTAAAATAAGACCATCAGAAAGGGTGAAGATTACTAGCTCTGGTGAGGCAGAAAAAGTATTTCGTCAGATTTGGGAATACCCATTGGAATTAAAGGAATGCTTTTATGCGTTGTTCCTAAACAGGGCAAATAAAGTACTCGGTTACTTATTGGTATCAGTTGGGGGAATCTCAGGAACGGTGATTGATATCCGAACAATATTTCAGACAGCTTTAAAGGTTAACGCAAGTTCTTTAGTCCTGGCTCATAATCATCCATCTGGTAATCCCAAGCCTAGTGATGCAGATTTAAAGATTACTGAAAAAGCAAAGGAGGCTGGAAAATTTATGGAAATACAGGTGTTAGATCATTTGATTATGCTTTCTGAAGGTTATCTGTCTTTTGCGGATGAAGGGATGATTTGATCTGATATTAGAAAAGGGGAACAGCTATTTTATAGGAGTTCCCCTAGTGAGTTACAGAGTAGTCTTTACTAATTTTCTAACGAGTCTTTTTCGTACGACCAGCCAAATGCGAGACCAAAAATATGGTAGACCAGGACAAATACACCTGCGGCAAAGATGGTATCACCAATAACTCTTAGCCACTTCAAGGTTGCCATGAAAGGTTGTTGCATAAATTCAGCTGATCGGGCATACCACAATCCATACTTCACGCTTGCCCATGTTTGGGCGAGACCAACAGGCAGAACACTTATAAGTACCATCAGTAATAAACCAATATTAATTGCCCAGAAAGCAAATTTGATTGGTCCGTTTCTCCATTCTTTATTCAAATTCATGTCACGAAGAACAAACAGCATAAGCCCAATGCCAAGGAACCCATAAACTCCAAAAAGTGCAGTATGACCATGAACAGGTGTGGTGTTCAGTCCTTGCATATAATAAAGTGCAATTGGAGGATTGATTAAGAATCCAAAGATACCAGCCCCCAGGAAGTTCCAAAAGGCTACTGCAATAAAGGAATAAATTGGCCACTTATATGCTTTGACCCATTCCCCTGACCTACTTAACGTTAAATTATGATAGGCCTCAAAACCCATAAGTACCAGGGGAACTACTTCAAGAGCACTAAAGGTTGCACCCAATGCCAGCACTGCAGTTGGTGTTCCGGTAAAATACAAGTGGTGGAAAGTTCCCAAAATACCCCCACTTAAGAAGATAATCGTTGAGAATAATACTGTAGTAGTGGCAATACGTGAATGTATTAGTTGCATCCTGACGAAAAGATAAGCTATTATAACTGTAGCAAACACCTCAAAGAAACCTTCAACCCAAAGGTGGACCACCCACCATCTCCAATATTCTGCAATAGCTAAATGGGTTTGTTGCCCCCACATTAACCCTGCTCCATAAAATGAAGCAATTGCGATTGAAGCAATTAAAAACATGATCAGTAGATTTCTATTTTCAGACTTTTCTTTTAATGCAGGTAATAAAGCCCTACCCATTAAGAACAACCAGATAAACAGTCCTGCAAACAAGAATATTTGCCAGAAACGTCCTAAATCTACGTATTCATAACCTTGGTGACCAAACCAGAAATTCTCAGCAAGTCCTAACTTTTGCATAACTCCCATCCATTGTCCTGCCAACGATCCAACAACGATTACCAGAAGGGCAATAAACAATACATTCACGCCTATTCTTTGAAACTTTGGCTCTTTACCTGCAATCGCCGGAGCAAAGAATAAACCTGTTGCCAGCCAAGATGTAGCTATCCAGAAAATACCAATCTGTACATGCCAGGTCCTTGAAATGGAATAAGGTAACCATTTATCCATCGGAATACCATAAAACGCACTTCCCTCAACCCCGTAATGTGCGGTGATAACACCTGCTATAATCTGTACCAGCATTAAAAGGGAAACAATCCAGAAGTATTTCAGAGTTGCTTTCATCGAAGGGAAGAGTTTCATCCCTGAAACCGGATTTACAGCAGGTACTTCCAAATGTTCATCTTCATCCCTGTTAGAAGCATAATACCATGCCAACCAGCCAATACCGGCAAGTAAAATAATAACGCTAAAACCTGTCCAAAGAATTAAAGAACTTCCAGGTTTATTCCCAACCAATTCCTCTGGTGGCCAGTTGTTTGTGTATGAAATATCTTTTCCAGGACGCTCTGTGACTGTTGCCCAGGTTGCCCAGAAGAAAAAGGCATTCATTTTATCCATACGCTCCTGTGTTTTGATCGTGTTAACGGGAATCGCATACGCTTCCCGAAGGTCAGCTGTTTCCTTTCCATCCATAAAGAGCGACCTATAATGGTTCCCAACCTCCAGAAAAGCATTGGCTCTAAGCTTTGAAATCAATAATTTCCCATTTTCATTATTGTATGTATTGGTCCTCATTTCCATCTGGACCCTCGCTTCAAGTGCTGCTTGTTGCTCACTATTTAGCTCCTCGTACGTCTTATTAAAGTCATTTTTTGCCCAGTAATTTAACATGAACATTGCTTCCCTGTGTAACCAGTCTGCAGTCCAGTCCGGGGCTTGATAGGCTCCATGTCCCCATACAGTGCCTAATTCCTGGCCTCCAATAGACTGCCAGATGTTTTGTCCATCACGGATGTCTTGTTCACTTAAAATGACCTGACCAGAGACGGTCTCAACCTGCTTTGGAATGGGAGGGGCTTTCCGATAAATTTCCCAACCAAAAAAAAGCAAAACCGCAAATGATAGTACCATAACTGCGGTGAATCCATACCATAACTTCTTTGTTTTCATAAGTATTATAATTTAGTAGATATAAAACTCCATTGATCGTCTATTGCAAATATAAAAATATTCTTTTAGTTTTGTCGATATGTGGACGTTAATATCCACATTAATTTGAATTTTGGATTTTTAATTGTTAATTTTTAGAAACTAAGCATGATGATCAGTATAGAAACACCCGTTGGAGAAATCGCCAGGAATTATTTTCAGACCGTTCAGGTATTTGATCAATATCATATTGATTTTTGCTGTGGTGGTGGGCAAAGCTTAAAAGATGTATGTAAGGAAAAGTCAATTCAGGAATCCTGGATATTGAAACAACTGGAAGAATCGATCACAAAGGATGATACTACGACACAATTCAATACGATGTCAGCAAATGATTTGATAGATTACATAATCTCTAAACATCATTCTTTTGTTCGAGAAAATATCCCACTCTTGATAAAGTTATTGGATAAGATAGAGGAAGTTCATGGTGACCGGCATCCTGAGCTAAAGGAAATCAATGCACTTTTTAAAGAATCCGCAGGTCAACTAACGATGCACATGCAAAAGGAAGAATTGATCTTATTCCCGTTAGCAAAGAAATTAATGTACCTCAATAATGAAAACAAGCAAATAGACATTGGTAATGGCTCTTCAGTGAACCAACCAATTGAAGCAATGGTTAGAGAGCATGAAAATGAAGGGGCACGTTTTGAAAAAATTTCTTCATTGACGAAAAATTATATAGTGCCGGATGATGCCTGCAATACATACAGGGCTGCCTACGAAACACTACATGCATTTGAGAAAGATCTGCATCGGCATATTCACTTAGAGAATAATATTCTGTTTCCCATGGCTGCTAAGTTGGAGCAAGAAGTAATGAAAAAAAGTTAAATTTGCGAAAAACTAAATTAAATGCTTACAAAATCTGCAGAATATGCGATACGTGCCTTGGTTTATATCCAGTTACAGAACTGGGAAGGTAAGCGTCCGGGGTATCGGGAAGTAGCTCGTGAAATTGAGTCTCCTGAACATTTTACCGCAAAGGTTCTGCAGTTGATGACCCGGTTTAATTTAATTTACAGTATTAGAGGACGAAATGGTGGATTTGCTTTTGATGAAGACGATGAACCATTAAAACTGGTAAAAATTATTCTTGCCATGGATGGGCAGAGGGTTTTCACAAAATGCAGTTTTGGGTTTAAAAGTTGTGATGCAAACAATAAATGTCCTTTACACGATGACTTCGCAAAAATCAGGGATGGATTTGAAGAACTTGTCAATAAAGAAACCATTCAGTCATTGGCAAGGAAAATACAAAAAGGGGACGCAGTGTTGATCCACTAATTCTGCTATAGGTATTTCGCATAGCAGCAGAGCTTTTTTTTAGGTAATTGAAAGCGTTATTTCAGTTGTTTCCTTGTCTTGATTTCATTCGTTAGGCTTTTACTTCTTAAAATGCTTTGTCTATTGAGGAACTACCTGAAATATGAACTCTAACTATATACTTCTGTAATTGAATCTTTATAAATGATTTATTATGCTTGTAAAAGTCACATCTATGTATCTTGCTTTTTGGGCTGGATTCGTTAGCTCAATAAGTTTTCTGGAAGCATGGCTCAAGTTCCGGGCAGATGGAGTAACCAGGGAAATTGGATTAAGTATTGGTAGTTTGGTCTTTACTGTTTTAAACCGTATAGAATTAGCAGTTTTATCGATTGGATGGGGATTCTTTTATCTTCTTTATAGAAGAAACCTTCTTAAAAGACCGGCACTAATTAGACTGTTTGGGCTGATTACAATTATATTAATGTCTCAAACATTTTGGCTTTTACCTCAGTTATTACAAAGAGCTGAACAAATAATTGCAGGCTATGAGCCAGCGGATTCGCCTGTTCATTTGATATTCATTTTGTTTGAAGCAGTCAAACTTATTTTATTGATAACATTGTCAATTAAAGTTCTTAATTCCAGTGAAAAGGTTTCATCGAAATTATAGAGTAGTTCGATATATTCTCTATCGACAAACAATAGTAAACCCACAAGACCACCTTTGGACATTTATTGGTGCATTTTTGGGCATTGGATTAATTGGATTCACTCACGAGGTGTTTTCTTCGTTTGCCATTAGCGATAAGGTGTTTTTAATTGGGTCATTTGGAGCATCAGCAGTACTGATTTACGGTGCAACCAACAGTCCATTGGCACAACCTCGCAACTTAATTGGAGGACATTTACTAAGTGCTTTTGTTGGGGTTAGCATTTATAAACTTTTAGCTGATTATGAAATGCTTTGGTTAAATGCAGCATTGGCTGTTTCGTTATCAATAGTAGCTATGCAATGCACCAAGACACTGCATCCTCCTGGAGGTGCAACTGCCTTAATTGCAAACCTGGGAACCCCCAAAGTACTTAGCCTGGGATATTTTTATATCATTTATCCAGTATTTACGGGTGTTGCTATGCTATTTATTATAGCGATTGTTACTAATAACATACCAAAAGACAGGTCATATCCGAACAAGCAATT
This sequence comes from Sunxiuqinia sp. A32, assembly GCF_052690465.1. Taxonomy (NCBI): domain Bacteria; kingdom Pseudomonadati; phylum Bacteroidota; class Bacteroidia; order Marinilabiliales; family Prolixibacteraceae; genus Sunxiuqinia; species Sunxiuqinia sp. A32. The sequence goes on from NZ_JBQYLI010000005.1 coordinate 230,765, forward strand.
ATTTAAACTGCGCATTAATTATACTACTGATGAAAACAATTGGAATATTAGGCGGATTAGGGCCAGAGGCTACCGTAGATTATTACAAAGAGATAATAAAGGGCTTCGACAAGATAAATGACAATGATAGTTTGAACTATCCAGAGATAGTCATTTATAGCGTTACGATGTCAAAATTTATTGGTCTGCTCGAAGATAAAAAATATGACAAGGCGGCTGATTATTTAGCCCAATGTTTGAATCATATAAAAAATTCAGGGGCAGATTTTGCTGCGATCAGTGCAAATACCCCTCATTTGTTGTTTGATGAAATTCAGGCAAAAGTTGATCTGCCATTAATCAGCATTACAGAAACATGTGCGCAAGAAGTTGCAAATAGGAATATTCGCAAATGTGGACTAATAGGAACAAAGTTTACCATGGAGAACGATTTCTATCAAAAAGCGTTTAATAAGTATGGAATAGAGATCACTGTACCAGAGAAAGATGATATACAGCTGATCCATAAGAAATTGTTCTCAGAGCTGGAGTTAGGGGTTTTTAAGGAGGATACCAAACGAGAAATTCTCAGAATAGTGAGTAATCTAAATGAAAAAGAGGGCGTTGAATCGGTTATTCTCGGCTGTACAGAGTTCCCATTAATGTTTAAAGAAAAAGAATACTTGGGACTTCCTTTTTTGAATACAAGTCAACTGCATGTTCATGCAATTATTGAAGAATGTCTAAAATGAAATAGTATGGAGTTTGCAAATACACCAAAACCACCTTATTACGCTGTAATTTTTTCGTCAGTTAGGAGTAAAGACGATAATGGTTACAATGATATGTCTGACCAAATTGAAGCTTTGGTAAAGCAGCAGCCAGGATATCTTGGAATGGAATCAGCCCGGAATGAAATAGGGATTACTGTTTGTTATTGGAAAGACATGGAGTCAATTATAAATTGGTCAAAAGATCTCAAACACCAAGAGGCGAAACATAAAGGGAAAGCCTTTTGGTACGAGTCCTATAAAGTACGGATAAGCAAAGTTGAAATGGAGTATTAGCCTTGTTAAATTATTCTGTAAAAATGAAAAATTATGAGTGAACTAATCAATAATTCAAAGTACCGGAAACAGCTACTTAAAAAGCTAATATTAAAACTTCACCAGGGAGAATCAGTACAACAAGTCAGGATCCAACTTATTTCAACATTGAAAAATATACCTTATGGCGAGGTGGTAGAAGTTGAGCAGGAGCTTATTCAGGAAGGGTTACCTGAAACAGAAGTGCTAAAACTCTGTGATGTTCATGGTGAGGTACTGGAAGGGAATGTTGACTTAAGCGCTGCAAAAGAGATTCCGGAAGGTCACCCGGTTGATGTATTTTATCAAGAAAACGTTGAACTGAAAAGTGTGGCAGTGAAGGTTCAGGAGTTTCTTTCTAACATTGACGAAATCAACGATGAAGAATGGGGACAATATATACTTTCAATCCAAAGTTGCTTTAATGACCTAATGGATGTTGACAAGCATTACCAGAGAAAAGAATATTTGGTATTTCCTTACCTTGAAAAGAATGAGATTACGGGGCCTCCAAAGGTAATGTGGGGAAAGCATGATGAGATCAGGGACCAGTTGAAAGGTTGCATCGAAATATTGAAGACCCCAGGTCTAAAAAAAGACGATTTAAAAGATTCCCTGGATTTGCTTTTCTATCCTGTCCTTAGGGCACTAATTGACATGACCAAAAAAGAAGAAGAAATTCTCTTTCCAATGTGTATGGATGTATTGACGACCGATGATTGGTGGAATGTACATAAGCAAACACTTGAATTTGGTTTTGCACTATATGATCCGGTAGTAGACTGGAAACCAGAAGGGATTGTTGAAGAAAAGGATGAAAGTCTGGTGTCTGGAGATGGTACGATTCAACTTCCATCGGGAAGTTTTAATGCTAAAGAAATCATGGCTATTCTAAATACGATCCCAGCTGATATGACTTTTGTTGACAAAAATGACAAGGTAAAGTATTTTACCCAGGGCAGGGAGCGGATTTTCGCCAGGAGCCGTTCTATTATTAATCGTGATGTCAGGTTATGCCATCCCCCAGGGAGCGTTCATATCATTGAAAAGATCCTGGAAGATTTTAAATCAGGCAAAGCCTCGCATGCTCCCTTTTGGATACAGATGAAAGGAAAGTTTATTTTAATAGAATATTTTGCACTTCGTGGAGAGGATGGTGAGTACCTAGGTACTTTGGAAGTATCCCAGGATATTACTAATAGCAGGGAGTTGCAGGGGGAAAAGCGAATTCTTTCATACACTGATAATAAGGAATAACATGGAAAAGTTGCTGATAACTCCAAAAACAAAAATATTTGACTTGCTAGAGGCATATCCCCAGCTAGAGGACATTCTGATAAATCTGGCTCCACAATTTAAAAAACTTAAAAACCCGATCCTTAGAACGACGATCACAAAAATCACAAATCTGAGCCAGGCCGCTATTATTGGTGGATTAAATGTAGAAGAGTTGGTAAACAGGTTGAGGTCTGAAGTTGGTCAATCTCTGACTGAAATACAGGAAACAGGTCAGGGAAATTATATAATAGGACAACCTGAATGGTTTAATGAAGACTTGGTTGTAAATACCATCGATATTAGAGATATGTTGCATGCAGGCGAACAACCTGTCCACGAAGTTTTATCGGCTATAAAAAGGCTTAAAAACAAGGAAATATTAAAGGTTGTAGCACCTTTTATACCTGCTCCGCTTATCGACAAATCACTGAGCTTAAAATACAGCCATTGGCTCAATAAAAAAGGGGATGAAGAATTTTGGGTGTTTTTTATAAACGAGTCAGCGAAGTAAAATGTCTGAGTTTACAAATACCAAAGAGAAACGGTTGGTTAAGCTATTACAGCTAGCAAAAATTATTTTGGGAACAGGGAATCCACGTTCCTTTGTTGTCACTAATAAAGAATTTATCAATACAGTAATTCCATCTGATTTTATTGCTCTTTTTGATGAGTTGATCAAACAGAAGCATCCAATAGAAAATTTAAAAGCCCTTTCTAATAAGATTCTTAATATCTTCCATCTCCCGATTGAGAGACACGAACGAGTAGAGCCCAAAACTGGGTCCTTTTTGTGGTTTCTGGAGCAAAACAATCTCGAGATGGCGAAGGTATTAAATGAAATCCGTCCTGTTTTCAAAGCATTCATAAGAGAGCCTAATAGCATCGATATCAAAAAGCAACTTTTAACTCTTATAAGCGAACTGGAAATATTTGTAAAACACTATACGATAAAAGAGAACCTGCTTTTTCCTGTAATCGAGAAATCATGGCAGGATTTTCGGTGTGTACAAATCATGTGGTCTTTTCATGATGATATCAGGAAGAATATTAGAATAGTTAAAGAGCAACTATCGAATAATTCCATTGACCTGAAGCAGTTTAACCGGTGTGTAGGTGATATTTTCTTTAATATGCTGGCAATTAAGTTTCGTGAAGAACGAATTCTTTTTCCATACATACTATCTACTATTAGTGAAGATCAGTTAGATGTACTGAAAAATGAAGGAGCTGACCTAGGTTATCCGTATATCCATCCACCAGAATCAAACCCCAAAGAAGAAAGAGATGAATTTCAAAATGGTCTTGCCAATTTGGGTACCGGGGAATTGAGTGTTGAGCAAATAAAGTTAATATTCAATCATCTGCCTGTTGACATTACATTTGTGGACGAGAATGACAAGGTACGCTACTTTTCAACACCAAAGAAACGGATATTTCCCAGGACAACTGCTATTATTGGACGTGAGGTGAAAAACTGTCATCCTCCTGAAAGTGTGCATGTAGTTGAAAAAATAGTTCAGTCTTTCAGATCCGGAGAAAAGGATAAAGCTTCATTCTGGATAGAAGTAAAGGGAGAATTTATTCTTATTCAGTATTTTGCCTTACGGGATGAAAATGGAAAATACCGAGGAGTTATTGAGGTGTCACAGGAAGTCTCAGAAATAAAAGCACTGGAAGGAGAAAAGAGGTTGTTGGATTGGTGAAGTTATAATACTAAGGATATTAGATTGATTAAATCAGTCATTCTAGTGTAAGGTAACGTGCTCTTCCGCTGGGCGACGTTTCATCCTTGAATTATACTGAAGTGATGTTAATTTTGAATAATTCTAAATTCTTATAAATCATTGATCTAAAAAAGGTAAAATATTAGTTTTGTTAGAATACCTTACACTCCATTTATGAAATATTACATACTTTTTTTCTCCTTTTTCTTGAGTACTTCTTTAGTAGCTCAAGATTTAATTTATACAGTGAGCGGAGATTATAATGATGAGAAAATACCTCTTGATTCTATAATTGTTGATAACGTTACAAATGGTGAGAGCATTTCATTTGTTGATTTACCAGAACATGATTACTATCAAATCAACCTCTCAAAGAATGCTTATTGGGGTACGGTTAGTGTTTTTGATCTTCAGGAAATATCGAATTTTGTAGTGCAAAAGAATATTCCAGGACAGCTGTCTGTTCTTTATTCTGGTTCTTTGCCAATTGATGTTACAATTTCAATTGTAAATATTAATGGGCAGAGTCTTTTTCGAAAAAATAATATATCTATTCGTCCACAGAATTCATTGAAGGTTAATTTAGGTACAGAGGGCTTATGTTTTGTGAAAATTGAATCAACAGAAGAAACTAAGACTCTAAAAGTTATTGGACGAGCAGAGCAATCAAATTTCTCGGTTGAAATTAATGATAATTTTTACAGGAAATCTATTTATTCTTCTACATTAAAAAGCACTACACGAATTGGGGAAGGCGATTTTACCTATGATAAAGGTGATAGCATTCGTATTTGGGCATTTAGGAATGGCATCTATGCATGGCCAAAACACATGCGGATACATGAATCTGAAGATATCGGATTTCTGTTTGAAGATATTGATTATTCGAATCTCAATGTTCAAGCGTATCCAGATTCTATAGGGAAAGAGACAAAATTTATTTGGAATGAAGACACCTTAATTTGCAACTTGATCGATGGTGAATATGTTTTCCAAGGGGATATTATTTTGTCAGAGAATCAAGTTGAATCATACAGATTGAAGGGGGCATCAAGAAGTAATTTGCCATTATGGACAAATGGAATAGTATATTATGTGATTAGTGATGATCTGATAGGAGATAAAAGAATAGATCAGGCGATTGAATATTGGAATCTAAATACATCCGTTGATTTTGTAAAAAGGTATGATGAGAAAAACTATGTAAGTTTTGTCAAAGGAAGAAATGAAGATACTGGGTCCTCTAATCTTGGAATGGTTGGAGGGAAACAAGAAATTAAGATTGGATCCAATTTAGAATCTGGCGATATTATTCATGAAATGGGGCATGCAATTGGCCTTATTCATGAGCATTGTAGGTCAGATCGAGATGCGTATGTTTCTATATTAAAAGAAAATATAGAATTATTCAAGATGCCAAACTTCTGGAAAGTGTCTTCAAGTATAAATAAAGGTAATTTCGATTTCAATTCAATAATGCTATATGGCTCCCATGCTTTTAGCAAAAATGATGAACCAACAATCCTGAAATTAGACGGAACTGAGTATAGAGCGCAACACAGTTATTTGTCTGTCAATGATATTGATTTAATTGATTACCTGTACGGTGGGAGTGCTGCCAAGAGACCCCTTGTTAAAGTGAAATATGCGGATATTGAGTTTGAGAACTATTTTTATATTACAGGGGAAGTTATAAATCAAGGGGATGCGCCAATAGAAAGAAAAGCAATAGTTTGGAGAAGATTATCCGATTCAAATTATAATTATGAATTATTCGATGCTGAAGCGACTAATTTTAATGTAAAAATAAATGATCCTGCTGGATGTGAAGAGTATATATTTTATGCAACAGCGACTAATGCTTTTGGTACAGCGACGAGTGAAATTAAAGCCAGAAATATTCTTCCATTTATGGAACTGAGCGTTTCAGAAGTTGAGGCTAATTCAGCAAAAATAATTTGTAAAGTTGAAGAATGTGATTGTATTAACTGGGTTAAAATTGGAGTATATGATAATGCTGATAATTTGCAAGGTAAGATTGGAGAATTGAAAATTGAAGATCAAAAAAACCAATATGAATATTCGGTCGATTTTTTAGAAGCAGATAAAACTTACTATGCCAGATCTAGTCTAGAGTCGATAGAAAGAGATGGGATATCGTCAGTTATTTATAGTGACGCGTTAGAATTCAAAACATCTAAGGCATCCCTCCCCTCTGTAACGACGAATGAAATATCAAATATTGGTAGTTCTGTTGCAACTAGTGGTGGAAGTATCGTTTCGGATGGTGGGTCTCAGATTATAAAAAGGGGAGTTTGTTGGAGTACTTCATCTTCCCCAACAATTTATGACACTAAAACAAGCGATGGTAGTGGATTAGGACAATTTATTAGCAATTTGGTTGGATTGAAGCCTAATACAGAATACTACGTAAGAGCATATGCGACAAATATCGTTGGCACTGCATACGGATCGCAAAAACAATTTGAAACCTCGATGGCTCAGTTTCCACCAACCGTGGAAACAAATGATGCAACGTCAGTTACTGAAACATCGGCATATTTAAATGGAGCAGTGACTTCAGATGGTGGAAGTTCAATAATTCAGCGAGGATTCTATTGGAGCAAAACGGACAACACCCCAGATATTGATGACAATATTGAAATAGTTAGTGGAACTGTAGGAACGAGTTCAAAGATTATTTCGGGATTAGAACCAAGTACAACATATTACTTCACAATGTTTGCAAAGAATAGTGAAGGAGTTTCTACTGGAAGTATTAAGTCATTTAAAACTAGCGAAGCTCAAATAGTAACAGGTACTCTAACAGATATAGATGGGAATGTATATAAAACAGTAAAAATTGGTAATCAATGGTGGATGGCTGAAAACTTAAAAACAACTAAATATAGAGACGGGTCTATAATTGCTAATAAAGAGAGTAATTCGGAATGGGCAAATTCAACAACAGGAGCATATTCATATAGTTCAAATACATATAAAGAAACATACGGACTACTTTATAATTGGTATGCTGCAAATACAAGCACACTAGCACCAGAGGGCTGGCATGTTCCTTCTAACGCTGAGTGGTCAGAATTACAAAATTATTTGGCTGATAACGGATATAATTACGATGGAAGTATCGGAGGCGGCAATGATAAAATAGGGAAAGCATTAGCAAGTGAGTCAGATTGGACAAATTCAACAATAATTGGATCGATCGGAAATAATCAATCAGAAAATAACCGTAGCGGCTTCTCTGGATTGCCAGGGGGATGGCGCTTGAGCGACGGTAGTTATCAAGTTGATTCAGGCACCTACGGCTGCTGGTGGAGTAAAGGAGAGTATGATGGGTATACTTTTTTAAATGCATTGCGCTATGATAATGAGCAACTTTATCGACATATATCAAATCTTTCAGGTGCAAAAGTTGTTGGTTATAATGTTCGCTGTGTCAAAGATTAACCAAAGAGAAAAGTGCCTGAAAAATGCATATTTAAATAGGGGTATATGAAGGAAAATAATATCGCTATTAAGCGTGGCTTTTTTAGGGCTGAACTGTACCTAATTCTGTTTCAACTCTATGAATAAAATCTGTTGGAGATAAATCCAGAGCTTGTGCTAATTTGAAAATTGTGGAAATTGTAGGTTGTCTTAATCCTCTCTCTAGTAGCGAAATATATGTACGATCTAAATCACAATATTCAGCAAGTTTTTCTTGAGAAATTTTTCTTTCAATTCTCAAATCACGTAAAACCTTACCAAATATCTCAACTATCATAAATTCTGACTTTAGTCAGAACTAAAGTGATATTTTATCATAAAGATATCTACGGACTATAGTCTGAATGTCGTATCTTTGTTTATCAAAAAATTTAAAACGTATGCATACTTAATTTTTTAGAGTGTGCATCTGTCCTGCGTTTTATTAAAAAAACTTTCACCTCTGGGACTGGTGAAAATAAACTACTTGATATGTCACTATTAAAAAGAACCAAAGTATTTTTTCTTTTAATGCTAATGTCTGTTATTATTTCCTGTTCCAAAGACAATGCTGAAACCATTGAAGATTTCACCGGAGATAGTGGGACTTTTGTTGATCAACGTGATGGTCAAACTTATAAATGGGTGCGGATTGACTCACAAATATGGATGGCTGAAAACCTGAAAACCATACTTTTTGATAGCGGGAATCAAATTCCACAAGTTATTGAATCATCCGAATGGGTAAATAGCAGGACTTCTAGTTATTGTTGGTATGACAACGATGAAACTATTGGGAAAACATATGGCGCATTATATAATTGGTATGCAGTTGAATCAGGGAAATTAGCACCAATTGGATGGCATGTTCCTTCTGAATCTGAATGGGAAGAGTTGATTGAATTTATTGGAGGAAATACCATCGCAGGAGAGGAATTGAGAGAAGAAGGAAACCAACATTGGATTGAAAATTCACAGAATACAAATAATGTCCATGGTTTTTCTGCATTGCCTAGCGGTTATAGATCATATGAAGAAGGATCATTTAATCACCTTGGAGCAAATGCTATTTGGTGGTCATCAACAGCGAAAACAGAACAAACCGCAAGAATGTATAGTATTAGTTCCTCAAGTTCAATTTTCACAACAACAGAGCAAAAGTGGTGGGGTTATGCTGTAAGATGTATAAAAGACTAACTCGATTAACTATTCGTCCTGTTTTTATAGAATCACTTAGCTAAATCTTATGGTTAAGGATGAGGGCTTGTATAAAATATGTATTTACAATATTACAGATTCGTTCAATATGGAAAATAAAAATCAAAATTAAAGAATCATGAATGGAATAATCATTCTATCAGTTGGTGAAGGTATCGTCGGCTTCCTTATGTTTATAATTGGAGCTTTAGTATTTTTCGGTGGTTTCCAATTTATAGCACAAAAATATTTTGGAACAAGATTCCATGGAAAATTTGGAGCTCCATCTGCTTTTGAAGAAAATAGAAGAGAAAAGGAAAGTTTTGAGTATTTATCTAAAGTAGATCCAGTAGGAATTAACGTTGCAATAAGTAGTTGTAAAAGAAAGAAATATTCTTTAACTCATCAGAATATACTTTCAGAATACTATAAGAATATATGATTCTTAGATTATGGAGTGGATCAGCGCATTATATAAATGCACAAAAATCTGCTATTTGATAAATTTCTAATTGAAAATTGACATTCTAACCCATCTATAGATATTATGAAAGCAATAGTTAAAAAGAAAATTACAGATGCATTTGAAGAGTTAATACAGGAAATGATTCGAGATCATTGCCAGAACGATCCCCTGTTAGATGGTTTAATTGTTCAAACTGCAATTGCAAATCTTTATAAGAGTTACAAGGCAGATACTTCATTAAAGCAATTAGGGGACTTTAGCGAATCAGAATATGAAAATATCGTTGATGAAGTTACTACTGAAATGACTCAAAAATATCTGGAATAATAAATGATTTGATCAAATCTGGCTAAAGAAAATCATTCACTTTTTATCATAAGCAGGTTAAACCTTAAATACCTGTGAAGTTTTACATTAATGATTCAAAAATGGAAAATGAAGATAACAAGAAAGGTAGTTTAGGTTGTTTTATCGTGACTTTTTTATTTATAGCGGCTGGAATTCCGCTTGCTCTTAGGGATGAATATCTCGTCAGGTCACTTGGCATAATTCCAATAACCATTTTGGGACTCGTCATATCCTATTATGTAGCCCGGGCATTGAATGATCGTGATAAATAAGTCTGGCAAACTAAATCAAACAACTTAAATAAGAGATTATGGCACAAATGGAGCTAATTGAAAACTATTTATCAGCCTGGAAAAGACTTGACTCATCTCTACTGAATCAAGTTCTTCATGATAAAGTTTTATACGAAAGTCAATTTGTATTTGAAGTATTATTAGGTAAATCAGCAGTAACTAATTATCTGAAACAGAAATTTATTGCTATTAAAAGGGAAAATATTCCTGTACTGGCTGAATATGCAACCTACATTGATAATCCATGTATGGTTTTAACCCAATTTTTCATTGATGATGGAATGAGTGGAGATGATCCTAATTTGATCAAAGAAGGCATCACAAAGTCTGGCTTCGAATATAGTTACCGGGAATCAGTAATCTTGTTTGGATTCAAAGATGAAAAGATTAGCAGGATTAATTTATGCGTTATTCCAGGTCCTTCTGAGACAAAAAAGATTGACAATATTGATCTGAGAAACGAAAAGATCAGGCAACTTGAAAATTCTATATAGCTAAAGCATGAAAATTCATTTAACCTTGATATTGCTTGTAACTGTTTTTGTTGGCAGAGCTCAATTTTTGGATCAATTAGTTATAAGCGATCATGCATTTAAAACTGAAAAGCTGAGAATGATTGAGATCCCTTTTGAAGCTAAAATAATTGGCGAAAGCAGTTTTAATAGCATACCATATTCAGATGATGAAGGGTTTATTTATATGAATTTCCCGGATAGTCTTATTGTCCTTTACTGTGGATCAAACCACAATAGCTTTAAAATCTCAGAGAGGTTGAAAGTTAGCCAGGTAAAAAGAGAAAATAATTTGATCATAAGGACGAATTCTGATTCACGAGAAGAAGTTATTGTCAAAGTAGTCAACAAACCTGAAATTGCTATTCAATTTTATTTTCCAGAGACTGCTCTTGATATGGGTGGAAGAAAGCAAATGATGGCTTTTGAGTTCACAAATTTAAAAAAGTTGTGAGTTTCTATAACCATAAGCCCAATACCCTTAATTTATTATCTTTTTACTGGCTTTAATGGGGATTTTAGGGGATAGAAACTGGTGAGATACTAAGAGTGAAAAAATATCAAAATGTTTCACATATGTTTCACCTAATAAAAACAAAAAAGGGCTAGAAATCAATCTACCCCTTTAATTAACAACAAGTCGGGATACCAGGATTCGAACCTGGGACCCCCTGCTCCCAAAGCAGGTGCGCTAACCGGACTGCGCTACATCCCGAATAATATTTTTATGCGGAGAGAGGGGGATTCGAACCCCCGGTACGGTTTGACCCGTACGCCGGTTTAGCAAACCGGTGGTTTCAGCCACTCACCCATCTCTCCAGAAATATTGTGACTAAATTATCATCTCCTTTTTCAAATCATTTTTAGAACGACGAAGCAGTGCTTAGCTTCCCAAAACGTGCGTGCAAATATAGAACTACTTTTCGCTTTCACAAAATAATTTTCAGAAAAATGTGCGTTTTTTTTACTGGTTTTTTAATCGACTTTTTTAAATGCTTGAAAATGGAGGTATAACAATATCGACAAGGGTTTCGGAACCATTTTTACGGTAAAAAATCAAGAAAGTTTAGCTGCCAAAAATTTAAACCTCCAAACAAACTATAAATCAGCCAGATATTATTTCAATGTTTTAAAATCAATCTTTTTACTTGCACCAATCGGGTTTTGCATCTATATTTGAAGCATAGAAAACGTTCTTTAGCAAAGATATTGTCCGCATTAATTCAAATTTGGCAAATTCAACAGTTTATATTAAACCGAGAAAGCTTTTGGATTGCAAAGACAGGCCTTGTAGCCCCGAGTAATCGGGGTGAGTAGTTCGCTACCGATGGAAGTCTGACCGATCCGGCACTCAAATCCTGTAATTCAGGGATTTTGCACAAACGGATTAGTGCGGATTTTTTCTTTTTTATAAATATTGGCTTGCACAAACAAATAAATTAGCAGCAATGAAGCTATTAAAACACTGATGCGTCCAATATAGTCACCGTAGCGAACATAGAACGTTTCCTCAGCATTTGCTTTCACATCCCATTTGATTGCTGATATCTCCCACCAGTTTGTGTTTATCTCTACATCACCACGCTGATTTATTATTGCTGAGATTCCTGTATTTGCTGCACGCACAATACTCCTTCTTGTTTCAACAGCCCGCAACCGGGAAAAAGAAAAATGTTGCTTATATCCAGGAGAATCTAACCACCAACCATCATTGGTGATGATGAAAATCAAATTGGCTCCTTTTTTTACAAACTGAGTCAAGTATTCCCCAAAAACTGATTCATAGCAAATAACCGGAGCTACCAATACGCCATCGTCACTTTCAAAGACGGACGGCTCATTCTGAACGCCTAAACTCCCGGTAGTACCTCCCAAATCAATAATAAACTTTTCAACGAACGAAAAATACTTACTGAACGGCATCTTCTCCACCCCACTCACCAAGATACTTTTGTGATAATATTGAATCTCATCAGAACGATCAATGAGAATGGCGGAGTTGTAGATATCAAAATACAAATCACTATTCTTCATCCTTCGCACTGTTTCAGGCATCTCTTTTCCTGGATAATAAAGTTTCTGAGTTGTTGCTCCAAATACAATTTGCAAACTCGGATATTGCCTTACCAGACTTTTAAAAGGTAAAATATATGGATTATTACCGATCTCTTCATTTTCCCATACCGGAGGAATCGCAGTTTCCGGACCAATTAGAAATTTTGTCGAATCAGTCACCAAAGAATTAGCTAACTGCAGCAATCGATCGACTTGTTCTTTTTCTGATAAGCCTCCAAACTTCTCGTTATATGGATCAATATTTGGTTGCAATATTACGACTTCGCGTGTTTCTCCTGTCTCCTGATAATTTCTATATTGATAGAAGGAAAAGCTAATCGGTGTAAATACCACAAACAACAAAATAAACAACTTTAAGGAATACCCTTTTATCACCTCAAAACTGCTTCTATTAAATATTTTGAAAAGAATGAGGTTGATCATCAGAATCCAAAGTGAACCACCCAAAACACCAGTATATTCGTACCACTGAACCAAGGTCACCTGGTTTGCGAATCCATTCCCTAATGTCAGCCAAGGCCATGCTATCTCCCAATTAAAATGAATATATTCAAACGACAGCCATAATACGACGAGAGCTAACTCTCCCAATCGAGCACTTACATTTCGTTTAAATAAATGATATAGCCACCAAACCACAGTCATTAAAACGGAATTCAAAAGAACAATTATTATCATTCCAAAAATGGTGGCATGCATGATCCACCAGGTAGTCAGCATATTCCATGACAAAAAGGCCAAAAAGCCATAAGCAGAGAATTCGATGTGATGATTGGAAGTGCGCTTTCGGAACAATTCTTCTTCGACAAGTAGAAGCGGCAATAGAGCAATAAATAGAATCCAACCGGGTAATATACCCAACCAGGGAAGGCTCAATAATAAGCCACTAAATAACGACAATAATACTAGCTGATATTTCTTCATTAACTAGGAAGTACTCATATTTTGGGCAATAACAACCGGTTTTTCTTTCTTATTTCGGCCAAACAAAAAATCAATTTTACCAAGCACCATTCCTCCCCAACCAGCTTGATTGACGATAATTCGCTCACCATTCGCATTTTTCAATTCCAACGGTTTATCAAGAAATGTATGTGTATGCCCACCAATTATTAAATCTGTATGTCGAGTTAAGGCAGCCAGTTTCTTATCTGATATTTTACTATTCTTATACTCCAGTCCCAAATGAGATAGGCAAATAACCAGATCGCACTTCTTTTCATTCCTCAGGAAATTTTCCTTTTCCAAAGCAACTTCAACAGGATCATTATATACAGTTTCCAAATAATTTTTAGGACTAACTAAGCCATTTAACTCAATTCCCAATCCATAAAGACCAACTTTCACTCCTCCTCGTCTATAAATCACATAGTCGGGGAAACGGCCATAAAGCATGGTATTTGTAAAATCATAATTACTACAAACATATGGGAAATTTGAATTATACAAGGGCTCATACATACCCTCAAGTCCATTATCAAATTCATGGTTTCCAATTGTGGACGCATCGTAACCAATTTTCGACATTACCTTTACGATTAACTCACCTTTGTAATAATTAAAATAGGGAGTTCCCTGGTAAAAGTCCCCGGCATCCAATAAAAGGGAGTTGGGATTCTGCTCACGAAGTTTCTTAATCAAGCCACTAAGGCTAGCCATTCCACCTCGGCCTTTATAAAAACTATGATCCTCTGACAACGGATCAATATGGCAGTGAATATCATTCGTATGGAATATCGTAAGCTGCAACAAATCTTCTTTCGCCAGCAGTTCTTCGGGATAGTTTAGCAAGGAAATCCCTGCCGAAGCAGTCAACAAATTGCGTATAAATTTTCGTCTACTTTTATTCATAATAAATCCTCCCATCCAATGTCGCTTCAATTTTCACTCCTGCTGCGTAATTCCTTCTCATATTTCGAATAATAAGATCTCGAATTTTGAAGCCGGTGGGAATATAACGTTTCCGATTTTTAAACATAACTATATCATCACCACCATTTGCCACATAATCATTGGTCACTAAATAGTAACTTTTACTCATTACAACTTCTGCACCATTCACCTTAAAATCAGCAATATTACCATCCTTAATCCCAATCATCACACCAGCGATTGCATCCCCTCCAATCTTAGCAATATGCTCTGCAAACTTTCGAAGGTCTTCCCCTGCAATTTCTATAATGACCAACTCATTCTCAAAAGGCATAAGCTCAAAAACATTGCCGACCGTTATCTCTCCCCGGGGTAATGATGATCTAATGCCACCGTAATTCATATAAGCCACATCTGGACGAAAAGTATAATTATAAGACCTGCAAAAAGCTTTTCCCTCCTCCAACAACAAATCAGACAGATAATTTGTAAGCTTACTTTCTGGCTTATGTTTTGATATTTCTTCCGTTGAAAATGATATAACTTCAGACATATCCTCCACCAAAACATCTTTAAATGGTTGAATCAAGGAAATGATATCAGAATCAGGCAAAAAATCAACGGGATAATTTGAGATATTTTCGGAACGTATCTCACTAACTACCAGATGTTGTCTGCAGGAAACAATAGAAAGAATAAGAAATATTACCAATAATGATCTTCTCATCTGTTTTTATTTTTCAATATTTAGAAATAGCTTTATTCCAATTTTAAGAATGAATGAAATAATTTTTAAACATTAAAAAAAGGATTTCGTTTTTATAAAAACATATTTCTATAAATGGAGCAATTAAAGTTAGGATTTTTCAATCGGCAATTATATATATTTCTCACAATCGTTTTCATTTTATTTAACATTGCTGCTTTTGCCCAAGAATATCAAACGACAAAAGCGTTAAAGGGAGAAGGCATATATAGCCTATTGAAAAGACACGGATTGTCACCTGGTGAGCATTTAAATACCTTTATCGAATTAAATAAATCAAATCTCGGTTCAAACAACAGTTTATATTCCGGAAGAACCTACAAGCTCCCCATCGTTGAAAGTTCAAAAACCGCAGCCAGTTCATCGGGAGGTACAACTTATTCAATATTTGGAAAGAAATATGAGCAGGTTAGCCCAATCGATAATCAACTCTCGGGAGCCGTATTCTACCTTGTAAGTGGACATGGAGGCCCAGACCCCGGTGCTGTTGGCAAACTAAACAATCACATTCTTTGCGAAGATGAATATGCATACGATGTCACGCTGAGATTGGCCAGAAAGTTAATTGAACATGGTGCATTGGTCTATATGATTACTCGGGACGATAATGACGGGATTCGCGATGACAGTTATTTGCAACCGGATAAAGACGAGAAATGTTATCCAAACTTAACGATTCCGCGTAATCAACTGAGCAGATTAAGACAGCGAAAGGATGCGGTAAATAAATTATACATCCAAAACAAAGGAAAGCACCAACGCTTAATTATCACACATGTTGATTCCAGAAGTAAAGGAGAAAATATTGATGTATTTTTCTACTACGACAAAAGGAGCAAAACAGGAAAGAAAATGGCTGTAAATATGCAAAGCACTTTCAAGGCAAAATACGACAAATACCAACCCAATCGCGGCTATCATGGAAGTATATCTGCCCGTAATTTATATGTGCTAAAATATTCGTATCCGCCTGCTGTTTTTATTGAGCTGGGAAACATCAATCACACCCGCGACCAACAACGTTTTATTAAAGAAAATAACCGGCAGGCACTTGCCAACTGGATGGCTGAAGCAATGATAAAAGACTACAAGAATAATCGTTGATGGAGCGCAACAATGGCAAAATACTAATCCTATTTGATGGTTTCTGCCACCTTTGTAATTACTCCGTAAATATTATACTTCGTTTTGATCGAAAAAGGAAATTTGTATTTAGTTCACTCTCCAGCGAAACCGGTAGTTATTGGATAAACAAACTTTCAATTCCAAAACAACTTGACTCAATTCTGGTAATTGATAACGGTAAATGGCTAACTAAATCGGATGCTGTGCTTACTATTTCAAAAAAGCTTGGAGGTGGATTTTACTTAAGCTTTATCGCATATATTCTACCAAAGAAAATCCGCGACAAGCTATACGACTGGATAGCTCGAAAACGATATAAGTGGTTTGGTAAAAGGGAAACTTGTAGAATTCCGAAACCAGAAGACAGCGAGCGTTTCATTTAGACATCAAAGTCGCCTCTTTCATATTGCAGGTATCGCGCAGAAAGATGTGCAATCATCTTACTTATGTGAGACATAGCCTGCTTTGTTTCCACTGTGATTTCCTTCTTTTGTAATTTCAAAAGCATCATAGTATATAAGGCATGCAATGCAACCTGAATGTCGTGATCTTTTTCAGTCTCACTTTTTTGCCTAAATTCTTCTATTACAGGTTTAGCTAATTGATAAAGTAAGCGATATTGGCTATCTGCAGAACTTTGAAGCAAAATCAAATGAAATTGATTGATATCGTTTATAAGATTGGTAATAAACTGCAGGTGACCTTTCTCCTTGATCTGCTCTTTTTCCATCATCACCACCAGATTCTTATACCAATCGTATATTTCCAGCTGCTTATCTTCATCTCCCCCGAACCGAACAACCAATTGGTTACTAATAGCACCCAAATCATAATTTAGGGCGCGAAAAATGTCTTCCAACTGCCACATGTAGAGCACATACTCTGCAATGTTTTGTCTCCGTTTTTCTTTTGCAATAAGCATTTTTAGTCTGTTTCAAAGAAATTATCCAAATCGCGTCGATCTTTCTTGGTTGGTCGGCCAGTTCCTTTATCCCGCTGAAACCAACCCATATTTTTTTGAACTTCCAACACTTCAAGTTCTTCAGGAGCAGTAATATCTTCCAGAAATTCAGACACCAACTTTGCACCCATCCGTTTCTCCGCAAGCTTCAATACTTTAAAACTGTAAGTTACGGGTTGTTTCTTAATTTTCACAACATCCCCAACTTTCAGTATTCGAGATGGCTTTACCGAAATATCATCAATCATAACCCTGCCCTTCTTACAAGCTTCAGTTGCCTGACTCCTCGTTTTAAAAAGCCTGACAGCCCAAATCCACTTATCGACCCGAACCTGGCTATCCATCTTATTTTCGCTTATTAAATTGATTCATTGCACGAGCTACACCAACAGTCGCAAAAGCATGTATTATCTCAATACATTCATCTAATTTGGCTGGCAAATCTAACTCCTCATCTTTAGACCATCCACTCAATACGTAATCAACCTGCTGCCCTCGTCTGAAATCATCACCAATCCCAAAACGCAGTCTGGCATAATCACTACGTCCAAAAGCTTCCTGAATGTTCTTTAATCCATTATGGCCTGCATCACCACCTTTAGCCCTCAACCTTAATGTGCCAAATGGAAGAGCCAGATCATCAGTTAAAACTAATAAATTCTCAAATGGGACTTTCTCTTTCTGCAACCAATAATTCACCGCTCGCCCACTTAAATTCATGAAAGTTGTGGGCTTAAGCAAAATTAATGTTCTGGATTTAAATTTGTATTCAGTAACAAACCCATAACGCTTATCACTAAAAACAATATTGGACGCATCAGCAAGAGCGTCCAATATTTTAAACCCGATATTATGACGGGTGTTTTCGTATTCTTTTCCCGGATTACCTAATCCAGTTATAAGATATTTCAAAACAATCAGTTTTTATTATTCTGACTTGCCTGACTGTGCAGCAGCACGAGCAGCCCTTGTAATCATGATAGTAACAACAGGTACTGATTTAGTGTTCAAAAACTCAAGAGTATCTGATTTCAATTCAGCAACTTTAAAACTTTGTCCAAGCTCAAGGTTTGTAATATTGATTTCAATATTGTCTGGCAAATCTTTAGCTAATGCTTTTACTTTTAATCGACGAAGGTTAGTTTTTAATTTACCCCCTTGACGCATACCTTTTGCAAAACCAACTACCTTGATAGGAACTTCAATTTTCAAAGGTTGTTCTTCATTGATTAAAAGGAAGTCAACATGTAAAATTTGTTCTTCTACCGGGTGAAATTGAATATCTTGCATGATAGCTTTATAAGCAGTACCATCAATATCCAAGTCAATTAGGTATACATTTGGTGTATAAATAGCTTTTCTAAAAGCTCCTACTTCAGCATAAAAATGGATTGGCTCTTCTCCCCCGTATAGTACACAAGGAACTTTTTCTTCAGCGCGAAGTTTTTTAGATTCTTTCTTTCCTAAATTCTCGCGCAATGCGCCTTTAATAGCAATTGATTTCATTTTTGAAAATTTAAATAATTAATTATGGTACTCAGTCCTCCCTTTGGTAAAATCAATTTTTACGTTTTCGGGCAAACAGCATACATAACTGCCGTCATGGAAAAAGCGGTGCAAATATATAAAATTACTTGAAGAACATCGAACTAATTGACTCATTTTTATGGACTCTGCCAATTGCTTCACCAAAAGCGTCGGCCACAGAAATGTATTTAATTTTGTCAGATTCTTTCTTCGGTGGAATTGAGTTCGTAAAATAAACCTCTTTCAAGGCAGATTCCTCAATACGTTCATAAGCTGGCCCAGACAATAAACCATGCGCTGCAAAAGCTCTAACAGAGTTTGCGCCTTCTTTAATCATCAGGCCTGCAGCTTTAGTAATGGTCCCTGCTGTATCAATCAGGTCATCTACAATGATAACATCTTTATCTCTTACATCACCAATTAATGTCATGCTACCTACAACATTTGCTTTTGCTCTGGATTTGTGACAAATAACCATATCCGTTCCGAGCAATCTTGCATACGTATTAGCACGTTTTGTTCCGCCAACATCAGGAGAGGCAATTACGATATCACGCAATCCCATCTTTTGGATGTACGGAATAAATAGAGCAGAAGCAAAAAGGTGGTCAACAGGAACGTTGAAAAATCCCTGAATCTGATCTGCATGAAGATCCATTGTTATAATGCGATCAACTCCTGCAGCAGAAAGTAGGTCTGCCATTAATTTCGCACCGATTGAAACACGAGGTTTGTCTTTTCTGTCTTGTCGGGCGTAACCAAAATAAGGAATCACAGCTATAATTTTATAAGCTGAGGCTCTTTTGGCAGCATCAATCATCAATAAAAGCTCTAGCAGATTATCTGCAGAAGGAAAAGTAGATTGTACGATAAAAACGTGAGAACCACGAATTGTTTCTTCATAACAAGGTTCAAACTCACCGTCTGCAAAAATAGGACAGGAAGATTTTCCCAGGTCAACTCCTATACTATCACAAATCTTTTCGGTTAAATACTTTGTCGCAGTACCTGTAAAAACCTTAAGAGGGGCCTTTTTTGCCATCATTTACTATTTTAATTATGTGCTTTGGAATCGCGCGCAAAGGTAAAAAAATCTTTAAGATATCCTTAAAAACTATACCTACAAGTTATTAATTTTCATATTAAGCACCAAATACATTTCCGCAAACCACTAAAAGACAGCACCATGCTAAAACTACTTGCATTGTTCAATAAAATCTAAAATCTCTTCTCGACCATTTCCGGTAGCAGCAGAACTTATGAGCATCGTTGGCAATTCGGCCCAATGTTTTAATAACTCTTTTTTGTAGTTATTAATATTCTTATCGAGCATTGTTTTGCCAAGTTTATCAGTCTTTGTGAAAATTAATGCAAAAGGAACCTCTTTTTCTCCCAGCCAATTTATAAACTCCATATCAATTTTCTGAGGTTCATGTCTTGAGTCAATCAAAACAAAAAGACAGTATAAGTTCTGTCTTTTTATGATGTAACTTACGATATATTCCTGAAATTTGTTTTTCGCCTTCAAAGACACTTTCGCAAAGCCGTAACCGGGTAAATCTACCAAATACCAGGTGTCATCAATAAGAAAATGGTTTATTAACTGTGTTTTCCCCGGACGTGATGAGGTTTTAGCCAATTTCTTATTATCAGTCAGCATGTTGATTAATGAAGATTTGCCCACATTTGAACGGCCAATAAAAGCAAACTCAGGCTTATCTGGTGCAGGACATTTGCCTACATCAGAATTACTCATCAAAAAACGGGCATTTTTAATCTCCATAATATCTTATAAATGTACTTCCAATAATTTTACTTCGGAATTTTTCGGATTCAGGAAGAAACTGTCCATTGAAGCAGGAACTAAAATTGTTTCTCCTTTTTTAACAGAAATACTTCCATCATCATACTCAACATCCAGTTCACCATCTAAACAAATGTATATTATAAATGAATCAACTTTAACGAAATCTCTTTCAATTTTTTGATCGACCTTAAGCAAACTAGTGGTAAAATAGTTGCACTTTACAATCTCACAACTTTCGTTGGTAGTTGCTTCATAGTTAGATTTATATTCGTCGAGAAGTGTAAAGTCAATCGCGTCAAGAGCCAATTCTGTATGTAATTCACGGGTATTTCCTTTGTCATCTTTACGGTCATAATCGTAAATGCGGTAAGTAACATCCGATGTTTGTTGAATTTCAGCTAATAAAATACCTTTTCCAATTGCATGAACGCGACCTGCAGGAATAAAAAACACATCCCCCTCCTGAACTTCTTCAAAATTTAGAATGTCAGTTAGTTCATTTGATTCCAATTTTTGCAAATACTTTTCTTTATCCACCTGCTGATTAAAACCTGCATTTAATTTTGATCCTGCATCAGCCTGCATTACATACCACATTTCCGTTTTTCCGAAGGCTTGATGTCTTTGTTTTGACATTTCATCATCTGGGTGCACCTGGATTGATAGATCGTCATTTGCATCAATAAATTTAATCAGCAATGGGAATTCAACACCAAATTTTTCATAAACCTGGTCTCCAACCAATTCTCCCATGTAAATCTCAATAAGTTCTTCCAAGGTATTTCCAGCCAAATGACCATCAGCAACCACCGAAACATGATCCTGTACTCCTGAAATCTCCCAGCTTTCACCACAATTAGGAAGATTTCCAAAGTCTTTATTTAAGATTGTATTAATTTTTTGTCCACCCCAAATTTTATCCATGTATTGGGGTTTAAATTTCAAAGGATATAACTGCTTCATAATATATTTTTATCAATGCTTTTAAAATTCAAAATCAACGGCTGCTCTTGATTCGGTAGTTTCACCAACTAACTTCACCACCTTCATGTGATCCGGATGCACACGATAAATATCAAGATCCTCAACATTCTCAAAATGCGAAATAAGACAGATATCATATGACTTTGAATCAAGCTCATAGTTCAGCCCTACTTCCAAATACTTGACTTGTTCGATTTTATCCTTTAAACCTTCAAGTGCTTCTTTAAGTTGAGTAAGTACTTGTTTTTTCTCATCTTCCGGATAACTTTTCAATTTGAAAAGGACTACATGATTGATCATTATCGATAGTTTTAATCGTTAAAAATTGATGCTGCGAAGTTAATATTTTCCCGCTACTGTTTCATAAATGAGCTGCCAATTAACAAAAATACCTGCGTGTTCCTTATATTTGAATTAAAATTCGATAAAATGATAATTATTGGTATTGCTGGCGGGACAGGCGCAGGCAAAACAACAGTGGTTAATAAAATCATGAATCAGCTGGCTTCCGAAGAAGTTGCAGTAATTTCACAAGACTCCTACTATAAAGACAACAGTCATCTTCCGATCGAAGAACGAAGAAAAATAAATTACGACCACCCCGAATCTATTGAATTTGGTCTACTTGCAAGGCATCTCGCCCAGCTTCGAAACCAGCAGATAATTCAGGAACCTCAGTATTCATACCTTACATGCACCCGGCAAAAGGAAACCAAGACGGTCAAGCCAACATCAATAATAATAGTTGAAGGAATACTGGTTCTTTCCAATGCACCTTTACGGGAAATGATGGATATTCGGGTATTTGTAGATTGTGATTCAGATGTGAGACTATCTCGTGTGATAAAACGTGACATTGTTGAACGTGGCAGAGATTTAGACGAGGTTTTAGCTAGGTATGAAGAAACCGTGCGCCCAAGCCACATTCAATTTATCGAGCCAACAAAGCGTTTTGCCGATATTATCATTCCTCAGGGTGGAAACAATAAAGTAGCTATTCAAATTCTATCTCATTACATCAAACAAAATCTGGATAACAATGCTCTATAATTTAAATATTGAAGATATACTTTTCCTTGATATTGAAACAGTACCACAACATGTTGCTTTTAATGAAATGCCGGAGGACTTTCAAAAACTCTGGGATAAAAAATCAACATTCTTCCGAACCGAAGACCAAGTAGCTGCTGATGTTTATGAGCGTGCCGGCATTTATGCTGAATTTGGAAAGATCATCTGTATATCAGTCGGTTTCGTCACACAAAAGATGGGTGAACGTTTTTTCCGAGTAAAATCATTCTATGATGACAATGAGAAAAAACTGTTGTCATCCTTTAATGACATGCTCAATAAATTTACTGCAAACCCGGGGAAATGTTTATGTGCGCATAACGGTCAGGAATTTGACTATCCATACATTGCCCGCCGCACCCTTATCAACGGACTACGGTTGCCAAAAATACTCGACATTGCCGGGATGAAACCCTGGGATGTAAAAGACAAACTGATGGACACCCTGCAACTGTGGAAGTTTGGCGATTATAAAAACTACACCTCCTTAAGTTTGCTTTGTGCGGCATTTAATATTCCAACGCCAAAAGATGACATTGATGGAAGCCAGGTTGCTAGTGTTTATTACGATGAAGGAGATATCGACCGAATCATCAGGTATTGCGAAAAAGACACGCTTGCTGTCGCAAACCTCGTACTTCGATACAAAGGAGAAGAAATCATTCCAATGGAAAACATGGAGATCGTTTGAATTTACGAGTGTATTTTCAACTTTGAGAGATCACCTTTCTTCAGTAAATTTCGTTCCAAGCTTTTCAAAAAAACAATCAAAACTATGGAAAACTATTGAACACAATTATCTCCAACTGTTTTCCAGGGTTTCCTATCGCCTTCACTTAACTGGAAACAGAACTATAAAACGAAAAAAGATCAATTGTCATTTCAATTATTTTGAACATTTTCAGGTCAATTAGCGGAAACAACGCATCGAAAACCTGTATGATTTAAACTAGTGTCCCAAGTTGTTTTCATGCGTGCAGCCACTCGAAAACCAGAACAATATTGATCGTTGCACAAGAAAGAACCCCCACGAGTTACTTTCTTTTGGGCGTACGGTTCCTGCGGATCAAATGATTGCTCAGGTCCTTCCGGATTCTGGACCACTCCCAGATTTAAACACTCACGATAATAGTCAGGATGATACCAATCACTACACCACTCCCAAACATTGCCGCCCATATCATATAATCCATAACCATTGGGATCAAATTGCTTTACCGGAGCAGCTCTTGCAAATCCATCTTCCTCTGTATTCTCATTTGGGAAATGTCCGTCCCACGAATTCGCTTTGGTTTTTCCCTGAGTAATCGGTTCATCTCCCCAAGGATAAATCGAATTTGGCAATCCACCACGTGATGCATATTCCCATTCTGCTTCTGTTGGTAGTCGTTTCCCTGCCCATTTTGCATATGCTACCGCATCTTCCCACGAAACATGCACAACCGGATAATCATCTTTCCCTGCGATAGAACCTTCAGGCCCTTCCGGATGTTTCCAATCTGCACCAGCCACCCAACTCCACCAGATCATTGGATTATCAAGAGAGACAGCATGATTTGGTGGATTAAAAACCAAGGAAGCTGCCACAAAAAAACTATCATCAGGTTTTGGAGTCCCCGGTGGCACCTGCTGCTTTAATTGCTCCCAATCGGGCTTTCGTTCCGCTGTTGTTATGTAGCCTGTCGCATCTGCAAACTCTTTAAACTGTCGGTTGGTAACTTCATGCACATCCATATAAAAAGAGGAAACTTGAACCTTATGATGCGGAAATTCATCCTGTCTTCCCCACAAACTATCACCTCCCATTACAAACTCCCCGCCATTAATGAATACCATATCTTCAAAATTGGAACTCTGACCTGTAACTGAATCTTTTTGGGCAAGTGACTGAATCGGAAATCTGGGAGGAATTGACGTGCAGCAAGACAGCAATGTATCTGATTCAACACTCACTTTCTCGCTTTTCTTATTGGGTTGATTTTGGCAGGCAACCAAAACAAATAGCAAAACAAACAGCGGCAAATACCTCATATCGTAAAGTTTGCTGTACAAACAATTCCACACCAAAAGGGTTTAACGAATTTGCTTATTTAGAAAATTGTTGATTCGCTATAGAAATACCCGAATTTTACGTTTCCGTTTTTACCGTTTCTTTATTATGCCCGAACAGTTCAACTGATTGGGATATTTGTTCTGGTTTTCCCATAATGTAGCAGATGTCTCCTTTCTCCAGAACTTGCGTTGGTTCCGGGTGTTCAATTAACTCTTCATCACGAAGAATTGCAACTAACGTAACCCCAAAAGTTTTTCTGAATTTAATGTCCTGAATACTTTTGCCAATTACGCTGGAGCCATCCCTAACTTTTAAAGCTACGATCTCAACATTTGGAAGTTCCTTGAAGATAAGGCTTGATTTCTCATCTTCTTCCCTAAAAATACCATAATGATCATCCCGAATTTTTGCAATAACACTATTGATTTCCCTCTTCGGAACTAACCGATTATTAAGCACTCTTTCAAATAGATCAATCGCTGTTTCAAATTCCTCCGGTATAACCTGGCTGGCTCCTAACTTATATAGTTCTTTTATTTCAGCTACATCTTTTGCCCGAACCAACAAAAAGGCATGTGAATTCATTTGCCTTACTTTTTGAACAATCGACATAGAAGTAATAAAATTACCTACAGAAACCACAATAACATCGGCCGTATCAACATGTGCCTTTTCTAGGATCGGTTCATTAATGGCATCGCCATATAAAACAGTCTCCCCTTTCTCCTGCATTTTTTTTACAATTCCCGGATCGAAAACAATGGAAATATATTTCAGATTCAGGTATTTTGCCATCCTGGAAAGACTAAGTGCTCTATTATCCTTTCCGATAAAAACCAGGTGATTTTTATACTCCGGTACTTCAATTTGTGTGAGGGGAAATAATCCTTCGACCCAAACTTTTGGTAATGGAAATTTCAACGCCCGATTAGCCACTGGTTTTGACATCATTATTAAAATCGGAGTGACTGACATGGAAATTACCGCCACAGCAAGAAATAGTTGATAATAATATTCAGGAATAATTTGATAATCTAAACCAGATTGCGCCAATATGAAAGAAAATTCTCCCACTTGACACAGAGCAAAACCAACCATAATGGTTCCTCTGAAAGTATGACCTAAAATAAAAGCTGTTCCTCCAGCAATAATCATCTTCACAAATAATACAAGCAGCACAGTTGAAAGCACCAACATGGGATGATCAACAACAAATCCAAGATCTAGAAGCATACCGATTGACACAAAAAAGAAACTGGTAAATGTGTCCTTAAATGGAACCAGATGTCCAAATGCATTATGACTGTATTCCGATTCAGAGATCATCAAGCCTGCAAGGAACGCACCAAACGCAAGAGATATTCCCATCTCAGAAGTCAATAAGGCGACTGACAAACAAATCAGGAAAATACTCATCAAAAACAACTCCTGACTTTTAGTATGAGCAATCATTGTTAGCAGGCGTGGCATCAACCACCTATTTCCAACATATACCAAGCCGATCAGGATGACTGCTTTCCCAAGCAATAAAAGTAATTGTCCGCCTTGACCACTGACATCTCCACTCAAAACAGGGGTAAATAAAAGTAATGGGATCAATATAATATCCTGAAAAATAAGAATTCCTACCACCGTACGACCGTAGTTTGAGGTAATTTCAGAGCGCTCTTGCAAGAGTTTCAATACAACTGCTGTACTACTCAACGCGGTAAGAAAACCAACAAATAGAGCTCCTGCCCAATCCATATTATACAATCGGCCCAACAACATTGTTACTCCTGCTGTTAAAATTAATTGCATAAAACCACCAAGAAAAACAATTCGCCGAATACGGAACAGATGATTGATGGAAAACTCCATACCGATGGTAAACATGAGCAAAACAACTCCAATCTCAGCAATTAATTCGATCTGATGCGGTGAATTGATTATTCCCAGCAAGTAAGGGCCAGCAATTACCCCTGTAAAAAGATACCCAATAATAGTTGGCACTTTAATTTTGGTAAATAAATAATTCACCAGAGTTGACAGGGCGAATATGATAACAATATCTTTTAAAAGGGTTAACTCCATTTGAAATAGGTTTTGATTTGTAACAGATAAAATAGAGATGAAGTTTATCTGTTCGCTTAATATAGGAATATTCCGAGAAATGATGCTTCTATCACTCTAACTTTTATTGCATATCGACAACTAATTTTCGTTAATTAGGAGATGAATTCTATCAATCAGCAAGAATTTATCTATTTTACCAAAAATTTTAGGAATGAATATTTTTATTGTCGGCGCCACTTCTGGAATTGGAAAATCAATCGCTGAAAAATTGCAATTTGAAGGACACCGTATATTTGGATTTGGAAGAAGAGTAGATGATGAAATTAACGATAATGGAATTTCATGGATCAAAATGGACGTTTGCAAAACGGAATCAGTCCATTCTGCAGTAAAAAAAGCGACTTCCGAAGCTGGTCGAATTGATGTGTTGATTCAATGTGCGGGAAAAGGAGCCATCGGCCCTATTGAGTCTTATACTCCGGAAGATATTGAGGACGTTTTCAATTTGAATATTTTGGGTATCCATCGAGTCAATCGGGAAATTATTCCATTAATGAGAAATCAGGCTAATGGAAAAATAATTCTAATTAGTTCATTGGCTGCCGAATCCGGATTGCCTTTTAATGGAGTGTATTCTGCCAGTAAAGCAGTTCTTGACATATTTACGGAATCTTTGCGAATGGAGATCAGGCAATTTGGAATTCAGGCGTGCGTGCTTCAGCCAGGTGACTTCAAAACAGAAGTTGCACAACATCGAAAAATACCTGACATTGCCCCTGATTCTCCCTATAAAGATCAGTTCGAACGAATTAATAAAACAGCTACTGATAAGGTTGAATTTGCAGGAGATCCAGAAAAAGTTGCCATTAAAATCAGCCAACTACTGAAGAAGAGAAAATTGAAGCCAAAGTATCGTGTTGGTTCAACAATTGAGTTGATTATGCCCAAAGCAAAAACTATACTGCCAGCTAGTTGGTTTGAAAAATTACTTATGAAATATTACAAGCTTTAATCTGTTTTCAAAAAGGTCTTGATCTTTCAACATGGATGTCCTAACATTTCTACTGAAACATCCAGACTTTATCACAAAATGGTCTGGTCTTTATTTTAAAAAGTCTGGATCTAAAAAAATAAAGTCTTGACTTTTTCAGTTTTAATAAAGACCAAACTGGAATATAGAAAGTTTTAAACTAAATAGAAGAATGATTATGAGAGTACGATTTGCCCATTTCCTATTGATTAATGCATTAATCGCCGCGTCATTGCTGATGTCTTGCGAAAACGAAGAAGGTGAACATGAAAATGAAACTAAAATTAGCAGCTACAATTCAGATGAAAGTCACAAAGCTGGCGAAAACTGCATGAATTGTCATAAATCGGGAGGACCAGGAGAAGGTCGGTTCTCAATCGCTGGAACTGTATTTAATGAATCCAATACTTCAATATTGCCAGGTGCAACTATAAAACTATACTCCGAAGCAAACGGAGATGGAGAACTAATAGCAACAATACAAGTTGACAAAAAAGGAAATTTTTATACAACCGAAACGATCGACTTTGCAACAGGACTATACACATTAGTTGAAGGAAGCACCTCCACTCAACATATGAACTCTAGTGTTACTAGCGGCCAATGTAATAGTTGCCACAATTCAAACAATCGAATTTGGGGAAAATAAATCGAAAAAATCCGTAGCCATTCAAATATTTCTTAATAATTGGTTGCGGAGAGAGAAAGTGATAAGAAATATCTGTTTATGAATGGCTACGGCCTAAACAACCTGTTCTTAATATATAATTGACGCTAAATTATTTCATACGAGAATCACGGAATTGTAATCTCCCGATTCAATTCCATTCGGTATCAAACCGTCTGCTTCCGGTTCGTTATCCCAGAAACAATCATCAACCAGATAACGGAATTGGTATTTTTTCCCGGGCTTAAGTTTCAAGGTTTCCGTAAAGTCTCCGCTTTTAAATTGTTTCATTGGTTCTCGATCACGATTCCATCCATTAAAATCGCCTACAATCTTAACACTTTCGGCTTTAAGGCTCGGTCCATTTACAACTCGGAATGTAACTTTACACACCGACTCACTTTTTAAAAATTGCTTTTTGATGCTCATTTTATCTCGATTTTTAATAATTCCCTCTTTTTCAAAAACCACAATAACTTCCGAAATGTGAATATTTCCACCCGAAAAACCTTCACCTACAACTCCTTTAACAAATCTTTCTATTATAAAGTATCGAATATAACTTTCGTCTCAACCATGGATAGTGTCTCCCTTTTACCATATAAGCACTCGCCCCCAAAATGAATGATTCATCCCAATAGATTTGAAGATTCAAAGATGAAATAATCACCACCGGAATATGGCTTGTACGACCGTTACTTTTCAACTTGGTTAACACCTCAAAACCATTCCTTTTCTTCAACAAAATTTCTAGTAGAATAACATCTGGAGATTCCTCCATAACCGCCTGAATAGCTTGCTCGCCGCAACAAGATGAAACTGCAAAACCTCCTACTTTCAAGATCTCTTTCAACTCTAATACTGAGTTTATTGAATCATTAATAATTAACACTCTATGTGTTTCATCTTTCCACATTTTTCATCTCCTTTATAATCTCAAAACGACCTAATAAGCCAGGAAATAAACTTTTACATTCTGGATATAACTAATTGGGAGGAGTGTTTAATGACTCACTTAACTGCAGATTTAGATTTCCTATCACTCCAATCTTCTGAATTACTCGTTTGCATTTGCCAATCGACAAAAAAAGTACTGTTGCTAGATGGGATTCTAAAACTCTTTCTTCTAGGATGATTATTTGCTATTGGCAAAACATTTCCTTTCAAACTTTGGTGGCAATCGACTGAATAAAAATCTTCCTGATTGAATTGGTTTTGGTTTTTCATATCACTCGGTTTAAAGACGATTTCTTTTATAGCAAGACAAACCTATCCACTTATTTCTACACAATTGGCGTTTTTTCTATTCATTTCCTGTTCATTTTATTCATTCAATCATTTTCAAAATCCTACTCGTCAATACAATACAAAAACACATACACTACAAAAAATCTCAAACAGTTATAAAACAGTCCATTATCAATCTGCGGCAGATATGAACATATGACAAATAGTGGTCGAATTATATTATTAAAATTCACATTATGAATAGTGAAATTTAATCGTGAACTTATCATATAGCTAAATAAAAAGACTGTCTTATTTGCTGAATTCTGTATTTAGAACTGGATTTATTGCTGCTTTTTTTGTAAATTAGATATAGATGTAAAATGTATCTACAATAAACCCAGATAATTTTTTGCTGATGACATAATAGAATTTTCAATCTAAAGGCAATTGAATCATGAACATGGAGATTGACTTCATACGTGAGAATATCAAGGATGAAATCCATAAGAAATATGGTAAAGAGATTTTATATGCCAAAGATTGCCAGGAGTTATCTGATCTAGTCCTGGAAAAAACTCATCGACAAATAAGTGTTTCCACCCTAAAACGATTTTTTGGAATCATCAATTCGCAATTTAAGCCATCTAAATACACTTTAGACACTTTAGCTATTTTCCTCGACTTTAAAAACTGGCAAGACTTTTTCAATAGTTTTGAAGCTCAAAAACATACTTATTCAAAGGTAGATTCCTGGGAGCATTTAAGAAATAGAATTATGCTGATTACCAGCCACAGTATCGAATCATACAACTCCAAATTTAGTAAACGTTCTTTCTATTTTCCAAGTCGGGCATTTGCTGAAAAAAAAATGGAAGCGTTTTTAGCCTCCTCAAAAATAGCAACTGCATTTATTGCACCTGACGGATATGGGAAATCGACAATTGCGCTTCAACTAACCAACAAATTTTTTATTGGGGAAAATGCATTATATCCAAATGACATAGCTTGTCTTGTTGATGGAAGAATTCTTCCTAAATTAATACAATACAATCCGGAGGTCGGGCAAGTACAAAATTTATATCAGTTTGATCCAAAAAGAAGTTTCAGCGATTACTTCCGCAAAAATCCCCATGAAGTAAAGGGTCGGTTCATTTTGATAATTGATGGATTGAATGAAATTTTCTACCAGCCCGAAAAATTAAATAATTTCATTGAAAACCTTCTTGACATTATTGCTTCCTATGAAGATATTCCATGGTTTAAAATGGTTATCACATGCAAACCATACATCTGGGATATATTTTGCAAGTTATTGAATAGAATGTCTCATTTAAAATCGCTTTGGTATGACGTTGCATTTGATACGCTGCTTACTGATACGATAAATGTACCACTCCTCGAAAAACATGAAATTAAAGATTACCTGGCAAAAAACCATCCGGAAATAAGCTATGAGAATCTCACTTTCCATTATCCAGAAATCATTGATATTATTAATAATCCATATTTTCTGATCTTATTCAGTACCATAAATGGACAAGAGAATATTCATACAGATATTGAGCTCTTAGACCAAGTAGCCTATAATAAGATACTATCAGAACCATATTCAACCCAAAAATGTGAAATTATTGATCGACTGTTGGAGCAATCAAATTTGATGAAGAAAATTGAACAAATAAAAAAAACAGATTTACATCTTAAAAACGGCATGCACAGCGCATACAACGACCTCATAGATAGCAATATATTATTTGAATACACAGTCCCAGGAAGCTACTTATCTGTTAATACTTTTGTTTATTTCTCACACAGCATTTTAATGGAATATATCCTGGCCAATAAATGGATTAAGGAAAATGATCTTGACTTAAATTTGATCCAAGAAATTATCCGGTATTATAGGAATAATCGTCAGTTACAACAAAACTTGCTCAAATACATTATCAAAATTGCATTCAAGGAAAGCAAAACCGATCTTCTAAAAAATATTTATACAGTACTTGAATATCCAAACAATGAAGACCCAAAACATGAAAAATTTGTTGATCCTGAAATCGCCAAGGTAATTAGTGTTGAGCTTAGAAAAAATAAGGAGATCCGGGATTTGTTAATCCCTACTTTTGCCAAGTCAAAAATTGGGAAGCTCTGCTTTTTCGAGAATCATTTTGATATGGACTCTTTAGTTATTTATTCTGGTGATAACATAAAATACTACCTTGAAGAGAATGATTCTGACAGTGCAAAATTATACGGCCACTGCCTGAAATTCATGCAACACTTTCTCGCTGGAAATCAAGAAAAGAGCGAAAGCTATTACCAATTAATACGCACCAACGGGTTACCACAACACTCAAACCCTATATATGCTGGTTTATTTTATGGCACTCAAATTATCTACCAAACATATTTTGAAAAGAAATTAGATAAGAGAATCTTGCCACAAATCAATCAAAGATGCGATAATTACTATTTTGAAGGTATCCAGCCAAAAACAAGTATTCCGAACTTTGAATTATTAATTATATTCTCATTAAACTTTGGAAATCAATTTTCAACAATTATTGATTTCGCCAACTTGGTCTTGAACAGGTATTTAATTCACGATCTTTCCTCAGAATGGACTTGCCAGTTGTTTTTGGCAATATATGCCCGCGCACTTTTAAACTCTAATAACAAAAAGAAAGCATTGGAGATTTTTAGAAGTGTTGAATTCAAATATGTTCCTGTCAACTATAAGTACTACGTAAAATTACGTTATTACCTTATTAAGGCTGAATTTCAGATTTCAGAAAATAAGATCGCACTTGCCAAACAGACTGTAGAAGAGATTAAAACTATCTCAAAAATGATTCGTTTCAAATTTTTCTACGATCAAGCACGGCTTTTGGAAGATATAGTTTGCCCTGACAGACATACTAATCCTATCTAAATAAAACACAATTTAGGATTCAAGTATTAAAACGAGACTAATCCAACTTTAAAACAGCCAGGAAAGCCTTTTGTGGAACTTCCACATTACCAACTTGTTTCATTCGCTTTTTACCTTTTTTCTGTTTTTCCAGCAGTTTCCGTTTACGAGTAATGTCACCACCGTAACATTTAGCAGTCACGTCTTTACGAACGGCTTTCACGGTTTCGCGGGCAATAATTTTCGCGCCAATCGCTGCCTGAATCGCAATATCAAACTGCTGTCTTGGTATCAATTCTTTCAACTTTTCACACATACGACGACCGAGGTTGTATGCGTTATCAAAGTGAATAAGAGAAGAAAGCGCATCCACCATTTCTCCGTTCAGCAGAATATCTAATCGGACTAATTTGGCAGGTTTATAACCAGTAATATGATAGTCAAAAGACGCATAACCTTTCGAGATGGATTTCAGTTTATCGTAGAAATCAAACACAATTTCACCCAATGGTAAATCAAAAGTAAGTTCAGCCCTATCAGTAGTCAAATAAGTTTGTTTGGTCAAGGTTCCCCGCTTATCAAGGCAAAGCCCCATCACCTGTCCAATAAAATCCGACTTGGTAATAATCTGGGCACGTATATATGGTTCGTCAATTTCGTCAATCGTAGTACTTGCCGGTAATCCAGATGGGTTATATACGGTAATAGTTTCGCCACCGGTGGTATGCACCTGATAAGAAACGTTTGGAACGGTGGTAATAACATTCATATCAAATTCCCGATCCAGTCGTTCCTGAATAATTTCCATGTGCAGTAATCCAAGGAATCCACATCGAAAACCAAAACCTAAAGCTGCTGATGATTCTGGTTCATAAGTCAATGAAGCATCGTTTAGCTGCAACTTTTCCATGGCAGCACGTAAATCTTCATAATCTTCAGCATCAATTGGATAAACTCCGGCAAACACCATTGGTTTCACTTCTTCAAAACCCTCAATGACATTCAGACAAGGTCTCTCTTTATGTGTAATGGTATCACCAACCTTAACTTCTTTGGCTGCTTTAATCCCTGAAATAATATATCCAACATTTCCAGTGCCAAGTGTCTTCCGCTTTTCCATCCCAAGTCGAAGCACACCTATTTCATCAGCATCGTATTCTTTTTTAGTATTGATAAATTTTACTTTATCGCCCTGCTTAATGCTTCCATTTACAATTTTAAAATAGGCAATTACTCCTCTAAAAGAATTGAAGACAGAATCAAAAATTAATGCTTGTAACGGAGCTTCCGGATCACCTTTTGGAGAAGGTACAACCTCAACAATTCTTCTTAAAATTTCGTCAACCCCTTCTCCGGTTTTGCCGCTAGCACGGATAATATCTTCATGGTCACAGCCAATCAAATCGATAATTTGATCTTCAACCACTTCCGGCATCGCATTCGGTAAGTCCATCTTATTAAGTATCGGAATGATTTCCAAATCATGTTCAATAGCCAAATATAGGTTCGAAATTGTTTGTGCCTGAATCCCTTGAGTACTATCCACGATTAGAAGTGCACCTTCACACGCGGCTATTGACCTTGACACTTCATACGAGAAGTCAACGTGTCCGGGAGTATCAATCAAATTAAGGACATATTTCTCACCATCCTGTTCATAGTCCATTTGAATAGCATGACTTTTAATTGTAATTCCCCGCTCCTTCTCCAAGTCCATATTATCAAGGACTTGCGCTTTCATATCGCGTTCGCTTACAGTTTTAGTCACTTCTAAAAGTCGGTCAGCCAAGGTGCTTTTTCCGTGGTCAATATGTGCTATGATACAAAAGTTGCGAATATTCTTCATCGATCTTACTCCAATAAACTATTAATCAATCAGTCCGGTTTTCCGGTTGCCGCAAAGATATTCAAATTTTGATTACAATTATAAATTGTTCTCACCGTTGGAAAACTTTAACGAAATGCTAATTTTTGATTAGATAATTTTTTGATCATTTATCCGTTTAATTAATTGCCCTTTTTAAAATAAATTATCTTTGCACCGCAGGTAAACAATGATTCATGAAAGACTTACTAATATTCGGAATCGGGTTTTTAGCCCAGATTCTTTTTTTTGGAAGAACAATTGTTCAATGGTTTAAATCAGAGCATGAAGGGCAAGTTTTGTCACCCTCTTTATTCTGGAAATTAAGCCTGGTGGCTTCTATACTCATGCTCACCTATGGCATCATGCGAAATGATGCAGCCATTCTAATCGGTCAACTGCTGGTGTATTTTATTTATGTAAGAAACCTCCAATTAAAAGGGGCATGGAAACCCATGAATATTTTAGCTCGTATTGTGATTCTTCTCATGCCAGCTTTCATTCTTAGCTATTTATTCTTCGGAACTGAGTATACCCTGGCCAATTTCTTTAAAAATGAAAATAATCCGTTTGTATTGATGGTTTGGGGAATTGCCGCACAACTGGTATTCATTTCCCGTTTTTTCTACCAATGGGTTTATTCTGAAAATCGCAAAGAATCCATTCTCCCATTAGGCTTTTGGATTATAAGCATATGCGGCTCAGCCATGAATTTTATTTATGGTATTTTCCGGCTTGACCCGGTTTTACTGGCCGCCCATAGTTTGGGAATGTTCATTTATTTAAGAAATATTTTAATTCATTTTAACAAGAAAAGTATTTTTGACAAAATTGATGTTCCAGTTGTTAATAAACTAATTGCATTTATTTCCGGAAAAATTAAATAAATACCCCAAAATTATGGCAACAATTATTGTTACCGGATGTGCCGGTTTTATTGGTTCTCATTTAAGTGAGCAACTTCTTGTTGAAGGAAATCAAGTTATTGGAATAGACAACTTCGATCCTTTTTATGACAGAAAAGTTAAGGAACGAAATCTTTCTGGTTTTATCAATCACCCTAATTTTAGATTTGAGGAGGTTGATTTGGCCGACATCACAGCACTAAATACAGCATTGGATCAAGATCATATTGATGTAATCGTTCATTTGGCTGGTAAAGCAGGCGTTCGTCCATCAATAGAAGATCCCCAAGGATACATTCGTGCAAATATTGTTGCCACTCAAAATATTCTGGATTTGATGAAGGATAAGGGGATTAAGAAACTGGCTTTTGCATCCTCATCATCCGTGTATGGAAATACAAAAGAAATTCCATTTAATGAAGAGATGGATGTCAGCAATCCAATTTCTCCATATGCGTTTAGCAAAAAAGCTTGTGAGTTAATCAACTATACCTACCATCATTTACACCAGTTGGATATAATCAATTTGAGATTTTTCACTGTATTTGGACCACGCCAACGTCCGGATTTAGCCATTCACAAATTCACCAAGCTAATCTTAAATGGTGAAGAAATACCCATGTTTGGAGACGGAAGCACTTCCAGAGATTACACCTACTATGAAGATACGGTAGCAGGAATAAAAGGAGCAATCAACTATCTACAGAATAACGAAACGGTTTATGAAACTCTTAATTTAGGAAACAATCAACCGGTAAAATTAAGTGATATGATTGCTGCCATAGAAAAAGCATGTGGTGTTAAAGCAAACATTAAACAACTCCCGATGCAACCAGGAGATGTTGATATTACCTTTGCGAATATTGAAAAAGCAAAGTCTCTTCTTGGATATAATCCCCAATATTCATTTGAAGAAGGGGTAAATAATTTTGTTAAATGGTATAAGGAGGTTAATTAAAAAGTTCAGTAACTAAATTTTATTCAATCACTGAACTTCACAATTTAGCTTTCAGTTTTGCGGATATAAACTTCCTTCAAAACACCCCAAAAAATCAACGAAAGAATGAAAATGATTGTTCCGTAAAGTGGCGTAATCATACTTACTTTTAATCCCCCGGCAACGATTGCTGGAGAAATATCTCCTGCTGCTTCAATGGCATTAAATGCCATAACTAAACCAATTGCCTGACCTAAAAACCCGGAAACAATCGCCAGACTACCAAAAAGTAAGATTAATCCCAATCCGCTCTTTTGAAATTTTCCCTGAACAAAATAATGTATGATTTTCTGTACAGAAAAAACCAACATACAAATTCCCCAAATGGTAATGATGGTCATAAATAATGAACCACCCATTACAAATAATTCAGACAGTCTCATGATCTTTAAATTTAAGTTTAAAATTCTTAACCAAGATTACAACAGTCTAAACTCTTCAGCATATTTTATCGATGAACTACCTCAAAGCATAAGGATACTGCAATTTACATCACGTGCTTCGAAAGGGGGTATTCTCGTGCCGTATCCAGTTTAATCCATGTTATTTGGCGACTTTTTTCGTTAGCAAACAATATTTTCAGTAATTTGATGAATTGAATTATTAGTGATGCAAGTATTTAATAAATCCACTGCCAAAAAATCGACCAAAAACCTGATTGTCAGCACAGGACAGCAATTGCTTTTTTGGATTATTTCGTATTTGTTCTTCATCATGTTTTTTGGAAGGGCCAATCGTGATTATCAAACCACAATCCTGTTTGCATCCATGCTCTTTCCTCTAGCAATCATTACCAGCTACTTTTTGAACTATTACCTCATCCCCCGATTCCTTTTCCGTTCTGAAATATGGAAATTTGTTCTCTTTCTAATATATACACTAATTATCTCATTTTGGATCGAGCTGATGATCACCATGTTCATTTTTGTTTTTGTGATCGATCTTCAATTCTACAAAATGGATCCGGCTTCTTTTGATACTGTTTTCCTTTTAGTTGGTCTTTACTTTATCATTCTTGGATTTATTACCATTGAGCAAATAAAGCGTGCTTTTCAAATGAAAAAGGAAAATACGCGTCTAGAAAAGAATCAACTGGAAACAGAGTTAAAGCTGAAGGAGGCAGAATTAAAACTTTTGAGGGCACAGATTCATCCCCATTTCTTGTTCAATACACTAAATAATTTATATGGTCTGACCCTCGAAAAATCAGATCTTGCACCGGAACTTGTATTGAAACTCTCAGATTTGATGGATTACATCCTCTACGAATGCAATGCCCCCAAAGTGGGCCTTAGTAGTGAACTGGAGCATTTTAAAAATTATATCGAAATTGAAAAAATCAGGTATGCCCAAAAACTAAAAATTCATTTCAATATTGAAGGAGATCCAAATCAATTGGAAATCGCGCCAATGCTATTACTTGCATTTTTTGAAAATGCCTTTAAACACGGAGTTAGCAAATCAATTAAAAATCCATTCGTACTCATTAACATTCAAATTCATGAAAATAATTTTCACCTGAGCATTGTAAATACACGAACCCCTGATTTAAAAAATGAAGAGGATTACACACAAGGAATTGGGTTGAAAAATGTTCAAAAGCGGCTTCAACTTATTTATCCTGATAGATACAGACTTGATATCAAGCCAGAAACCAATAAATTTGAAGTGGATTTGCAAATTAGCCTGGATAAAAGCACTCATCAAAACCCAACCAACCAATGGACAAATTAAGCTACAATTGTATAATCGTTGATGACGAACCCATTGCAATCCGCGTCATCAAAAATCATCTGTCAGAATTTAAAAACATGCAGTTGGTAGGGGAATGTGCAAATGCGATTGAAGCGATCGAAGTTCTTTCAAAAACAAAAGTAGACTTGATTTTCCTTGACATTCAGATGCCACAGATAACCGGTGTAGAATTTTTAAAGAACTTAAATCCAGCACCCAAAGTAATTTTCACAACTGCCTATCGCGATTATGCAATTGAAGCTTTTGAGCTGGATGTTGTTGATTACTTACTAAAACCTATTTCACTGGTCCGATTTTCAAAAGCTATCAACAAGTTTTATCAGCGCGTAACAGAAAACACACAAGTATCCGAAAAAGAAGATAAATCTGAAAGCGCCAATCATATTTTCCTAAAAGCTGACAAAAAGCTACACAAAGTACTTTTCAATGAAATCATTTATTTTGAAAGCTTTGGCGACTATCTAATTGTTCGCACAGAAACAGGAAAAATAACAGTTAAAGAGCGGATTAGCCACATAGAGGAACAATTACCCCGGCAACAGTTTATACGTGTTCACCGGGGCTATCTAGTTTCTGTTCAAAAAATCACTGCATTACTCCCAGGATTGCTTGAGCTTGGGAAATATAAAATTCCAATAGGCAGGAGCTACAAACAAAACGTTGAAAAACTTGTTCGATAAAGCATATTTTAAAAATCATTACAAACTGCCATTTTTCAAACCTGTTTTTATATTTTTACTTCACAACAATTTAATGAAAACAAACAACCACAAATACATCATTCAGGAAGGTTGGATCTCGATCCTGCTCAATACTCTGCTTTTTGGTTTGAAATATTGGGCTGGAATTGTGTCTGGATCAATTGCACTGATTGCTGATGCCTGGCACACCCTCACCGATTCAGTTTCTTCGGCCATTGTTTTAATTGGTGGTAAAATCTCCAATAAGCCAGCTGATGATGAACATCCATTTGGACATGGGCGGGCAGAGCACATAGCAGCCATCATTATAGGTGTTCTTCTCTCTATCGTAGCATTTGATTTCATTCTTAGTGCTATTGAAAAATTTAAAAGTGGAGAAGGCGGAAATTTTGGAACTATTGCAATTGTAGTGACCATTGTTTCAATTGTTGCGAAAGAAGGACTTGCTCAGTTTGCTTTTTGGGGATACAAAAAAACAAACTCCTCCATATTAAAAGCAGATGGTTGGCACCATCGTACAGATTCCCTTTCCTCATTAATAATCCTCGTTGGAATATTTGCTGGTAAATATTTATGGTGGATAGATGCGTTCTTAGCTATTATTGTTGCATTGATGATTGCCTATGCGAGTTACGAGATTCTTTCAAAGGAAATCACCAGCCTTTTAGGAGAGCGCATTGATCCGGAGCTTATAAAACGAATAAAACTGGAAGTAGATAGACATTGTGACCGGGAAGTTTATATGCATCATTTTCATTTACACCAATATGGGAACCACAGTGAACTTAGTTGCCACATTAAATTACCCGCGCAAATGTCATTAAATGAAGCCCACTCTATTTGCAGCAAAATTGAAGATTTGATTAAAGTTAAATTTGATTTGGTTACTACAATCCATCCAGAGCCACTAGAATCCTAATGAATCTTAAAAAATCTTTTCATTAACTATTATTCCACTGGAATATCGTTAAATTAGCGCTTTTTAAATTGCTCATGAAAAGAATAGCATCATTCATCATACTGATAATAGCCATTGTTGCATGTGAAGATATTTACGAGGCTCCACCGCAAGCATTATTGGAAGTAAATGTTCAAAATTCGAATCCAAATGCGACCAGGGTACCCAAAGTGTCAGTTTACGGAGTTGAACAAGACAGTATTTGGATTTATCAGGAACAAACACAAAATTTCAGACTACCACTGAGACCTCATGAATATTCGAGTTTTGTATTGCTGTTAGATTCTATTGCAGATACGCTAACAGTGCATCATGAAACAATTTTCAAATACGGTTCACTGGAATCGGGATTTTATAATGAACATTGGATTAACGAGATTGAAAATACTTTTCACCGCATTGACTCGGTAGTAGTTGTTGACAGTGCTGTAACCAAAAACTGGCATGAAAATATTAAACTTTATATTGGCCCTATTCCTGCTAGCAACATCAACTAGTTTTGCACAGCAAAAGGAACTAAAAAAACGTCCTAAAAGGGCAGATAATTTTATTCGGATGGATGGAATCCGGGTTGGATTGGATTTAACCCGTCCGCTGCAACACATTTGGCAACCCGGTGATGTTTATGGTACTGAGCTAAGCTTTGACATGGAATTAATGCCTAACTTCTTCCCGGTTTTAGAAACAGGCTGGGAAAAGATGAAGATTAATCATGATTATGTCGATTATGATGCCTCAGGAACATACACCCGAATAGGGTTTGACTATAATTTTTTAGCTGCCGATCATAAAGATGACAAGGATATTATCTTTATAGGAATGAGATACAGCTTTGATTTTGCGCGCCAGCAAGTTAAATCATACAAAATTGAAAATTATTGGGGAGAGATAAACAGTAATTTTCGCAGACAAAATTTCAATGCGCAATGGGTGGAAATTTTGTTAGGTATAAAAGGCGAAATATTACCGAATATTTTCTTAGGCTGGACCGTGCGAGGAAAAATTAAAACTGCTCAAAAAGAACTCGACATGCCTCCTGTATATTTTAATCCAGGATACGGGAAAGCGGATAAGAATTTCAGGTTTGACTTTTCTTATTCTGTTTTTTACACCCTTCCATTCGATTTTAGAAGCAAGGTTGATTAAGCAACAATCCCTTAAATAAAATTCCGCAGCATAAAAAAAGACCCCTTCCAAAAGGAAGAGGTCCTATATTTTGTGAGATTCTGATTTTTACATCATTCCCCCCATTCCACCGCCCATTGGAGGCATAGCTGGAGCAGGATGATCTTCTTTTTCTTCAACTAAAACACATTCAGTTGTCAATAACATACCAGCAATTGAAGCAGCATTCTCAAGAGCAACACGAGTTACTTTAGCTGGGTCAATCACACCTGTTTCAAAGAAGTTTTGATACTCATCAACGCGAGCATTATAACCGAAGTCACCTTCTCCTTCACGTACTTTCTGAACAACAACAGCACCTTCTTTACCAGCGTTAGCAACAATCTGACGAAGTGGCTCTTCGATCGCACGTTTCACGATTTCAATACCTGTAGTTTCATCTTCATTTTCGCCTGTCAATCCATCCAAAGAAGCAATCGTGCGAATGTAAGCAACACCACCTCCAGGAACAATACCTTCTTCAACAGCAGCACGAGTTGCGCTTAATGCATCATCAACACGGTCTTTCTTCTCTTTCATTTCTACTTCGGAAGCAGCTCCTACATAAAGAACAGCAACACCACCAGCTAATTTAGCCAAACGTTCCTGTAATTTTTCGCGGTCATAGTCAGAAGTTGTAGCTTCAATCTGACGTTTGATTTGTCCAACACGAGAATCGATACCAGCTTGATCACCAGCACCTGCAACAACAGTTGTATTTTCTTTGTCAACTGTAATTTTTTCAGCTTGACCCAACATTTCAAGATTAGCATCTTCCAGTTTCATACCTTTTTCTTCGGTAATCACTGTGCCACCAGTTAAGATTGCAAGGTCTTCCAACATTTCTTTACGACGATCACCAAATCCCGGAGCTTTAACAGCACAAACTTTCAATGAACCACGAAGACGGTTTACAACCAAAGTAGCCAATGCTTCACCATCAACATCTTCAGCAATAATCATCAATGGACGTCCGCTTTGAGCTGTTTGTTCCAAAACAGGAAGCAAGTCTTTCATTGTACTGATCTTCTTGTCATGGATCAAGATATAAGGATGCTCAAGATCCGCTGCCATTTTTTCAGTATCAGTTACAAAGTATGGAGAAATGTATCCACGGTCGAATTGCATACCTTCAACTACATCTACGTAAGTTTCTGTACCTTTTGCTTCTTCAACTGTAATTACACCTTCTTTATTTACTTTTTCCATGGCCTCAGCAATCAAGCTACCAATTGCTTCGTCACCATTCGCTGACACTTTTGCAACTTGCTTAATCTTATTGAAGTCATCACCAATA
The DNA here is from genome assembly GCF_052690465.1 of Sunxiuqinia sp. A32. Lineage (NCBI taxonomy): Bacteria > Pseudomonadati > Bacteroidota > Bacteroidia > Marinilabiliales > Prolixibacteraceae > Sunxiuqinia > Sunxiuqinia sp. A32. Next base: position 272,909 of record NZ_JBQYLI010000005.1, read on the forward strand.
TTGTGAGCCTGATTTTTAATGCTTTCAACAACTTTAGCAACCGCTTTGTCGATACCACGTTTCAAATCCATTGGATTCGCACCAGCAGTAACGTTTTTCAAACCAACGTTTACAATTGATTGTGCCAAAACAGTAGCAGTGGTTGTTCCATCACCAGCATCATCACCAGTTTTGCTAGCCACTTCTTTTACCATTTGAGCACCAATATTTTCATATGCATTAGAAAGTTCAATTTCTTTTGCAACTGTTACGCCATCTTTTGTGATTTGTGGAGCACCAAATTTTTTCTCGATAACCACATTGCGGCCTTTTGGTCCCAATGTTACTTTGACAGCATCGGCCAATTGGTCAACACCTTTTTTCAGCAAGTCTCTTGCTTCGATATCGAATTTAATTTCTTTTGCCATTTTTATTCGCTTTTAATTTTGTTTTTGTTTTCGGATTAAACAATGTATAAAACATCAGTTTGTGACATCAACAGGTAATCAGCACCGTCAATATTCAACTCTGTACCTGAGTACTTTCCATAGAAAACAGTATCACCAGCTTTCAATTCCATTGGTTCGTCTTTTTTTGCAGCACCAACCAATACAACAGTACCTACCTGAGGTTTTTCTTTTGCTGAATCGGGAATAATAATTCCACTTGCTGTTTTTGCTTCTGCTTCCTGCGGTTGAACAAGAATTTTACCGGCAAGGATTTTTCCATTTAATTCTGCCATCTTTTAAATTATTTTAGGTTAGACAAATTTTTAAATTGACACTCCTCCTTTATCGAATTTTGTGCCAAACAGTATTCATCGGTTTATTTGCCAGTTAAAAAGACATTTTTTCACACCTGATTAATTTACACAACAAACAACACAAGCTATTCTACTGAATACATTACACTTACAATAGATGTCATATATTTTAAAAGCATGACATTTGGGCATAAAAAAACCACCCATTTCTGAGTGGTTTCATATTATATGTTGGAAATATTATTCTGCTGGAGTTTCCTCTGCGTCCTCATCAGTCTCTGGGACTGTTGTTGGGAAGTTTGGCACAGCACTAGGATCAACAGCACTTTCAATTTGCTCTTGAATAGCTGATTGATTTACTTCTGTACTACGTGGTATAAATGCATTACCGACAACCGACAAAAACAATAAAACAGCAGCCAGTACCCATGTTGCCTTTTCTAGAAAATCAGTTGTTTTACGAACACCCATAATTTGATTGCTCGACTGAAAGTTACTTGCTAAACCACCACCTTTTGAGTTTTGTACCAATACAATAAGCACCAAAAGAATACAGGTGATAAAAATTAAAACAGTGATTAGCGTATACATGATTAAATTTTATTTTTTTCTGTTATTTGTTTGAGTTCTTGAATCTGATCGGCAAAGTAAGTATTTTTTTCCGGATATTTCAAACTTAATTTTTCATAGGCTAGAATTGCTTCTTTATATAGTCCTTGTTTTGCATATATTTTAGCAAGAGTCTCCGTAACAAACTTATTTTCAGCATTATCAATTTTATCTTCTTGTGTTTTTATTTCCCGTTTCTCCTGAATAGATTGAACTAAACTTGTTAATGATTCATCTTCTCTCTGACTTTCATCAACAAAACGGTAAGTGGCAGATGTCAAATATCCCTTATTCAAAACATCATCCATATCTTCATGTGCCTTTTCTTCAAATAATAGATTGTACAGTTGTCGCCTGTCGGAAATCCGGATGGCTCCCTGCTTCAAATAATTGTCAAATTCCGGATCATTCAAATTTTTCAAATTCTTCAGTAGCAATATCCAAGCGGTTTGGAATGATGGGTAATGCTCGATCATTTTCTTCAATTCGGGCAAGCTTACTTCATTTAACCTGTCTGGTGACGCTAGATATTTTGAAAACTCGATGGTCATCCGTTACCAGTTTGCAATTGATGCGTTAAATATGTCTTCGGTTAGTTTCTCTAAAATTTCTTCCATTAAAGAGTCTTCAACATCACTCAAAATCTGATTACTGTCAAAATCCTCATAAGCAGAGAATGATTTTTCCCAATCATCATCATGATTTTTATTGTTGGTGTATTTAACTTTTACAGTAACAGTCAATCGAGTTTGAGCAGCCAAATCACCTTCCTTGATATTCATTGGACGAGTATCATAGTTCGTAATTTGTCCTTCGAATTCAAGATCTCCACTTTCCTCTAATTGATCAAGAGATGTTTGTCTTAATAATTTATCTTGAAGCGCTTCTGTCAGTTGTTGACTCAAATTTGGATTTACCAATCTCGCCCTATTGGGAATGTAATATACTGTAAACGTTTTAACATCCGGCGAAATTGAAGCTCCCGTAAATGAATAACTAATCTTACAAGCGGTAAAAATCCCACTACCTACTGTTGTCAGCAGTACCACTAATAAGAAGAACCTTAAATATTTAGCGTATGTCATACTCCTTGATTTTCCGGTACAAGGTACGCTCAGATATTCCGAGTTCCTGCGCCGCATATTTTCTTTTCCCCTTGTGTTTCTCCAAGGCCTTTTTTATCAATTCTATTTCCTTATCTTCCAAAGAAAGTGATTCTTCAACAAATTCTTCTGTATCCTGAATATCTTCCGATCGATCGACCTGGTCATACTGAACAGGCTGAACATTCCCTTGTTCTGGCACATAATGACCTTCTTCCTTCTGATAGAGTTTACGGATAATTTGAGCATTCTCTGAATGGAAGTCTGGGTGCTGATTTCCTTCGTGCATCAAATCCAACACTAACTTTTTCAGGTCTGTCATATCCTTCTTCATGTCGAACAAAACTTTGTATAAAATTTCCCGTTCGGTAGAAAAAGTTTCCTGATCAACTCCTTTGTAAAGTGCAGGTAAATGGGTACTTCCTGAATCAGGTAAATATGAACGCATCACATCTCCTCCAATAACTCGTTCCTGCTCGATGACAGAAATTTGTTCAGTAATATTTTTTAACTGACGGACATTACCTGGCCATGAAAAATTCATCAATACAAGCTGTGCTTCTTCGTCCAAGCGTACCGGAGGCATTCGATATCGTTCTGCAAAATCCATTGCAAACTTCCTGAATAGCAAATAAATATCTTCTTTACGGTCACGTAAAGGCAAAACCCGAATTGGAACTGTATTTAATCGATAGTATAAATCTTCACGAAACTTACCTTCCTGAATAGCAATGGGCAAGTCAACATTCGTTGCCGTAACAACTCTCACATTCGTTTTTAAAACCTTGGATGAGCCAACTTTTATAAATTCACCAGCCTCGAGCACACGTAATAAACGAACTTGAGTTGACAATGGTAATTCCCCAATTTCATCTAAAAAAATCGTTCCACCATCTGCCTCTTCAAAATATCCTTTACGATCAGATAGCGCACCGGTAAAAGCTCCTTTCTCATGCCCAAAAAGCTCCGAATCAATGGTTCCTTCAGGAATTGCACCACAGTTTACTGCAATATATTTCCCATGCTTACGAGCCGAAAACTGATGTATAATTTGAGGAAATGATTCTTTACCAGTACCACTTTCACCTGTAATTAGCACTGTCAGATCAGTTGGTGCCACCTGCACAGCCACTTCAATGGCCCGATTTAAACCGGGAGAGTTTCCAATAATACCAAAGCGTTGTTTTATTTCCTGAACATCCATATGCTTATTGCGTCATTTAATTTTGCAAAGTTATAATTTTAAGTAAAATCAATCCGAACTAAAACAAATAAACTCGTCGGTACTGCCTGTATTCGGGTGTCTTTTAACACTCTTTAATATCTTCCGGACTAGCTTGACTGTGTTTTTAGATGCCTGATATGAAATATCAAACAAATTATAACTTTTTCACGAAGTACAAATGGAAAATTGTGCAGCTATTTATTCTTCAAATTATTAAGTCCAACGCGAGACATATTCCCCCACGATCTTTTTTTCAGGATAAAATAATCAATATTTCCTCGAATGGACCAAAATAATACCAAAGGATGATACATGAATGGCTCAACCCATGCTGCCATTAATAGCCTAAGCACCATTCTTTTCTTCTTATACCTATGGAATGCAACATGATCGAACAAGATCGCATAAGTAGTAAACGAAATAGAAAAGAAATAAACAAAAAGCAGCATTACAAAAAAGTAGGGCCAATTTGCAAATCCCATAATCGCTATAATGATGAAGTAAATAATCCCAAATACTTCAATTAACGGTGCAAGCCATTCAAAAATCACCCAAAATGGATGAGACAACATTCCCATCATGCCATATTTCGGCCGTAGAAAAATATCCCAATGACTAAATAATGTTTCAATAGTTCCTCGTGTCCAACGATTACGCTGCCGACCAAGAATATTTAAATTCTCAGGTGCTTCTGTCCAACACAAGGGATCAGGAATGTATTCAACCTTATATTTTACTTTTTGCTGAGCCATGTATTTTCTCATTCTCACCACTAGCTCCATATCCTCACCGACGGTAAACCGCTGATATCCACCACAGGCAATTACAATTTCCTTGTCAAATAATCCAAGTGCCCCCGAAATAATGAGCAATCCATTTAGTCGACTCCACGCCAATCGTCCAAGTAAAAACGCGCGGTTATATTCAAGGACCTGAAACAATGGTAACAATTTTTCTGGAAGCCTGATGTCAATCAAGTGTCCATCTTGAATCTCGCAGGAATTGGCAATTCTGATTACTCCGCCAGTAGCAACCACTTTCTCTTTGGTCTGCTCCAAAAATGGTTTTACCATTTTCTGCAAAGCATAAGGATCAATGATTGAATCAACATCAATGGAAATAAAATATTCACCTTTTGCAACATTCAACCCAGCATTTAAGGCATCGGCTTTACCTCCATTAGCCTTATCAATGATCGTTAAATTATTATGCGCTTTCTTTCTTGATTTATAAATCCCCCGTATTTCCTGACATTTAATTTTCTCATTAAATACAAAGGTTACTTTCTCCAGGTCAAAAGCCTCAACAACCTTCAACAAACTATCATCCTTACTGCCATCGTTAATAACGATAACTTCAAAGTTCGTATAGTAAAGTGCAAGCAGAGCTTTAACGTTTTCAACGATATTAAGTGATTCATTATAAGCAGGTGCTAAAATTGATATAGTAGGTGCAAAAGGCGAAGAAAGCACTTCTGTACTACTTGAAATTGCCCCGGAAAAATAAAATCTACGCAATACCAATGCAGAAACAATGGCAAGAAATAAGTACACTGTAAATATACTTAGAGCGTAGTATAGAATAAAATTCTCTACCCAAAACGATATTATTTTTCCTACAACTTCCATTAATTTCTAGGGTCTTTTATATGCTCAATATATTTTTCTAAATCTAATTCGCTGTTTTCCTTTAACTCTTCTAAATGATTCCGACCAGATGGTCCCAATTCATGCAATGTTTTACATACAGCTAGCCGAATCTCAATATCATCTGTCAACAACAAATTATCAAAGAAAACGAAATCACTATCATCACCAATATTTGCTAACAAACGGATAATTTCCAATTTATTCCGTTTATTCTCAACCTCAAATTTACCTTTTACAATTTCTTTTGCCTCCAGATAACTCAAACTATTGATAGCCTGATAAGCATATAATCTTGTTCTTTCATTCTCATGATCCAACAAGGTTATTAAATGTGGAGCATTCTCTGATTGCTGAAAATAATTAATCATTCGAATTGAAAAATCCTGAATGTCATTATTGGGGGAATGAATCCACTGATCAAACGATGGAACTTCTTTCTCGTGTAGCTTTACAAAATTCAAAGAATTAAGTTGAGCCCAAAGTGAAAATGGTCGCTTCAATTTATCCAAGAAATCAAACGAAGCTTCCTCATCAAGATACACATATGCAATTTGAGCTTCGCCCCTTACAATATCATTTTTGTCTTTAATATACCGCACAATAATATTTTTGGCACCGGAAGGGTACATATTTGCTAGCTCCCGAATTCCCAAAACTCGTTTATGAAAAAACATCGAAGAAATCTTCCTAATCGATTCATATTGCAATCCAAGACGCTGATATAACATCAATATTCGCTCACTATACTCGCCACTCAGATTATTCTGAAAGTTGAACAAGATTTCAATCAATGTTTTTCTGCCAAGTGATGTTTTCACCTTCTCCATTTTCTCAATAGCCTCCAGAGCATCAATCTCTTCAAAAATATAATTCGTAACTATCTGCTCGTAACGCTCTCGTAAAACAGCTTTATATTTCTCCCTGGTATTCTTAACCAAATTTGAAACAAAGACGATAATTACAACAATAATCACATTGAAAACAAAAGCAAAAATCAGGATGGAAAGAACAATAAGGAGCGGAACATCAAAAATAACTTCCAATACATAATTAAAAATTGGCTCAGCCTTGGGACCAAAGATTTTTTGCCCAATTTCTTCAAGCTTGTCTTTGGTAGAATCTTGTGCTTGCAACCAGAAATTTTTATGTGGTAACCTTTGAGCTTTCCGTTCTAAATATTTTCTCGGACCACTTAACTCATCATTATTTTGCAGTTCAGGAACAAATATATGCAGAGAACCGTCATCAATAAAAAGTTCATCTCCAAAACTTTCTCCTGACAAGTTTACTTCAAAGACGTCCGGACCACTACCGTTCGCCAAAGTTACAATGTTACCGGCAAAGGTACTTACCAAGAAAAAAATCGCATATATAGGCCTTATTATCATTAAAATAAAAATGACAGAGACGCCCTCAAAATAAGTTGATCTCTTCGTTTATTTTTTTCGTATTCAGTATTCTCGTATCCAGTTTCCAGCTCAAAAGACAACGATTTTGCAACACGCTGCTTCCACTCAAGAGATAAATTCCAGGAATCCAAAGTGGCTCGCTGGGCACCTCCAGTATAAAAAGCGGGATTCTCTGGAGATGTTCCTGTCCCACCGGACAGTTTTAAATAACTAACCTCCGGATTAAAATATTTTCGCACTTCCAGTGAATATTTATATGAAATATCAACTCCGTTATCAATTATATAAGGTCTTGCAGACACCCACCAATTCCCCATGTATTTAGCTAAAGATCCGGTGAAAATATTAATATTGACTGCGGGTGAAATGTCATCTTCGAATCTCATGTATCGGTATCCAATTGAAGCTTCAAACTTGTTTTTAAATACATGATAATATTCCAATCCGACACGATTCTTAGGAAATAAATTATCCGGTGAATAACTATAGTTTAGAAACATGTAGTTATTCCTGTTTATCCTGGGATAAAACTCTAATGAAAATTGTTTTGAAACATCTGAACCATAAAGAGATTCCCCGGAATTGACCAAGTCACCAAAATACACTTTCCCGTAATAGGTTCCTATTTTTGTTTTTCGGCCATATCCAACTGAACTCATATGCCATCGACGTTCATAGGGTTTATTAAAACCATCAAAATAATGTTCAAAGCGTAACTCATCCCTCCACATACGCATTTTGGTCATTTCTTCAATTTCCGAAGCCTGCTGGTTTCCGGGATACCTTTCATTAATAAGATTGGTAATTTTTGAAGTCTCCTCGTAATTCTCAAGTTCCAGTTCTGCCTGAGCTTTTTTGACCAAAAGATCTTCGTTGTATGGGAAAAGATTGAGAGCCTTATTAGCAGCTTCAACAGCAGGTTTATATTCACTTGCCCAAAGATAAAACTCACACAGTGAAATATTGGCATTCAAATTTTCAGGTTCTTTCTCCAATAAATCTGATATTTCTTTTATCGCTAAATCATATTGTTTGTCCCAAGCAAGTGTTCTAGCTTTAAATAGAATAACATCGGTATAATCTGGGAATTTATCTAGGACCTGATCAGCCATTTCTATGGCTTCCTGATATTGTCCATCAACTGCTTTCTCATGCGCAGCAAGAAACAACGAATCTGCATTTAAATATTCCTGCGCAAACAGATGAGAGGACAGAAAAAAAATAAGGCTTAATAGTATAAAGTTTTTTAATACTTGTCCCTTTTTCATGTAGATAACAATTTTCTGATACGTATTGTCAATTCACTCAAACTAAACGGCTTAACAACATAATCATCAGCACCTAGTTCAAACGCCTTCAATACAGTATCCTCAGCACCATCAGCAGACAAAACAAGGATTGGAGTATTCTTGTTCCATTCATTTCTTACCGTGTTGATTACCTCATGCCCATTAACAAATGGCATATACAAATCCGTAATCAACAAATCGACGTCATTATCTTGCAAATATTCCAAACAATCTTTACCATTTAAAACCTTAATTACATCATATCCATCCTTTTGGAGTTTATGATTAATGGTTTCAAGGATCAATTTGTTATCTTCTGCAACAATTATCTTTTTCATGGAATATTAATTATTTTAAAATTGCTGAAAAACTTTTGATTATTCTCAACCATTTTAATAAAACCAGTTCTTATGTCAAAGCATCTTAAATTCTTAATAGAATAAGTAAAACACCTTCAATCAAAAAAAGATCAATCTATCGTTAAAATACAAAAGCAAATACAAATTAGCACTAATGCATCTCATTTTCAAATATTCTCAAAGAATATTTGAACAAAATGCACGTTTTATATTCAACCATCTCTTTTTCTCTAAATCAGCCACTAAAGTAGCTAAAAATAAATTATCAGTATAAACTGTTTGTGAATTAATAAATCAATTTTTATGAATTATTTGTTCTTTTGTAAAAAAGAATAAGGAATTTATAAATAGTAAGTACTATTTTAAAAAATTCTAACAAGGTTTCTCATTCAAAACAATTACTCTCGAATATGAAGTTCATCGGCATAATACCAGCCAGATATGCATCCACCAGGTTCCCTGGCAAACCTCTTGCACAGCTAGCAAATAAAACAATCATACAGCATGTTTACGAAAATACTTTGAGTGTAATTTCAGATGTTTGGGTAGCGACGGATGATACCCGTATCTATGATCATGTAAAAAGCTTTGGAGGAAATGTCATCATGACAGGCAAGAATCACCAAAGTGGGACGGATCGCTGCGCAGAAGCTGCAAAAGAACTTTCGCAAAATATAGATTTTGATGTGATCGTCAACATTCAAGGAGATGAGCCATTTGTGAGATCAGAACAAATCGAAAGTCTGAAACTCTGTTTTGAGGATAAAAACACGGAAATTGCAACCTTGATCAAGAAGGTGGAATCAGATGAAGTTTTATTCAATCCGAATCGCCCCAAAGTAGTGATTGATGATAACGAATATGCCTTGCTTTTTAGCCGGTCAACTATCCCATTTATTCGTGGAAAAGAGAATGCAGAATGGAGAAAACACCACACTTTCTACTCACACTTAGGCATGTATGCATATCGATCAGAAGTTTTGCAGGAAATTACAAAACTTTCCACATCAAAGCTTGAATTGGCTGAATCGTTGGAGCAATTGCGCTGGTTAGAAAATGGATACAAGATAAAAACGGCGACAACTGAATTTGAAAGCATTGGTATCGATACACCTGAGGATCTTGAAGCAGCCTTAAAATATATCAATCACTAAAAACATTGGGATAAATAGGAATTGAATAACCTGAAACAGGAAAGCATTACCTGTGAACAAATGTGTGGCAACAATTGTATAAACAATTGACAAAAAGCCAACTGCAATGACACACAGACGAGATTTTATCAAAACCATGGCAGCTATGACTGCCGCCTTATCAGTTCCTACCGTACTAAATGCCCAAAATCCAAATCGTGACCGATTAGGGGAAATATTACCTCTTCGCAAACTGGGAAAAACCGGAAAATATGTCACCATGTTAGGTGTCGGAGGTTACCATATTGGATGGACAACCGAGAAAGACGCCCAGCAAGTAATTGAAACAGCACTTGCCGGAGGTGTCCGCTTTTTTGATACTGCAGAGCAATATGGCCCGGCCATCAGTGAAGAAAGATATGGCAAGTATCTAACGTCAAACTATAGAGATCTAATCTTTTTGATGACAAAAACGCAGGCAAAAACTGCGAAAGATGCCGAGAAGCATTTGGACGACTCTTTACGCAGAATGAAAACGGATTACTTGGATCTTTGGCAAATGCATTCATTATTTACACCTGAGGATGTGGATAGCCGCATGAACGAAAAAGTATTGGACGTTCTTATCAAAGCAAAAGAGAGTGGCAAAGTGAAACACATTGGGTTTACCGGTCACCAAAACCCATTTGCGCATAAAAGAATGCTTGAGTTAACCAAAGAGAATGACCCAATCGAAACGGTTCAAATGCCGGTAAACGTGCTGGATCAGTCCTATTTTAGTTTTCAGCAAAACGTTATGCCTGAATTATTAAATAGAAACATTGGGCTGCTAGCGATGAAAACATTAGCTGATGGCCGTTTCTTCGCTAAAAAAGAAAGATCAAATTGGAATACCGATGATCCTATAATTCCAAACTACATTAGCATTGAAGAAGCGTTATTCTATGTTTGGTCATTGCCTGTAAGCACAATAATCACGGGTGCTGAAAATGCTGAGTTTATGACAGAAAAGATTGAAATGGCAAAAAGATTTGTAAAGCTAAATGAATCTGAAAGAATTGCACTAGTTGAAAAGGTTCGGGAAAAAGCACAACCCGGAAACATCGAGTATTTCAAGCAAAAACCAGCATAAAAGATCTAAAGTTACACGATTGGAAATCGTTCTCCTACTAGTCCAGGTCAAAGCCTAGTTACGTGGCTTTTTCTTGCGCAAATATATGATTGTTCCAACCTGAGGTTTTTCTCCTGGCTTCATTCGGTTGCGCTTATACAATGGACTCAACTTGATACCATATCGCTGAGCTATAAAATGCATTGTATCATCAGATTCGAATCGATGAGTTAAATGCTTTTTATCCGCTTTTCTCATTTTGGGTTCGAGATATAAAATCTCATTTTCCTTTGGTCGATAGTTTTTTGAATAATCATTGTACGTGTACACTTCCCAGGTTTTGAGATCAAACTCCTGAGCTAATTTCTCAAAAGTATCACCCGGCTTTACAACAATCGACTTTAATCCATTTCTTAATACAACTTTCCGTGTCAGATAAGGATTTATTAAAGCAGTTCCATCATTTTCTCCCTGCAGTCTCATCCTGTTAACAGCCGCTAGCTGCGCCTTATCAATACCTTGATCAAACAAATACAGCTTGTGCTCCTCAATAATCTTGATCAATTGATCCGCATAGTGGGAAGCTGTGGCGTATCCAGCTTTTTTAAGGCCACGAGCCCATCCCTTATAATCCAATAAGTCGAGTTCAAACAAACTACCATAACGTGGATTGGCCATCAAAAAATTGGAATGATCGATATATGAATCCTCCACCGTATTATAATGACGAAAACACTCATTTTTGCGATCATCATCATGATAAACCCGTTTCCCATTCCAGGTACTTTTGCATTTAATGCCAAAATGATTGTTTGATTTTACACTCAGCATACTATTCCCATTATTCGATTCCAAACATCCCTGAGCCAGGGTGATACTCGCCGGAACACCACTTCTCAGCATCTCACTAACAGCCAGTCCACTGTATGTCTGAATATAATCTTCACGGGAAATAATCCGTTGCGCAAAACTATTATAGGAAAGTATAAAAATAGCCAGAATGGCCCACAATTTCTTCAACATAAAATCAAAATTTTAGCAAAAATAAAAAAAGCCTCTTTCATCCATTAAGTATTGAGCGAAATTATGCTAACACAAAATAAACATTCTTACGATCAAAAATATTTTTAACTAAAAACCGTACTTTTGAAAAGGCAGAAACTTCATATCATGAAAACGAAGGAAATCAAGATTATTATATTAGAATTCGAAAACCTTTCAGAATTAACTCCGGAAGATCAAGTTTTGGTAAAAGCTGCCAGAGAAATTGCCAATGACGCTTATGCTCCTTATTCAAAGTTTAAAGTAGGTGCTTCCATATTACTTGAAAACGGAAAAATCATTTCCGGTAATAATCAGGAGAACGCAGCTTCCCCATCTGGATTATGCGCAGAGCGGGTCGCCTTGTTTTACGCAAATTCTCAATTCCCCGATAGCAAAGTGAAAACGATTGCGATATCAGCGATCAATGGAAGCAAACCAACAACAAAAGCAATTTCGCCTTGTGGTGCCTGCAGACAAGTATTGGTGGAAACTGAAAATCGCTACCAGCATCCTATCAAAATAATCTTGGACGGATCGCGCAAAATTCACGTATTAAATAGCACAAACGACCTGCTACCCTTAAGTTTTAGCTCCCTAGATTTAAAAAGTATTTAATGAAAATTTGATTAGGACTCTTTCAGTTCCTTTATCTTGATAAGATCATCCCAAATTGGATCGCCCTTTGGTGGAGCAGCCACAATTTTAATTGGTTCCTTTTTTACCGGATGAATGAATTCCAATTTTCTGGCATGCAAGTGAATTCCTCCATTTTCATTACTTCTGGCAGCACCATACTTTAAATCACCTTTGATGTGACAGCCCATCTTGGAAAGCTGAACCCTTATTTGATGATGACGGCCTGTGTGCAACTCGACTTCCAGCAAATGAAAACGATTCAAACTAGCACGATGTCTATATGTCAAACTGCAAAAACGAGCACCTTTTTTGGGTTTCGGAGAGGCAAAACTTTTATTCTTACCCTCATCCTTCCACAAATAATGCTCCAGGGTACCTTCTTCATCTTCAGGCAACACATCAACAACAGCCCAGTATGTTTTCTTGATAGCATCCTTGTCCTGAAACATTTCATTTAACCTTGTAAGTGCTTTACTTGTACGGGCAAATATAATCACCCCACTTGTTGGACGATCCAGGCGATGAGGAGATCCCAGATATACATCACCAGGTTTATTATACTTATTCTTGACGTAGGCTTTCACCTTGTCAATTAATGTAATGTCGCCAGTTTTATCCCCTTGCACGATTTCGCCACAAGCCTTATTAACTGCAATTATATGATTGTCTTCGTAAATTATTTGCATTTCCCTTTTCTTTGTAAAATTTTAAGAATTGAACACTCCGGTATTTTGAAATAACAAATTTGCCGGAAATGTCAAACCATACTTGTTATATATAAGGCTTATTAATATTGTTCCCGTTCATTTGGAAAACTCAATGACTTGACATCATCAATGTAAGTCCCAACAGCACCCTTAATTTCTGCAGCCAGATTGTGGTATCGACGTAGGAAACGAGGTGAAAATTCCTGTGTGATCCCCAACATATCGTGAATAACCAGCACCTGCCCGTCAACTCCGCTACCAGCTCCAATGCCAATAATCGGGATCTTTACGGCTTCGGCTACTTGCTCTCCAAGTGAAGCAGGAATTTTTTCCAGAACGATTCCAAAGCATCCGGCTTCTTCAAGCAACTTTGCATCTTCAATTAATTTTGCTGCTTCCTCCTCTTGTTTTGCACGCACCGTGTAAGTACCATATTTATGAATGGATTGTGGCATCAATCCCAAATGTCCCATAATTGGTATCCCTGCTGACAGGATTCGCTCAACTGATTCCAGCACTTCTTTCCCACCTTCAAGCTTGACAGCATCTGCAGCTGTTTCTTTCATAATTCGAATAGCAGAATTTAATGCTTCCTTGCTATTTCCCTGATAAGTACCAAAAGGCATGTCAACAACCACCAATGCACGTTTGGCAGCTTTAACAACAGAAGTACCCATATAAATCATTTGGTCAAGAGTAATTGGCAAGGTTGTCTCATTTCCCATCATTACATTGGAAGCCGAATCACCGACTAATATAACATCAATTCCAGCTTCATCAACCAATTTAGCCATGCTGTAATCATAGCTGGTCAACATCGATATTTTTTCACCCTTCAACTTCATTTCTGAAAGAACATGGGTAGTCACTTTTCGAATCTCTTTATGTACTGACATAACCTTCTTCTTATTTTTTTACAAAGTAAGTAACTTTTTATGAAACTACTTCTGACATTATTTTTTTAGTCCTGCATGAAACTAGCATCCATGGCATATGTCTTTTTGTCACCAATTCTGTCATCACATAAATCAATAAAAGCTTACTTGTGTCAATATTTCACCTCTTTCCTATTTTTTTCTTCTGGCATAATGATTGAAAGTACGGTTACAGTTTATTTGAAATAATTCAAAAATTAAGATACGATGGGAAAAATTATTGGAATTGATTTAGGAACAACAAACTCATGTGTGGCCGTTATGGAAGGTAGCGAGCCTGTTGTAATTCCCAACAGCGAAGGTAAACGTACAACTCCTTCAATTGTTGCATTTATTGAAAATGGTGAACGTAAGATTGGTGATCCAGCAAAGCGTCAGGCAATTACGAATCCACAAAAAACAGTCTCTTCTATTAAGAGATTTATGGGAGAAAGTTTTGCCAATGTCACTAAAGAAGTGAATCGGGTGCCATATCAGGTAATTCAGGGAGAAAACAACACTCCACGAGTTCAGATTGATGATAGAAAATATTCTCCACAGGAAATTTCAGCCATGGTTCTTCAAAAAATGAAGAAAACTGCTGAAGACTATTTGGGACAGGAAGTAACTGAAGCCGTAATTACGGTACCTGCTTACTTTAATGATTCTCAACGTCAGGCTACAAAAGAAGCTGGAGAAATTGCAGGTTTACAAGTTCGCAGAATCATCAATGAACCTACTGCTGCTTCATTGGCATATGGCCTTGACAAAATGGACAGGGACATTAAAATTGCAGTATTCGATTTAGGTGGTGGTACTTTCGATATTTCAATCCTTGAATTAGGTGATGGAGTATTTGAGGTAAAATCAACTGATGGTGATACACACCTTGGGGGAGACGACTTTGACCAGGTAATTATTGACTGGCTTGCAGGTGAATTCAAAAAAGATGAAGGCGTTGATTTGAAAAAAGATCCAATGGCCTTACAACGTTTGAAAGAAGCTGCTGAAAAAGCAAAAATAGAATTATCAAGTTCTACACAAACTGAGATCAACCTACCATATATTATGCCTGTCGATGGCATACCAAAACACTTGGTAAAAACATTGACCCGTTCAAAATTTGAACAATTGGCAGACAGTCTTATCAATGCAACCATGGAGCCTTGTAAAAAAGCATTAAAAAATGCTGGCATGACCTCTTCAGACATTGATGAAGTGATTTTAGTGGGTGGATCAACACGTATTCCTGCAATCCAGGAAAAAGTTCAACAGTTCTTTGGGAAAGCTCCATCAAAAGGTGTAAATCCAGATGAAGTTGTTGCGGTTGGAGCTGCTATCCAAGGGGGTGTTTTAACTGGTGAAGTGAAAGATGTACTACTTCTTGATGTGACTCCATTATCATTGGGTATTGAAACAATGGGTGGTGTAATGACAAAATTAATTGAATCAAACACTACTATTCCAACGAAAAAATCTGAAACGTTCACAACTGCTGCAGACAATCAGCCTTCGGTTG
Source organism: Sunxiuqinia sp. A32 (assembly GCF_052690465.1). Taxonomy (NCBI): domain Bacteria; kingdom Pseudomonadati; phylum Bacteroidota; class Bacteroidia; order Marinilabiliales; family Prolixibacteraceae; genus Sunxiuqinia; species Sunxiuqinia sp. A32. The sequence continues at coordinate 288,358 of NZ_JBQYLI010000005.1, forward strand.
AAATTCATGTATTACAAGGAGAGCGTCCGATGGCTGCTGGAAACAAAACAATTGGTCGTTTCCACTTGGATGGAATTCCACCAGCACCACGCGGTGTGCCTCAAGTTGAAGTTTCTTTCGACATTGATGCAAATGGTATCCTCCATGTTCATGCGAAAGACAAAGCAACTGGCAAGTCTCAATCTATTCGAATTGAAGCATCATCAGGCTTGAGCGATGACGAAATTAAACGAATGAAAGATGAAGCAGCTGCAAATGCAGATGCTGACAAAGCAGCAAAAGAAAAGGTTGATAAAATGAACCAGGCTGATAGCTTGATTTTTCAAACGGAAAAACAACTAAAAGAGTTTGGCGACAAACTTCCAGCGGATAAAAAAGGACCTATTGAGGCTGCTTTAAACAAGCTGAAAGAAGCGCACAAAGCACAGGATCTAGCTGCTATTGATGCTGCGACAGCAGAACTCAACCAAGTTTTCCAGGCAGCTTCTCAGGAAATGTACAATGCACAAGCACAAGAAGGTGCACAACCGGGACCTGATGCCGGAACACAAGGTGGAAACGGTGAATCATCAAATGCATCGCAAGATGGTGAAGTAACTGATGTTGACTTTGAAGAAGTTAAATAAACTTGATATAGCTTAATCGCAAAACCCTGTCTGGAATCCAGACGGGGTTTTTTATTTCATACAATATTAACCTAATATAAAACATCTTTTTAATGGTGCATAATGACTAATTATTCACTATTTTTAAAAGATATGTTAATTAATATAGCCCCAATAGCAGATGCTGAATAAGAAGTTATTAATAGGTATTACAATACTTGTCAGTCTTATCATTGCCCTTTCCGGATACGTTTTCTTTCAAAAGTTGACAAAGGGTATTCAGGCAGACAAAGAAATTGAGTTAACTGCTATTGCTGAGCTAAAGATAGGTCAACTTGTACAATGGAAATCAGAGCGCATTGCTGACATTCGGGTATTATCAGAATCTCCAATTTTCAATGAGAATGTTGAAAAATGGCTTGAAAATCCTACAAATAAGGAACTAAAAGAACATCTATCAGAACGGCTAACCATTCCCCAAAGAGAATACAACTACAAATCTATTTTCATTGTATCCACCAATGGACAGGTCATATTAACCACCGACAAAGACACCACTCACTTTGACAAATCTTATTTTGAAGAGACATGGAGCTCTTTAACACAAACGGACCAGATTAATTCAAGTTTTTTCTATTGCGCTTTAGAAAATGCAATCCACTATGATTTACTTGCTCCTATTTTTGATAAAAAGAATGAAATTATTGCAATACTGGTTTTTAGAGTTGAACCGTCAACATACCTGTACCCGCTAATCCAATCATGGCCTACCCCCAGTAAAACCTCAGAAACTTTGTTAATTCGCAAAGAAAAAAATGATGTATTATTCCTGAACGAATTAAGGCACCAAAAAGGAACAGCACTGAATCTTCGAATTGACTTAACAACCAAAACACTTCCGGCAGTAATGGCTGCTGAAGGCACTGTTGGTGTTGTTACCGGCACCGACTATCGAGGAATGCAAGTGGTGGCCTACGTCGCTCCTGTTCCGGGAACTGATTGGTTCATGGTTTCAAAAGTTGACAAAAAAGAACTCTACGAAGAACTGGCTTCGAAAGGAACATTCATACTTCTAACAACAATCCTGATTATTTTCTTAGTTGGAGCTGGCATTACTCTGTATTATACGCTTCGACAAAAAAATCTATATCGATCGCTCTGGGAAACAGAAGAAGAATTTAAGACAACGCTTTACAGTATTGGCGATGCGGTTATAACTACTGATGAGTCAGGAAAAGTTAAACAAATTAATAAGATTGCTGAAGAGTTAACCGGGTGGAATGAAAAAGAAGCAAAAGATCACCTTCTAACAACAGTATTCAAAATCATTAATGAAAACACTCGTGAAATAGTTGAAAACCCAGTCGACAAAGTTTTAAAAAACGGATCAATAGTTGGGCTCGCTAACCATACTTTATTAATTTCCAGAAATGGGAAAGAGACCCCAATTGCCGACAGTGCTGCTCCAATCAGGAACAACGATGGGAAAATTATAGGGGTTGTTCTGGTATTCCGTGATCAAAGTGAAGAAAAGCGTCATTTTGATGAAATGAAATCTTCTCGTGATTTTGCTAATAACATTATTGAAACCCTTCATGAAGGATTATTGGTTCTCGATGCCAATTTAAAAATTGTATCAGCCAATCAAACTTTTTATTCATCCTTCGGATTTCAACAGGGCGAGGTTGTTGGAAAAGATTTTTTCTCAATTGGAGAAGAAGCCTGTAACCAAAAGGAATTACGCGAACTACTAGAAAACATCTTGCCACAAAATACAAAATTTGACGATTTCGAGATCACCTGTCATTTTGAAACGATTGGCACAAGAGTTTTAAACATGAATGCCCGAAGAATATACGCCAATGACAAAAAAACAAAAAACATCTTGCTAGCAATAAACGATATAACTGAAAAACAAAAACTGATTGAAGAATTAATTGTAGCAAAGGAGAAAGCTGAAGAAAACAACAACCTAAAAACAGCATTTCTTGCAAATATGAGCCATGAAATTAGAACCCCTCTCAATGGAATACTTGGCTTCTCGAACTTGATTCTTGATGAAAATTTGAAAGCTGCAGACAAAAAACGCTTCATAAGTATTATAGAAGATAGTGGTCAGCGCTTATTAAGCATTGTGAATGATATTTTAGACATCTCCCTCATCCAATCAAATCAAATTAAAATTAAGCCTCAACAGTTTGAGATAAAAAGTTTTCTTGACGAAACATTTACATTTTATAAAACGCTCAAACAAGAGCAACTTTCCACGATAGAATTTATATGTCTTTTTGATTCGGAAAATCAGCAATTAATGATAAATACAGACAAGAATCGTGTATTTCAGATTTTGAAAAATTTATTGGATAATGCATTTAAGTTTACTTATTCAGGATTTATTCATTTTGGAGCAATCCAGAGTGATCACGAAATAAAATTTTACGTAAAAGACTCAGGAAAAGGCATTCCCAACAACCAACTTGAAATGATATTCGAGAAATTTCAACAAATCGATTCGGCGAAAGGAAAACAAGCAGATGGCACTGGACTTGGATTGGCAATTGCCAAAGGACTCGTTGATCAACTTGGTGGAAAAATATGGGTAGAAACGGAAATAAACAAAGGTGCTGAATTTTATTTCAGCATTCCTCTGAACTAGCTTTCAGATAACTACAATCTTATTTTCGTATCAATTGGCTTAGCTTTGTCATTTAATCTCATTCGGGACGGAATATTCGCAACAATGACATCAAGCAACAAACCTGCTGTCTTTTTCAATCCGGTAGTCTTCAAATAAGCTGCACTAATCTCTCTAAGCGGTGCCGGATCCTCAAACGTTTTGATCATGTCTTCATTTTCTGTTGGAACATTTACCGTCGCAAGCTCCGGAATGAAAGTCATCCCTCCCTGGTTTTCAACAATTCTTCGAAGTGATTCTATTGAATAGGAAACATACCTAAAAGAAAGATTAGTATTATCCAACTCCGGAATTTGGCAGATGGAATTCACCTGATTCTGGAAACAATTCCCTTCCCGCAAATACCATAATTCATCCAACGGGAGTTTATCCAATTCCACCTTTTCAATTTTATACATATCATGTTTTTCAGAAACGTATAAATAAAACCGCTCCTGAAAAAGTGGAACAAATCCAATATTTTTTGCTTTTAATGGTGTTGACAATATACCAATATCCAGTTCATTATATGTCAACTGACTTACAATTTCCTCTGTATTCAACTCTACAATATCCAAAAACAACATCGGATATTTCTTTTTCATTTCATCAACAAAAAGGGGCACTAAATATGGTGAAAGCGTCGGAATAATTCCGACTGTAAGTTTTCCTTTATGGTTCTCATCAATCTCCAAACTAAGATTACTTAAATCTTCAATCTGCTGTACAATCTTCAATGCCTTTTCGTAAAACAATTCGCCTTCAGGAGTTAGTCCCAACGGTTTTTTAGTTCGATTTATTAGTTGATACTCAAACTCCTCTTCTAACTTCTGAATCTGTAAACTAAGCGCAGGTTGACTAATTCTCAATCGCTCTGCAGCCTTTGAGAAATTGCGTGTTCTCACAAATTCGATAAAATATTTGAGCTGGTTAACATTCATTGCAATATAACTTATTTTAATATTCGTATAAATATAATAAATATCAGTTATAGTATCTTTGAATTAAGCAATTAAAAAAAAACCGATGTCTAATAAAATAAAAAAAATCGATATGGAAACTTTAGAAAAAACACAAGTAAAAAATTTTGAAATAGTAACCGGTTTAAATGATTTACTGGCAGATTTACAAGTGCATTATCAAAACCTTCGAGGATTGCATTGGAACGTAAAAGGCACCATGTTTTTTGTTTTGCATTCCAAGTTTGAAGAATATTATAACCACACAGCGGAGGTCGTTGATGAAGTAGCAGAACGTATTTTAATGGTTGGAGGACAACCGGTACATACCTTTTCAGATTATCTTTCCAACGCCAGCATTAAGGAAGTTAAAAACGTTAGTGATGGAATACATGCAGTTTCGCTGGTTTTGGATCAGACAAATACTCTGTTAAAAAGAATGAAAGCAATATTGGACGTTGCATCCGATGAAAATGACGAAGGAACAAATGCTATGCTTAGTAATTTCATCAGTGAATATGAAAAAAGAACATGGATGTTACAAACATTTTTAAGCTAGGGGAAGAAAAACCAAGAATCAAAAAGGGGACATCGCAGTCCCCTTTTTTTTAATGTATAAAGTCTTTAATCTTTTCTTCGTCGGTAATCTCACCATTCGACATGGTGATGGCTGTTTCAATTAAGGCAAGATGAGAATACGCCTGAGGAAAGTTCCCAAGCATCTGCTTTGTATTGAAATCCAGATCTTCACTAAACAAGCCAACATGATTGGAATATCCCAGTAATTTCTTGAGTTTTTCCTTCGCTTCTTTCCGCCTGCCTATTTTATACAAGCTATTAATCAACCAGAAAGAACAGATCGTAAATGCAGATTTAGGAGTTCCAAAATCATCATTATTCTTATATCGAAACATTAGCCCCTGATATTCCAAGTCTTCCTGAATTGCAGATACCGTGTCAATATATCGCTGATCTTTTGCATCAATAAAACCATAAGACTCCATTAATAAAACAGAAGCATCCAAATAGTCTGTACCATAAGACTGGGTAAATGCCTTTTTGTTTTCAGACCAGGCATTTTTATGAATATCCTTTTTAATCTTTTCGCTCAATTTACTCCAAGGCTCAATATACATATCCCGTTGCAGTAACTTGGCAATTTTCAATGCTCGATCCACTGCAACCCAACAAAGCACTTTGCTGAAAGTAAAATGTTTGTTTTCGTTACGAATTTCCCAAATCCCCCTATCCGGCTTATGCCAGTTTTGTTCCACAACTTTTATGACATTGCGAACAATCGTCCAAAGTTCCTCACTATGCTCCAAACTTACCGAGTAAATCTCAAAATGCTGAAGAATAACATCTAATAGAATTCCGTAAATATCATTTTGCTTTTGCCGATAGGCAGCATTTCCAACTCTTACCGGTTTAGAGTTTTCGTATCCACTTAAATGAGATAATTCTTTTTCGGTAAGTTTTTTTTCTCCCTGAATGCCATACATGATTTGCATCTTCTCATCTTTATCAGGAAGAATATCAATAATGAAGTTCAGATACCGACGAGCTAATTTATTATGGCCAAGAGAGGTCATTATTTTCACAACCATTGAAGCGTCCCTGATCCAGCAAAACCGGTAATCCCAATTTCGCTCTTCCCCAATTGTTTCGGGAAGCGAAGTTGTTAAAGCAGCTAGAATAGCACCACTTTTATCGAAACTCAACATCTTCAGAGTTAACGCGCTTCGAATAATCTCGTCATTGAAAAATTGGTAGGAAGTTGTACGTTCCGCCCAATTGAGCCAATAAACTTTGGTTCGCTCCAACTTTAACTTTGCACGTCGGACATTCTGAGGCAATAACTTCTGGTTATAACTGAACAAGCAATATTCATCCTTAGTAAGTGTTATCTCCATTTCTGCGAGAATATCTTTCCGGTCAAAACTAGTATGAAGGTATAAAGAATCGTAGGGTCCTTTTGTCGTCGACGATTTTATATATTCATCCTCAATAATATTCTCTGTAGGATTGCTTGCATATTCAAGCCTTGGATCATATTTAATTTTAAAAACCGGCTGTCCGATAATCAATTTAAAATATCGGATTACATCTGGAGGTGTATAATATCCTCCATTATCCTGATTTCGATACCGAGGCATAAAATCATTCACCTCAAATATTCCATCCATACAATTAAACCGTGTAACCAGAATATTTGTACGAGGTATATAGAACTGCGTCACCTCTTGCAGGTTCTCCGGAATAATTTCGAACGAACCGCCCTTTTCTTTGTCCAACAGTTTTGCAAAAACCGATGACGAATCAAAATGCGGAAGACACATCCATTCAACCGCTCCCCTCTCTGAAATCATTGCAGCACTTCTGCAATTCCCAATCACACCGTAGTTCAAGTTCCTCATAAAAGAATGTTAAGCTTCAATTATTAATTGGCAAATCTGCCTTTTCATTTTGTCAACTCTCAAAATTAACTTATATTAATGTTGATGTCCATAAATACTGAAATCAACACCAATTCTTGATTACCCAAGAATTCCAAAAGTAACAATATTCTGAACAAACAACTTTAGATGAAGCAATTGTTTATCAGCTTGAATAGTCAAAACATTTCATTTACAAAGGTGTTGAGAAGGTTGAATGATTTCGGGCTAATTAGACTTTTAATAAAAAATTAAAATACAAAACCATGAACAAGATTCATATTGTATCAAACCGTCTTCCATTAAGTATTAACAAAGAAGGCTCAGATTATAAACTTACTCCCAGTGTTGGAGGATTGGCTACCGGGATGCGCTCCATTTACAGGGAGTATGGAGGCAAATGGATCGGGTGGCCTGGTATTGCAGAAAATGATCTTACTCCTGCTGACGAAAAAGCAATTGAAGAAAAACTGGTTGGTGAAGCTTGCCTGGCAGTTCATTTGGATAAGGAAGAAATAAACTTGTATTATGAGGGATTCAGCAACAATGTCATTTGGCCACTCTTTCACTATTTCGCTCAGTTTATCGAATACAATCCTGCCTATTGGGATGCCTATAAAGAGGTTAATCGGAAATTTGCAGACAAAGCCCTTGAGACTCTTGAAGATGGCGATACTATTTGGATTCATGACTATCAGCTTATGCTGGTTCCTGAAATGATAAAAACAGCGAAACCCAAAGTGACAATCGGATTTTTCCTTCACATCCCATTCCCCTCTTTTGAGGTTTTCCGAACGCTTCCCTGGCGAACAGAACTTATTAGAGGAATGTTGGGATCAGACCTGATTGGCTTTCACACCTACGATTATGAACGACATTTTTTCAGTTCTGTTAGAAGGCTTCTTGGATATGAAATCTCATTTAATCAAATACATTTAGAAGACCGGATTGTGATGGCTGATGCCTTCCCAATGGGAATCGATTACGACAAGTTTGCAATCAAAGCAAGCGAAATCGTACAAAAACCAGTTCAAGAAAGATCAGACTTGCACCGGGAACTTGAAAAATATTTTCACCTTTCGCCCGACCGAAAACTAATACTTTCGATTGACCGACTGGACTATACGAAGGGAATTCCAAACCGTATTCGGGCGTTTGAATCTTTCCTTGAAAAGTATCCCCAATTTCAAAATGAAGTAACATTGATTATGTTGGTTGTTCCATCTCGTGACTCAGTGGAGCAATATCGTCTGCTAAAAAGTGAAGTCGACGAATTGGTTGGGCGAATTAATGGACGATTTGGAAGTGTCAATTACACACCCGTTTGGTATTTCTACCGCTCGTTGCCATTTGAAAACCTGATCGAATTGTACAGCACTTGCGATGTCGCCCTGATCACTCCTGTTCGTGACGGAATGAACCTGGTTGCAAAAGAATATATCGCTTCAAGAGTAAACCAAAGCGGAGTGATCATTATAAGTGAGATGGCTGGAGTTGCACAGGAAATGGGCGAAGCAATCGTGATCAATCCAAATAATGAAGAACAAATTGCTGATAGTATCTACCAGGCCCTAACCATGCCTATGGAAGAACAAAAATCCCGAATGAATTTTCTACAAAAAAGGATTAAGCGTTACGATGTATTCAAATGGTCAAGCGAGTTTTTAAAATCATTGAGAAAAATAGAAGCTATCCAACAAACATTTTTTGCAAAAAGAATTACGCCATCCATTCAAGATGAGTTAGTCGATCGATTCCAAAAAGCAAAGAAACGTGCCATTTTTCTGGATTATGACGGTACCTTGGTGAGCTTCAAAAATGATCCTCAGGCAGCCAAACCCGATGAGGAACTGCACAATTTAATCTCAAATCTCACCAGTGATGAACGAAATATTGTAACTATTATTAGTGGTCGTGATCGGGATACTCTTCAAAATTGGCTGGGCAAGCACCATGTCAACCTGATTGTTGAACATGGCGTTTGGCTGAAAAATATTGGGGGCGATTGGCAAATGATTGATAACATCAACAGCAATTGGAAACCTGAAATTCGACCTTTAATGGAAAATTTTGTGGATCGTACTCCGGGAACGTTTATTGAAGAGAAGAATTATTCATTAGTTTGGCACTACCGTAAAGCAGAACCAGACCAGGGGGAACAGCGAGCAAACCAGTTAAAAGATGAACTTCGCAACTTGATAGCCAACCACAATTTGGAAATTATGGAAGGAAATAAAGTGATCGAAGTAAAAGCAGGTGGTATCAATAAAGGTATAGCTGCCATGCGTTTCATAAAAGATGAAAATTTTGATTGTTTGGTCGCCATGGGTGATGACTGGACAGATGAATACATGTTCCGTGAATTACCGGAAGATTCAATCACAATCAAAGTTGGAATGAAGAAAACCGCCGCTGCCTACAAAGTAGAATCTGTAGCTGCAATCAGAAAATTATTGAAAGTATTGGGTGAAAAAGAAACCGCAAAATCTGTGTAATTTTGTCTTTCATCAAAATAAATTTCTAGATTCGATGGTTTATTAAAGAATTATGAAGCAGTTTACAATTTTCATCATATTCATATTTTTCTCAATAGTTGTCTTTTCTCAAGACGACAACTACAACAAAAGAGACGACCAGGGTAGAAAGCAAGGTATTTGGAAAAAATATCAGGACAATGGGAAACTTCTTTACGAAGGTACATTTATGAATGATAAACCAGTTGGAGAGTTTAAAAGGTACCATCCCAACGGAATGCTGATGGCTTATCTTAAACATGACGTATATTCCGACACAACAAATGCGGAACTATTTGACACTCGGGCCAGGCTTATAGCCAGGGGAATGTATATTGGTCAAAAGAAAACCGGGATATGGTCCTATTTTACGGATGGCAAACTAATTTCTGAAGAAGTATACAAGAATGGGCTGAAGGACGGGAAGTCAAAAACGTACTATCCGACCGGAGAATTATTTGAAGAAACCGAATGGGAAAATAATAAACAATCTGGTGTTTACCGGGCCTATTTTAAGAATGGCAAACCCTACATGGAATGTCAGATGAAATTAGGACAACGAAATGGCACTTGCCAGGTAAACCATGAGAATGGACAACTGGAACTGGATGCATATTATAAAAATGGCCTCAGACAAAATAAATGGAACTACTATGACACATCAGGTAATCTATCATACACACTCGAATATGATCTGGGAGTTTTAATGAACCCTGAAGTTTTGGACAGTATTCAACAAATTGAATTTGAAAAACTGGAATCTGGTCGCCATAGTATAGTTGATCCGGAAAAATTTCTTCAAGATCCTGTGGAATATATGATCAAAAATAAAATGCGAGGACAGTAAATCATTCAAAACATGTATTGCTGAAAATCGTTTATGCAGTTAATTTCAAGGAAATGAAGATCTGGTATTTATTTGTCATATTGATGTTATCTTCCTTTTTCTCATCTCAGGCAAAAGACGATACTTCCAATTATTACTGGATCGGATTTAACGATAAGAAAGGCACAGCCTATTCGGTTAACCGACCAAATGAATTCCTTTCTGCCAGAGCGATCCAACGTAGGTTAAATCAATACATTCCAATTGACGAACTGGATCTTCCTGTTTCTAAGAATTACATCGATAGTCTTGAAAGTAAAGGAGCAAAAATTATTAACTATTCTAAATGGTTAAACGGCGTAACTATACTAGCATCCGAAACTCAATACGAATCCATATTATCCGGTTTCAATTTTATTAGGGAATCTGAACTAACAAAACCGGGTTTGACGTTAAAATCGAGCAGCAATAAGTTTTGGAATGAAAAAATACATACTGAAATTGATTCGAGTTACTATGGTTATTCATCCTACCAGGTAGGACAATTAAACGGGCATTTTCTGCATGAAAATGATTTTCTGGGTCAGGGAATCCAAATAGCAGTTCTGGATGCAGGTTTTTACAAAGTCAATGAACTTCCTGCTTTTGATGTTCTAAATGCTGAGAACAGGATTTTAGGCACTCGTGATTTTGTCGATCCATTTTCGGATGTCTATCTCAGAGACAACCATGGGATGAACGTACTTTCAACCATGGCTAGTGAACTTCCGGGTTACTTAATCGGGACAGCTCCCAAAGCCAGCTATTATCTGCTACGTTCAGAAGATGCAAGTTCTGAATATCTCATTGAAGAAGACAACTGGGTGGCAGCTGCAGAATATGCCGATAGCTTAGGCGTTGATATCATCAATTCATCCCTTGGGTATTCTGAGTTTGATGATTCGACCATGAATCATAGCTACTCAGATATGGACGGAATGACAACCCGCGTATCTCGAGCTGCCAATATTGCTTTCCAAAAGGGAATGCTGGTTATTGCCAGTGCTGGCAATGAGGCAAATGATCCATGGCACTATATCATTTCCCCAGCAGATGCGAACCAGGTAATTGCTGTTGGCGCAGTTGATCAATACAATCAATGGGCACTGTTCAGCTCAATTGGGCCTAATTCGGATAATGAGATAAAACCCAATGTTGCAGCAATGGGGCTAAATAGCGTTGTACAAAAATCTGACGGAAAGCTTGGTGTTGCCAATGGAACTTCATTTTCATCTCCTATTTTAGCAGGCATGGCTGCATGCTTATGGCAAGCTCTCCCCGGCGCGACCAACAAACAAATAAAAAATGCCATTGAAGAAAGTGCTTCTCAATATTCCTTTCCCGATACGTTACTCGGATATGGCATCCCCAATTTTGAGTTGGCAAATGCACTTTTAACAAATAAGCTGGGAGATCAGTCACCTAATAAACAATGGGCAATTGGGCCGAATCCATTCGAAAGCGAACTTCGCTTTTTTAAGCGTGGAGATACAACTCTTTCCGGCAAATACTATGTGAGTATCGTCCAAAGTAATGGACAAGTTGTTTTTCAAAAAGTTTTTCAGGAAGAGCAGCTTCTCTATTTTGGAAATCTTAGTAACTTGCCCGATGGAATCTACGTTGTTTATATTGAATCCAATGGGAATAGGGAATATCACAAGGTGGTGAAACTGACGACGAAATAGCTTAAGAAATGGGTGAAAACCAATTAACACTATCAACTTTAAATACATTAATCAAGAATACGCTTGATGATGCATTTCCAGAGCTATATTGGATTAGGGCGGAAATCAGCGAACTAACAATTAACCGTGCCGGGCATTGTTATCTTGAGCTGGTTGAACTGGATGAAGTTAGCAAGGAAGTATTGGCAAGAACCCGGTCAACTATCTGGTCATATTCATTCAGAATGCTGAAACCTTATTTTGAAACCACGACAGGCCAACAATTTTCTGAGGGAATAAAAGTATTGGTTCATGCAAAAGTTGAGTATCATCCTGTTTATGGACTAAGCCTCAATATTCGTGATATCGATCCGGCTTTTACCATGGGTGACATGGCTCGTAAACGTCGGGAAATACTTCTGCAACTGGAAGAAGATGGCGTGTTAACCATGAATAAGGAACTACAACTCCCACTGGTTCCACAACGAGTTGCGATCATCTCATCTCCTACTGCCGCTGGGTTGCAGGACTTCATGGATCAGTTGAATAACAATCCCTATCAATATAAATTTTACACCAAGCTATTTCCCGCAATCATGCAGGGAAAAGAAACTGCAGATTCAATCATGCTGGCACTGGAACAAGTTTTCAACTATGAAGACTTTTTTGATGTGGTAGTGATCATTCGTGGTGGTGGTGCTCAATTGGACTTAGCCAGCTTCGATCATTATGAACTTGCCTATCACATCACCCAACTTCCCATTCCTGTTCTTACGGGAATTGGGCATGACAAAGATGAGACAGTGATTGACCTGGTCGCTCATACGAAGTTAAAAACACCAACTGCGGTTGCCGAGTTCTTAATCACCGGAGCAGCAACGTTTGAGCAGGAATTGCTTGAATTTGAGAAGCGTTTTGTTGATATGGTGGAAGATCGAATATCCCTGGAAAAAGAATTTTTACGGCAAGCGAGCCAAACTCTTGTTCAAGGGGTACGAAAACTAGTAACCAGGGAGGATAGTAATTTCAAAATGACACAATACCGACTTCAGAAGTCAATTCCCTCTTTTATCCATCACAAAAAAGACCTGTTTAAACAATACCAACATTTGCTGATAAAGAACGGAGAAAGTCTGATCAGGGATGAATATTACTTATTGGAAAAGAAAACAGATAACCTAAGCTCTCTTACTCAGCGACAGTTTCGAATGATGCGCACAAAACTAACCCAGACATTACACGAAATAAAAATACGATTAGAAGATGGGTTTAAATTAAAAGAAAACGAACTTAAAAACTTTGAAGAAAAAAACCGTCTGATTGACCCAATGCGAATTCTAAAGCGTGGTTATAGCCTGACATACAAAGATGGTCAATTAGTAAAATCAGCAAGTGGATTAACTGAAGGAGAACAACTGGAAACGCAATTCGCTGATGGAAAAGTGAAAAGTAAAATCATAAAAAAATAACGATGGCAGCAAAAAAAATGACTTACCAGGAAGCAGTTAACGAAATTGACGAAATCCTGAATAAAATTGAAAACGACGAGTTGGATGTTGATGAACTTTCGGAAAAAGTAAAACGAGTATCCAGCCTGATAAAATTGTGTAAAGAAAAACTGCACAAAACTGAAACTGAAGTGGAAAACATTTTAAAGGAAATGGAAGACTAATTCGAGTTTAGTTTAAAAATTACATCAAACCCACTATCATTTGATGAGTTGTTAAGCTGAAAGAACAAAAATTTAAACAACTCATATTCAAGGCGCACTTCGTACTTGGAAATGTTTTTTTCATTTGTTTCACCAAATCGCTGTTCGTAGCTTAAAAATAAATCATTTGTAATATACTTACCAACCACGACCGTAGCATTTGCAAAACCTCCATTACTTTTCACCTTGACGTAATTAACATTCAGTTTTTTACTTAAAAAGCTACTAATCTGCGATGAAAGGAATGAAGCAGCCGCTGTGCCAGCAAGGCCTCCGGCTCCCGAAACATTTTCCTGCTCATTAATGGTTAACTCATTCATACTTTTCCCAAACATGATATAAGAAAGGGCATCTCCCTCACGAATAGAACTTCCATCAAGCGTAAAGCCTACAGATGGATTTTCGGAGGTTCCCGTTACGGTTACACTTAATCTTTGTTCAGCCCGCTGCAAATTCCTGAACGTGTACGATGCTGTGATATTCATCTCGGGAATCAATTCCTCTCCCCCTTGAAATGAAATGGTTCCCTCATCAATTATAAAAGTTCGTCCCAATAAATCATACTGACCTCGAACCACCTCAACAGTTCCAAACAACTCAAAGAATTCCTTGTTCTTAATCATCTCCAAATCACCAGAGATTTCAAGATGTAAATCATCATTTTTGATCCATGAGTTTTTAGGAATATTCAATTTTACTCGTCCGGTTATCACATCCAAATAATCAAAATTGATGCTGTCTTTTTCGCTGTTACCAGCGACTTTCAGTTGAGCGGTATCATTGAGCAATTGCTGTTTTTCAAGTTGTTGCACTAAGATTGGCTTGGGCAGTTCAGGCACGCTTACCTTACCTGCTAAATTCATAATGGCTGGCAAATAAATTTCAGATTGAGGAATGGTCAAATCTCCATCGAAAACCACATCACCCTTTGTGACGCTTAAACTTGCATCTCCCGACAGTTGCATATTGAACTGGCGATGATTTACCGGGTTAAAATCATCAAAATTGAGACTGAACGTCGACTGGCTAATTTCACCGTTATAAAAATTTGAATCAAAATCAATGGTACCATTTGCGGTGAAATTACCATCTTCACTTTTTACAAAAAAAGTATCTAGTTGAACCTGATTCTTTAGAAACTCCATATAAAAAGAAATATCGTCATAGGAAATTCCATACTCAGAAATACGAATAGAGGCGTCATGTAATGCCAGATTTCCATTTGGGTTTGGTGCATCCATTGTTCCATCAATATTAAGTTGACCCTCTAAATACCCACCAATATCTTTTGTAATATCAATCCCTTTCAAAATTGCTAAAGGAAACCTATCAACATTCAATTTTACATCAATAGAATCACTTGTATCCAATGAATAACTCAAACTATCCAATTGTAAACTCATCGGAATTGAACCATTCAACACAATTCTGCCACTATCAATCGGGACAACCTTAAATTGCAATTTCATCAAATCATTTTTGTACGCGACAGTGCCACCGAATTCGGAAAACTGATACCCACTAAAGCGAGCTTGATCTACGAAAATATTGCCATCCAACAACGGAAATTCGGCATCACCCGCTAATTTCAAATCTGCATTTATCTTACCGTCGACATCTACATCCTGATCCAACAATTTCATAAGAGCAGCCACATCAACATTGGCAATTTTCAACCTTAAATTCTCCGCCCCTTTCCTGCGAATCTTTCCATCAACCGATACATATTGTGCAGAGTCGGAATCTCCACTTGCCATTTTAAAATGATCAACAGAATAATCTAATGAATCAAATTGTATCCGGGTGGGTTTCTGCTGAAGGCTCCACAACTGCTGTTTATAATCGATACGCCAATCCGATAATTCTATCTGAAGTGGATTTCCCAACGCAACGCCTCCTTCCAAATCGGAACTTAATTCATTGCCTGCCAAGCTGCTTTTAAATGAAATGGAATCAGTCGTATATCTCAAAGTTGTCGTTAATGAATCAAACGAAAACGAACTGTAACTGACATCCTTACCCACAATTTTCGCATCAAATAAAGTATTATTCTTACTTAGCTCACCATTGGCATTCAACACCACTTTTTCAACTATAAAATCCTGAAAACTCGTCTGATCCAATGCTATTTCTGACTGCAAAAACAGGTGATCCATTGTTCCATTTAAGCTTGCATTTACCTCTCCACTTGATTTAAAATCAGTGAAAGGAAAATAGCTGGCAAATTCATCTAAATCATCAAATTTGATTTTTAAAGCAATTGAAGAATTTGATTTTAAATTATAAATTCCGCTTGCCAACAATTCTGTAGACAAAGACTTTGCCCACAAAGAATCGATAGTAATTTCCTCTTGGCGATAACTTACCTTCGCCAATAAAGTATCTAAATTGATCTTCTGAAAACTTGATTTTGAAAATCGCACCTTTGCTTTCGCATCTATTTTTTTCGGATCAAAACTTGTGCCTTGCACACTCATCTGAAAATTCAAATCTGATTGCAAGCTATCATTCCCAAGCAGATTCGCTATGTTGAATTTTGCAGCAATTAAATCGACTTGGTAAATAGGTTCAGTTTGTAAATTCTGAATCTTCGGACTCAACTTAAATTTGCCAAAATCGCCATTTCCTTCGGTAACTCCATCCAAAACTCCATGCTCTAAATTAAGAGAGAGAAGCAATTTTTCAACAGGTCGCTTCTGAATAATACAATCTCGGAAGTCGCCTTTCAACGAAACTTTTGCGTTTTTCATATCGGTACCACTTCCATCCAAATTCAACTCTCCATTAATCAAGTAATCCAATTCCGAATCGCCAACCCATTGTGCAAGATTAATCTCCGTGAAAATCCCTTTCAAATGATAGTTCAGGATAGAATCATCAGAAGCACTTAGAAAACTGATCAGATTTGATGAAGAAGCTTCCAAATGAATCTGCTGCCCCTGATCACTTAATTTGAGAGTCGCAAAAACGGAATCGCCTTTCAATTCTGCATCAACTTTCAAAATTGGAGTTGCCGGAATTTTAAATCCTGCCATGAAGAATTCAAATTCTTTTAAATGTAAAGGTGAGCTTTCTAAATTTCCACTTGCCTGCGCATTCGGATCTGGCAGATACTCAGCATTTGCAGTGAGCTGATTTTGTGCAGTTTTTACATGAAAATCTTTCAACTCAATTCCAGTTTGATTCCTACTCAGGTTAAATGACAATTTCTTCAAAGTTAAATTCGGATTCGTTGTAGAAAACGACAAATTGTTAAGATCCAACTGCTGATTGGTAACCGCATATTCGACTGATAATAATAAATTCAAATCATCAATCTGACTCGGGATTATTGTATCCAATGATTGAATGGAAACTTTTCCATTGCGCAGGTTGAAAGTTGACAAACTTAGCCCAAACGAACTATTTGAAGAAGTATCTTCTTCGTTGGCAGATGCTTTAATTAGCTGCTGAAAATTCCAAATGGAATCATTGTTTTGACTAAGAATAACTTTGGGTTGGGTAATTTCAATTAAATGAACTTTAAATTGATCTTCAAAAATTGAAAGCAAATCGTATTCTGCACGAAATTGAGAGATAAATGCAACGGTATCGGTTTCATCGGAAAGTAAAACATCCTTCATCTCAAAGTTGGTAAAAAAGTTCCCTTCAATTTCACCGATCTTAAGCTGGCCGTTTAAAAATCTGGTCGATTGATTCGCCACCACATTTGCCAACTTCTCCTTGAAAAATGAAGTCTGGATCAGCAAACCAACAAGCACAAGAAGTTGCAGAATGCTTGCTAAAAACCATCCTAGTATTCGAACACGATATTTGATCACTTTCTTCATCTATCAATCTAAAATGCCTGTCCAACACTAATAAAAAATTGTGCACTTTTCTTTTCATTCCATAAAGGGAAACCGACATCAAAACGGATAGGTCCAATTGGCGTATCCACCCGCAATCCACCACCTGACGCATAACCCAAATTATTTATATGGTAAGAATATGACTCCGTCCAAACATTGCCAGTATCCATAAATGCAACTCCACTTACCCTCCAAAATAGCGGATATCTCAATTCGAGGTTCCCCTCCAAAATACTTTTCCCACCCAAAGGTGTTCCGCTTTCTCTTTTAGGCCCCAATTGAGAACGGCTCCATCCACGAACGGAATTACTTCCGCCAGAGTAAAAACGGTCCTCCACAGGAATAAACTGACTGTCATCTGAAGAATTGATTCCACCTGCCATTGTTCGCACTGCGATTACCCATTTCCCAGCTTTCTGATAGGTTCTTAAATCAGCCCACAGCCTGGTATAATTGAAATCACCACCAAACAAATGCCCGTTCACCTTAAAGCCCACAGATACATTGACTCCCTCAATTGGCGAGAATCTGGGCTTTGCATCATCGAATACCGTACTAAATAATATCCCCGACTTATTATATGGAAACTTGTCTTCTACATAATCCTGAAATTCTATATCCCCTTCCTCAACCGTTTGCTCCACATTTTCCAAATAATAGATCAACTTGCTATTCAGGTGATCATTGAAACGATACGCCAACGGAATATTCATTCCATAGGTGCGGGTATCGTAACCGGGCTCTGAGATTCGGTTTATAAATGGATTAAAAGCTAAGCTGCTTTTCTTGCTGAAAAACTGGGGTTGGATCCATTTCAAACTAATATTATATGGCTCCAGGGCAGAGTGCTTAACGTACAGATTTAATCGTCGGGCGCCACCCCAAAAACCTCGATAATTCAGATCAATAAATGTCCTGAACTTATCTTCCGTACCATAGCCAACTCCAAAACGAGTATCAAAACGTGGAGCTTCTTCAACGTACAAACGGACAGGAATTGGATTTTTCAGTGACTCAGAATCTTTATCAGGCAGTACCGAAACAACCCTGAATAACTGAAGATTGTATAAATCTTCCCGTGTTTTAGCCAATAACGATTTATCGTATGTTTCACCTTCACTATATTCCAATTGCTTATTAATAAAATTGCTAGAGACATGTTTATTCCCAATTATCATAGTCTCTCCAATACGACATAACGGCCCGGGAATAATCGTATAAGTGATCTGGGTAGAATGACGATCGACATCCAAGTCAAGGTCATATTTAACTTTTGCGTATGCGTACCCCAGATTGCGAAATACATCCTCAATAAATAATACGTCGCTGCTTATTGCTTCATCCCGAAAACGTTTTCCCTTCGTTAAATTTAACTTGCGAAAGATTCTTGCTGAAACAGAATCAGTGTTTACAGTATTTGCCAAATCCCCATATAATATCGTCACTGAATCTACTAAAATTGGATTGCCTTCTTCAACTTCAAAATTCAGCCGTACGCTTTGCTTATCCTTATTAACTTTCAAGGAATTCAGCTTGGTTTCCGCATTTAAAAAACCTTCACTTTGATAAATTCGAACCAGCCGTTCCAAGTCCAGCTTAATTAGTTCTTGATTGTACAAAAATCGTTCTTCGCTGGTTAAAAGTTTTTGTAAAAAGGAAACTTCTTTCAAGGCCATTTGATCCAATAGAAATTCCTTATCAAGCGTTTTATTCCCATGAAAGTTGATTTTTCGCACTTCATAATTATTTTGGGCAGCCAACTGAAAAAGAAGACTTCCGGCAAAAAACAAACAACCAATTAATAGGAATGATTTTTTCATACGTCTATATTCCAGTTCCAATTTAGAATATTTTCAGCTGCAAGAAAAAATCTTTTACAACTAAAATAATTATTTAGTTTTCTGCGTCTCATATTCAGCTGTTCGTATATCACTTCAAGACACTTATTCTCTTAATTTGTTCGTGGTAAGTTTCAATTTTGCCACACAATCAACTGCACATAGACGAATAAATCCAGCTCAACCCAGAACTGGCGTCCTTCTGCTATTTAATTTGCAAAAAAAATCAGATTGGGGCATCGAAAGGGAGATGATATAAATGATCCGGGTATTGATTATTCTTTAGATTTCAGAAAGACAAATACACTTGATTGCTTTTATCTTTCTGGTGCTGCGTTCAATCAAATGATTTACTTACTGTTAATTCGGAAAATAACGATGCACTAAAAAATACTAACCGCCGGAACGCTTCGCTTTGTAACCTTCCTTTTGAAGAATTTGCATGACTTTATCACGAAAGTCTCCCTGTATCAAAATTTCTCCCTCTTTGGAAGATCCGCCAACTCCACATTTACTCTTTAACAGCCTGGCAAGCTCCTTCAAATCTGAATCGGAACCAATAAAACCAGTAATCAATGTAACTGCTTTTCCTTTTCTGTTTTTCTTATCGAGCATTACTCTCAAATCCTGATGCTGAGGAGGAAGCGTTTCTTGTTCGTCCTGTTCATCCTTTTGGTATTCAAAATCAGAACTGGTTGAATACACTACTCCTAATCGGTCTTTCCAATCTTTTGCCATGGGTTAAATTTATATCACAAAATTAAAAGAAAAAACGACGCAGTACCTTTTATCAAATTTCAATTTATTTTCCTGAACCTTTTTACCACAAACAAGGTTTGCTTAGTATGATGAACCAATAACTTGAAATGAGGAGATTGATAGAAGTAAAAAGCAAGGCTGATATTTTTCCTGAATATAAAAACACCCCAATTGGGTTGCTTCTGGAATACCATAATTTAAACCGAACATTTTGCAGATACGATTCTCCGCAAATGCTAATTGGCATGTGCATGGATAATCGAAAAAGTTTGTGGATTCCTGAAAACTTTGCTTTTATTATTCGTTCCGGTGGTGCCAACTTATTCTACCACGAATTTCAGGTTTCCTATGCAATTGGTGTTGGAGATGTAAAACACATTGCCCTGATTGGACATAACGATTGTGGAATGGTTCAGATTCACAACCGAAAAGATTTATTTATTGAAGGACTGCAAAAGAATGCAGGATGGAAGCAGGAAACTGCCCAAATGCATTTTGAAAATTTATCACCTTTTTTTGAGATTGGCGATGAAACAGAATTCCTGGTTTCTGAGGCTAAACGTATCCAAAGAAGATACCCATCAATTGTTGTTGCTCCCCTTTATTTTAATGAAGAGACCAGTAAAATCTCACAAATTGAGATGAAAGAATAATTCTGCGATTATATTTGAATGACATCCGTCCGAAGACGAATGCCATTCCTTTTAAATCTAATTCTTAAAATTTAAAACTTGAAATCAATTCCGGCAAAGAAATGAGTTCCAGCCTGTGGAAAATATCCATCCATTTTGTAACGGTCTCCACCGGTATAATATGAATAAACCCAGGCATTACTTTCGTATTCTACATCGAATAAATTGTTAACCATAAAATGCAAGGTGACTGAATCAAACAACTTACATTTCATGTTGTAATCCACTTTCAGGCTATTTACAAACCATGCATCTAACTTCCGGTCATCGTTTGAAGTATTGTCGATGTACTGATCACTAACATAGTTTGATAGCAGTGCTATATTCAATCCTTTTGCAGGCAGTAAACTAAGCTGGCTATTCACAATCACAGCTGGTGAAAATGCCAAGTCTGTTTCCCCTAGCTCTGCGATGTACTGATAAGGTTCGTTTTCCATATCATACCAATAGTCCCAGTTGTCAACATACTCAACAAAGTCTTTAATCTTGTTTTGGCTAAAAGTTGCATTCGCATCCCAGCTCAGGTTTCGCGTGATTTTCAATCCACCAGTAAATTCAATCCCCAAACGATAACTTTTGTCAACGTTCACCATGATTGGAGCACCAACATCATTGATTTCTCCAGTCGTTATCAATTGATCGTTGTATGCCATGTAGTAGAGATTCGCGCCAAAAGCATATTTATTCGATTTGTACGAATATCCGGCTTCAAAGTCATTCAGAGTTTCTGAAACTGGCTGTTTGCCAGCAGGATCGGCATCTACAAAATTACTTCTGTTCGGTTCACGATTAGCTCTTGAATAACTGAAATAGGCTTCCTGGGAATCGCTTGGACGGTAGAAAATCCCCAATTTCGGATTGAAGAAGAAGAAATTGTGAGATTGTGTCAAATCCCTCAAATCATCATCAATTCCGCCGATTTCGTAATTGATATTTCTAATCTGCATATCTGCATACAAATTTACCTTTTCCAGAACTTGCAAATTATATTTTCCAAAGATGTTAAAATCCTTTTTCAAACCGGTTCCGCTGTACCAAACATGGTTTTTTTCATTTTCACCCATGTACTGAGCCCAGATAACCTGTCCGTAATGATGGCCATCATAAGTATTATATCCTCCACCAAACGTTAGTTCCGAAATGCCTTTGTTGTAATTCAAAGAAAAAGTTGCACCATAGAAATCATTCGACAACCATTTACGGGCAATCAGGTCAGTCACCTCAATTCCCTCAGGAGCGTCCATTTGAAAATCGGCATATTCTTCATCATACTCATAATTTTCGTAATAGCCACGACCATACGTATAATGCAATGCAGCATTGATATTCAAATAATCATTAAACTGATGAGAAAAATGCAATTGGTAATGATCTTGCTGATAATGATCAACTGCATTTTCATAGGTGTAAAAATTGTATGTTCTGGCATCTGAATTAATGATGTGATCGTGCTGAATTTCATTTGCACGAGCTGAATGGGAGTTCCACAGCCAATGATCGCGGTAGCGTTCCATTCCTGCAACATCACCCTCCAATTTAACCGAAGGCACACCATACCAGGCCTGGTAAGTTTCCTCAAAACCAGAAAATAAATTCAATTTTAAAATCGTATTCCCTGAATAGTAACCTGCAGAAGCAAAGAATGATTTCAAATCAGATTCAGCACGATCGATAAATCCATCCGAATTCACATTTGATAAGCGAACATCGACCGTAAAATGATCATTCAACAACCCGGTTCCGGCACTTACCGAATGCTTCACGGTGTGATAACTTCCTACAGAAGTTTTATACTCCGCATAAGCTTCTTTATTCAAGGTAGAAGTTTGCAGGTTAATTGTAGCACCAAAAGCAGCCGCACCGTTTGTTGAAGTTCCAACCCCGCGCTGCACCTGAATATTCTCAACAGAACCAGCCAAATCGGGAATATCCACAAACCAGGTTCCATGTGATTCAGCATCGTTCATTGGAATCCCATTTACGGTCACATTAATACGGTTCAGATCTGTTCCACGAATCCTGAAATTCGTATAGCCAACTCCCGCTCCTGCATCCGATGTTGCAACATAAGATGGAGTCATTGTAAGAAGGTAAGGAATATCTTGCCCAATGTTTCTGCCTTCAATTGTTTCCTTGCTAACATCTGTTTTTGCAACAGGAGTTTTGTCTCCTGCACGCGTTGCAAAAACCAACACTTCTTCTGCCATCACATTTGATGCTTCCAAAATCACATCCTGATCAACATCTTGACTAACTGTAATCTGAATTTTCTTTTGTTCAAATCCAATGTAAGAAACAGTCAGGTAATAATCTCCGGCTTTTACATTTTTGAATTGAAATACTCCTTCATCATTGGTCGAAGTTCCTTTGTAGTTTCCAGACAGCATCACACTTGCACCAATCAAGGATTCTCCGGACTCACTTTTCACCGTTCCCTGGATAAAATACTCTGCATACGAAAATGCAAACACACACTGCATCAGCAGCATTAAAATAAGTTTTTTCATTATTAGAAAATTTGGTTAATAAATAACCAATGAGGTAGGAATTAATCCCTATCGCCCTCCCTACGCCGGTACTAACCGGATCAGGTTCTTTGGGTATGATCTCAGTCCGTTTATTTAGGACACCCCATTGCGTAAATGTTGCTGCAAAGTTAATAGAAAAAAACTGATTCGATCAATCTAAATAAGCTAACTTCAAAACTACACACACTGAATTTATTTCATATTCAGCATATTAAATCCTGAAAAAATGACTTTCAAAAAGACAAAATGTCAATCCTCAATAACATAATTCAATAAAAACAGGGCTTATTTAGAATGGTATATACTTTGATCATTTTTTGCTGTTAACAATTAAAGTTGAACTAATAATTAGGAGGATTTAGTCATGTTACCATTAATTAGAAACAAACAGAACATTCCGAATCTATTTGAAGATTTTTTCGGAAGAAATTTGTGGAGTGATCTTTTTGAGGAATCAGGCTGGAGCAATACTCCGAGCGTAAATGTTTACGAGGGAAATGACCAATTTGAAATAGAGGTAGCTGCCCCTGGTTTAGAAAAAAAAGACTTCCATATTGATTTAAAAGACAATGTACTTACCATCTCTTCAGAAACAAAAACTGAAAACGAAGAAAAAGATGGTAATAAAGTGGTTTTCCGCGAATTCAACTACTCTGCTTTCAGGCGCTCTTTCCGCTTACCAGACGGAATTGATGGGAACAAAATCAAAGCGTCACACAAAAACGGTATTCTGAAAGTTGAGCTTCCAAAAAGAGATGAATTTAAAGCAAAAGAACCACGTCAAATTTCTATTTCTTAATTGGTTTAGTTTAGTTAGGTTGTTGAGAAGCCCTGCCTGCGAGGTGGGGCTCTTCATTTTATGGTTTAAGTATAATTGAAAAATCAGAGTCATTCTTCACCACTCGTAAATCTTTTAATTCTCCTTTACAGCGAATACCAATAACTCCATAAACTGCTTTGTTCGGAATTAACACCTGATTCGCCAACTGAAATTTCATCAATTCGTCCTTGAGGCTAAAGTTTGCATCTTTCCTTCTTTTTTCTTCCTGATTTGCAATATCTTCCGTAAAATAATGAGGATCGTTTTCGAAAGATCTGGTGTTGAATTCATCTGTATCACCATTCCGGTGAAAAATTGCATCTTCAACCAATAACGCCGGAAGTACTACTATCATCAACGGAGAGATTCTTTGCCTGACCTTTTTCGCCAACCACTGATTGTGAATAATTTCGGCTCGTTCGTCTCCATTATAAAAGCTTAACTGTGTACCATGAATGGGCTTCTCTCCATTATTGATCAACTTAATTCCAATGACATGAATATTCTTTCGCTTGGCCCACCTTGCAGCACGTTTATTGTTTGTTTCTTTTAAAACATTATCAAAATAGCTAAAGCTAAACTGCTTATCAAACTGATTTTGAGGATACGACCAATCTCGAATTCCTGTTATGGTTTTATATCGTGCTGCGCATGAAGACAGCAAAATAATACTAATGAAAAACAAAAAAGCTGATCGAAACATGTGTATTCTTTTAGGGTGATTGATGAACAAAAATAATAGTTTGCCAACTAAAACTCCCATAAAATCAAATTATAACCATTTCTTTTTCCAGAATAGTAACAGTAGGAAACCAGTAAGAACAGCCAAAATTATAACAAACCATGCAAAAGCCATTGGATCTTCAGCTTTCGGTATTCCCGACAAATTCACACCTAAGAGACCGGCAAAGAAGCCCAGTGGTAAAAAAATAGCAGCGGCAATCGACAAAATATACATACGCTTATTCATCTGCTCGTTCTGCCGATGATACAGAGTTTCCTGACTAACAGTTGCCATATCACGAGCAGCATCCAGCATTTCCAAATAACGAATTAGCTGGTCTGTGATTTCACGAAAGCGATGTTGTTGCTTAATAGTTATCCAGGCAGTTTTTTCCAATTGAAGTTTTAAAAAGGCATCTCGTTGTGGAATCAAAAAGCGTTTCAACTGAATGATTTGCCTTCTCAAATTATGCAATTCACTTTCAAAATCACTCCCGTCGTTATCAAGGGCCAACTCTTCCATTTCTGCCGATCGATCTTCAATGTCTTCCATTAAGTCATTCATTCGCAAAATCAATCTTTCACACAACAGCACCAGAAAATGAGCCGGAGTTTTTGGAGGTTTTCCGTCTTCAATTGACTGAACCATGTCATTTACAGATAATAAATTTCTTTTTTGGCAACTAATAATCCGATTACTGCTAATCAATAATCGAACTGCAACCATATCCTCAGGATCTTCTCCTTCACTCAAATTAACACCCCTCAAAATAATCAGCATTTCATCGTTTAAAATAGAAACGCGCGGCCTGGTTTCATCTTTCAGCAGTGCTTCAACCAACAATTCATCAGCACCCTCAATACCCCGAATTAATTTTTCCGTCTCCGGTGATTTTAAATCAAATTGAAGCCATTGATATGCTTTATCAGATGCAGCAATTGGCAACTGATCTTCTGAGATTTTTTCAAACTGTTTTGTGGCTGGGGTAATATTGAAACCATTAATTAACGCCTTTGTCATCATCTTAAATTTTATACTTCAAGATACAAAGGATTTGTGATTTTTCAACAACTGGTTTAAAGTTGACTAACTGAGCTCCTGAAACTTTTTCTGTCCTTTAAAGTAAAATTTCCAGATAATGCTTTTGCATAATATCTCGTCATGCCATTGAGGTGTTGCAATCGTTTTCAAATGGTCCCGCTTTTTTCGCAATTTCTTGTGTTCTTTGTAGAATGAAAAATGTGCCCGAAATACGCTTGTAAATCCTTTTAAATTAAACTCACTCAAAAGCTTGAACGCAGCAACTCCATCCAAAATCATTCTGGCAACAATTACCTTATAGAATTTATGTCTTGGCAAATTTTTATACAACAAGTACAGACTGTTTCTGAAGTTGAGAAATAATTTCCGGGGATTATCGTAAGAAAGTGTTCCTCCTCCTAAATGGAAAACCTTACTATAGGGAGTAAACTGAATCTGGTATCCCATATTTTTCAAGCGCCAGCAAATGTCAATTTCTTCCATATGCGCCCAAAAATCTTCATCAAAACCACCTGCCTTATGAAAATAACTGGCTCTTACAGCCATACATGCACCTG
Organism: Sunxiuqinia sp. A32; assembly: GCF_052690465.1. Taxonomy (NCBI): domain Bacteria; kingdom Pseudomonadati; phylum Bacteroidota; class Bacteroidia; order Marinilabiliales; family Prolixibacteraceae; genus Sunxiuqinia; species Sunxiuqinia sp. A32. The sequence continues at coordinate 314,594 of NZ_JBQYLI010000005.1, forward strand.
TTGCCCAGAAAATATTAGTCACCTGATCGTATTGCCCGGCATCTTTTTCCATCACATTCAAAATACGACCACGACAGAAAGGATAGCCTAATTTATCAATGAATCCTCCAGCAGCCCCGGCATATTCATATTCATCCTTTTGTCGCCAACTCAACACTTTTGGCTGGACGGCTGCCACTGAAGAATCATTATCCATTAATTCAATCATCGGTTCCAGCCAACCTGAGGTTACCTCAACATCCGAATTTAGTAGAATATAGTATTCGGCTTCAATTTGTTTGAGCGCTTCATTATATCCTTTCGCAAATCCGTAATTCTCATCTAATTGAAGAATCTTTATCGTTGGAAAATTTTCTTGAATGAAAGCGATGGAATCATCAGTAGAGTTGTTATCAGCAACAATTAACTCCACTGCTTCTCCCTCACTGCAATCAACAACAGAAGGTAAGTATCTGGAAAGTAAATCCTTCCCATTCCAATTTAAAATAACAACAGCTACTTTAGGAAAATTCATGCCCGCAAAGATAATCAGGAAATTAATAAACGTGACATAATGTTTATCAGGTTTTCTTTTTCAAGTGAGCTTAAAACTTCTGAAAGTTTGGAAAGTTTCTCCTTTTTGCCTGAATCTACAATGGATTTAATTTCTTTCAATTGCTTGCCTGTTAGTTCTTCTTCCAACAATTCCCACAATTTATCAGTGGAAATTTCCTTTTGCGGCAAACCTAAACTTTCCAGTTCCATAATGGCTGCTTCCAAAATTTCATCAGCCTGCATTTTTACAGGATCATCGGATTTTTCATTGCCGGTAGCATCTCGCAAATTCCAGCTGGAATAGTCGTATTTCAAATCCAAAATCATTTTCACAATGGTGTGTTCCGCACCGAAGATTCGATTCAAAAAAAGAACTGTTTGATTTTTCCAGGCTTCTAAATCAAAACTCTTTTCATTCAATTTTTCTCGCTGTTTCTGGAGCAAGGCAATTTCTTTCTCAGCCATGACTACTTTTTTATGCAATTTAATGCATTAGCCAACCAAGCGCAATAAGGAAAGGTAAAATCTAACCAAGAAATTCATTTACTTTTTTGAAGAATGCAGGAAAATAATTGGAGTTACAAGCTACAATCTCTTTTCCGAACAAGAAATTGTCACCTCCCTTGAAATCACATACTTTTCCACCTGCTTCTTGCAAAATGATAATTCCAGCTGCTACATCCCAAGCATGGAGTGCATGCTCAAAAAATCCATCGAAACGACCACAGGCCACATAAACCAAATCAACCGCCGCTGAACCCATCCTGCGCATTCCTCGTGTTTCCATCATGAAAAATTCCAGTAAACGCAGGTAATTGTTCAGCATTTCAAAATTATAATATGGAAATCCAGTCGCAAGCAAGGTATCTTCATGGACGGCAGTTTTTGAAACAGAAATTGGCTGCCCATTCATCCAGGCACCACCATCTTTCCACGCACAAAAAAGCTCATTTTGGCCAACTTCGTAAACAACTCCAACAATTGGCTGATCATCTTCAACTAATCCAATAGAAACTGAATGTGGGAAAATACCGTGAATAAAATTGGTGGTTCCGTCCAATGGGTCGATGACCCACTTATATTTTTCGCCATCAGCTCCGGCGGTACCTTCTTCAGTTATAAAACCAGCTTCTGGAAGAATTTTACGCAGGTCATCAACGATCATTTTTTCAGCCGTCTTATCGACATACGTAACCAGGCTTGCTTTTCCTTTGAGTTCAATATCTTCAGATGTAATTTTTAGACGTTCCTGCCTGATGAAATCGCCAGCTGTTCTAGCTGTATTCTGTATTTGTTGACAAATTTGTTGTAAATCCATATTGAAATTTTTAAGTGAAATTGGCCTAAAGAAACTCAACTTCAAAATTTCCCAGGTTATTTATTTCTGAAAGTTTGACCTGCGCTACATTATTAACCAATTCCGGATTATAGTTGGTTTCGACACGAATATAGTTTTCCGTGAATCCAGTCAGCCGATCTTGATCGCTTTCATTTTCAAAAAGAACAGTGGCAGTTTTTCCAGCATTCCTTTCGTAAAAAGCACGTAACTTTTTCTCTGACAACGATATTAATTGACGAGTTCTTCTTTTACGCTCATCCACAGCAACTAAAGGCTTTATTTCCAAGGCTTTTGTTCCAGGCCTTTCGGAATATGGAAATGCATGAATCTGTGAGATATCCAGTGATTTTATGAAATAATAGCCATCTAAAAAAAAGTCTTCAGTTTCTCCATTCGTTCCAGCAATCATATCAACACCAATAAAAGCATCTGGTGACACAGAACGAATTTTTTCAATCCTTCCCGCAAATACTTCCCGCTCATACTTTCGCTTCATTAGCTTTAAAACATCGTTTGATCCAGCCTGCAATGGAATGTGAAAATGAGGCGCAATTCGCTTTGAACCAGCAACAAAATCGATGACTTCATCAGTAAGTAAATTTGGCTCAACGGATGATATTCGAATACGCTCCAATCCCTCAACTTCATCCAGCTCCTTTAATAGCCCAATAAAACTCTCTTTGGTACTTTTCCCAAAGTCGCCAATATTTACACCAGTCAGAATGATCTCCTTAATCCCAGCGTCAACAGTTTCCTTTGCTTTTTTCACCGTATTGACAATGGTATCATTTCGGCTGCGTCCACGTGCAAAAGGAATGGTACAATAGGTGCAAAAATAATCGCAACCATCCTGCACTTTCAAAAAACTGCGTGTACGATCGCCCCATGAGGCAGCATGGAAAAAGTCTCGATTCTTATTTTGTGATTGAAGCAAAACAAAGGGTTCTTCCCGCTTTTCCAATCCGTCCATAAAGTCAGTCATTCGAAACTTGGCATTGGTTCCGAGAATGTAATCCACCCCCTCTATTTTTCGAATAACCTCTTCCTGCAATTGAGCATAGCATCCAGTTACAACAACTAGTGCATCAGGATTTCGACGAATAGCCTGCCTAATAATATTTCGGCTTTTCTTATCACTTTCGGAGGTGACTGAACAAGAATTAATAACATACACATCAGCCTGGTCTTTAAAATCAACCCGGTCAAATCCAACTGCCTCAAAATGCCGCGCAATGGTCGATGTTTCTGAAAAATTCAGTTTACATCCCAAAGTAAAAAATGCTGCGCTTTTGCCTTTAAAATCCATACCTCTTCAATTGAATCGGCAAAAGTATAAAAAGAAAATCTGGAATCAGAATGACGACAAAGTTTAATTCAATGATCTAGAGCAAATCACTGGCCAGCTCGGCTAAATAACTTCGTTCACCTTTTACCAAATTGACATGAGAAAATAAATCCTGATTGCGCATCTTATCGGTCATATAGGCTAACCCGTTTGACTTCATATCCAAATAAGGCGAATCTATTTGCATGATGTCTCCTGTAAATACCATTTTGGTTCCTTCACCCGCACGAGTAATAATCGTTTTAATTTCATGAGGAGTGAGGTTTTGGGCCTCATCAACAATAAAATAAGAATTGGATAAACTACGTCCTCTAATGTATGCAAGTGGAGTAATGATTAATCGCTCCTCTTTTAATAATTCGTCAATCTTTTGATACTCCTGGCTACGTGGATTAAACGCATGCTTAATAACGGAAAGGTTGTCAAACAAAGGCTGCATGTATGGGCTGATTTTCTCACTTGCATCTCCCGGCAAATAACCCAAGTCCCTATTGCTTAAAGCAACAATTGGCCTGGCCAACAAAATCTGTTCGTATTGTTTGTGCTGCTCCAATGCTGCCGCTAATGCAAGTAATGTTTTACCTGTCCCTGCTTTTCCAGTTAACGAAACCAACTTAACATCGGGATCCAACAAGCCATTCAAACTAAAAGTCTGTTCTGCATTTCGGGGCTTAATCCCGTAGGCAGTTTTCTTTTCAACCCGAACAATCCGTTTGGCAACATTATCGTAGCGAGCCAAAACACTCGATTTATTTCCTTTGAAAATATAATAATCATTTGGCGTTGGTTCTGCTTCAAAACCTGCATCTTCCAATGGAAAAGAACCTTCGTCGTATAGTAACTCGATAAGCTTATCCTTAAAGCTCTCTAACTCGATAATACTTTTCTCAAATACCTGAGGATCCTTAATTTTATCATTTTCATAATCCTCAGACATAATTCCAAGAGACTTAGCTTTCATCCTCAGATTAATATCCTTACTTACCAGAATAGTAGGGCGCTTGATATTTTCTTTGGTATAAAACTCAGCAATTGAAAGAATTCGATGATCCGGAATATCTTCCTTAAAAGATTGCTTAATCGTATCACTAAATGGCTTTCCGGTAGCTATAATGAGCTTGCCCAGCCCCTCACCTAAATTGATCCCTCCATTAAACAGTTTCTCAGCAACAATATCGTCCAGAATACGGACAAACTCCCTTGCCTGAAAATTAATCGGATCATTTCCCCTTTTAAACTTGTCCAACTCTTCTAAAACTGTTATCGGAATAACAATGTCATTATCTTTGAACTGGTAAATACAAGTATGATCGTGAAGAATAACATTCGTGTCTAAAACGAATATTTTTGTGAGTTTCTGTTTAGCCATCTTTGTAGTTTTACTTTTTTAAATGTAGAAAAAATTAGTAGAATTCGCTTTTATTATTTGTTAAAATATCACGTAATTTGGTCATCAAATTTTCCACAATTTATAAACTCCTGATAACGAATGACAAGCTACGAGAAGGTTCTTAAATATTTGTACGAGCAGCTTCCAATGTTCCAACGAACAGGTCCAGTTGCCTATAAAAATACCTTAGGCAACACATTGGCACTTGATGAAATGTTTGCCAACCCACATCATCATTTTAAAAGTATCCATGTCGCCGGAACCAACGGGAAAGGCTCCAGTTCACACATGCTTGCTTCTGTATTTCAGGAAGCTGGATACAAAACAGGATTATACACCTCGCCACATTTAATTGATTTCAGGGAAAGAATCCGGGTCAACGGAGAAATGATAACGGAAGACGGAGTGGTAGATTTCGTGGAAAAGTTTACTAATTTAAATGAATCAGTAAAACTTGAACCTTCATTTTTTGAACTAACGGTAGCTATGGCTTTCGACTATTTCAAAAAGCAAGAAGTTGATATTGCAATTATTGAAGTTGGTCTTGGTGGAAGGTTAGACTCAACCAATATTATTCAACCAGAGGTTTCGCTAATTACCAATATCAGTTTTGACCATACTGCGTTATTGGGGAATAGTATTGAAGAAATTGCCAACGAAAAAGCAGGAATCATTAAAAGTAAAATCCCAACAGTAGTTTCAGAAAGCGATGATCTATACGATTTCGTTTTTCAGAACAAAGCAAAAGAAAAGCAAAGTCCAATTTATTTTGCAGATCAGGAATATCATTCAGAGTACTCGATGTTTCTTCCTGAAGGAAAACAAGTTTTTAATATTAAACGAAATACTGAAATCGCTTTCCCTGGCCTTAAATCAGATTTACTTGGAAATTATCAGTCTAAGAATATATATGGCGCTCTAAAAGTTTTAGAGATATGCCAAACTTTAGGCTGGGAAATAAGCCAAGAAGCCATTTGTGCTGGATTCGAAAATGTATCAAAAAATACCGGATTAAGAGGCCGGTGGGAAATCGTAGGCAACAATCCTTTGATGGTTTGCGATACTGCTCACAATTTTGCAGGTCTTTCATCGGTTTTGGAACAAATAAAAAACACCCCTTATAAGAATCTTCACCTTGTATTGGGAATGGTAAATGATAAAAATATCGACCAGATTTTGGAGCTGCTTCCAAAAAATGCAAATTATTTTTTCACCGAAGCAAAAATTCCAAGAGCACTTCCCGCAGAAGAATTAGCATTAAAAGCAAGTGCATCCGGAATACATGGAAAGGTTATAAAACCTGTACATGAAGCAGTTGCGAGAGCTGTAGAATCAGCACAACCAGAGGATTTGATTTTCATTGGGGGCAGTACTTTTGTGGTCGCTGATTATTTTTCTTAAAAATTTTGATTTTTTCTTTTGGAAGAGAAAAAAAAGGATTTATATTTGCATCGCCTTTCCGAAAGGGAGGCACGTTCAGAAAACATTAGGGCGATTAGCTCAGTTGGTTCAGAGCACTTGGTTTACACCCAAGGGGTCGGGGGTTCGACTCCCTCATCGCCCACAAAAAGGGAAGTTTCAATTGAAACTTCCCTTTTTGTTTTTTAGAGAAACATACAGGTATATCTCGAATCGATTGAGCAATTAGAGGATAAAAATACCAAGCACCCCCAACCCTTCGAACCTCATCAAATAAAGATTGCTCACCCCCTCATGACAAATTTCACTACTTAAAGCTTGTAACTAATAGATAGCGGCTTACTCAATTAACATAAAACAACCAAAAAATCAACCTTCATTAGAAAAAATAGGGGTTTATCATAAATTTAGGGGTGTTCATATATTTCTGCTTAGTTTTTGCCTAATATATAGTTCAGTAGTATTATCTTACACCTTGTTTTTGGCCTTACCGCCCCACAATCGCGTAGTGATGAAAATAAATGATAAAGCAAAATAACAAGGATAAAAAGCTTGATCTGCCCACGTACCACCGAGATGGTATGTAACCGAACAGCCGGTAATAAAAAGGCCGCCATGCCGTGGAAAGCTTACAGGCGGCCCCAAAGTCAATAAATAGATTTATTAACCTTTTAAATGTAGAAAAAATGTCCAACATTGAAGACTACAATGAAAAATTAGTTGCTATCCAGGCTATTCCTGACGAAGAAGTTAAAGCACTCAGTATTCCTGTTGATGTCGCGTTACAGGAAGCCGAAAACCTGCATCACTGGAGTCTGGACGATGCGGAACAGTTACAGGTGGTAGGAATTACCTCTGAAATGATTGCAGATCTGCCTGTACGTGCAGGAGCCTGCCGCGAGGCGCAATCCATCTGGAACAAAGATTACCGTTCGCAGCAGGAGGCCCAAAAAGAATGGGCTGTGCAGGCGCCACTAGCCTATGACCTACGTAACGACCTGTTACAGAGTTTGCGTTTTGCCTATCGGAAATACGAAGTCCTTTTAAGTCGTGTGAGTGCCATTACCGATGGCAGTGGCCACGCCGATATGATTCAAGACCTGAATGACATTGCTGTTTTGGGGCGAGAAAACCCGGATCCACTTACTGCTATCGGTTTCGACCTCAGCCAGCTTGACCTGGCTGCCACCCGAGCAGATGAGCTAGCCGATTTACTAGCCGAAGCCAACGGTGATAAGGCAGACTATAATCAGTCGAAACTCATTCGCGACAAAGCCTATAGCCATCTAAAGGAGCTGGTTGATGATATCAGGGAAGCTGGGAAATATGTATTCCGTAAGGATGAAAACAGATTAAAAGGCTATTCCAGTCAGTATCGCCGCAGGCACCGCAAGGTGGGCGATGAATAAGTGAATCAGTAAGTATTGCTAAAAAGCCAATCCCAAAAGCACCGTTGGAAATCCTTTAAAAAATATGGAAAGGCTACCGATTGTTTTGGAACGATTGGCTTTTTTGATTGAATGATTCAAAATATTGCTGGAAAAACTTGATTTTTTGCTGGAACGACCAGTAGGGAAGGGAATTTGACCTTCCCTGAAATAGACTTTATGAATAATAAATATCAGATTGACCTTTCCTAAAATAGCTTGACAGATTTATACTTAATTTAATAGGATGTAAATGCTTATTTTCTCATTTACTGG